>NZ_SPQM01000006.1 GCF_004570345.1 Blastococcus sp. CT_GayMR20 | reverse complement strand
CCGACGTCGCCCGCATGATCGGGGCGCCGGTCTTCCACGTGAACGGCGACGACCCCGAGGCCTGCGTCCGCGTGGCGCGGCTCGCGGTCGAGTACCGCCAGGCGTTCAAGAAGGACGTCGTCGTGGATCTGGTCTGCTACCGCCGCCGCGGGCACAACGAGGGCGACGACCCGTCGATGACCCAGCCGCTGATGTACGACATCATCGACCGCAAGCGCTCGGTCCGGAAGCTGTACACCGAGGCGCTCGTGGGCCGCGGGGACATCACGCTGGCCGAGGCCGAGGAGGCCCTCAAGGACTACCGCGGTCAGCTCGAGCGGGCCTTCGCCGAGACGCACGACGCGCAGGAGACGTCCAAGCCCGAGCCCGTGATGGACCCGCGCACGGCGCAGGAGTCGCAGGTGAAGACGGCGATCACGCCGGAGGTCCTCAAGACCATCGGCGACGCGCACGTCTCCTTCCCGCCGGACTTCACCCCGCACCCGAAGCTGCAGAAGATGCTGGAGCGGCGCGCGGCGATGGCCAGCGAGGGCGGCATCGACTGGGCGATGGGCGAGCTGCTCGCGTTCGGGTCGCTGCTCATGGAGGGGGTGCCGGTCCGGCTCGCCGGGCAGGACTCCCGCCGCGGCACGTTCGTGCAGCGCCACTCGGTGCTCATCGACCGGGAGACCGGTGCGGAGTACACGCCGCTGGCCAATCTCACCGAGGACCAGGCCAAGTTCTTCGTCTACGACTCCCTGCTGTCGGAGTACGCCGCGCTGGGCTTCGAGTACGGCTACTCGGTCGCCAACCAGAAGGCGCTCGTCCTCTGGGAGGCGCAGTTCGGTGACTTCGTCGACGGCGCCCAGATGGTCATCGACGAGTTCATCAGCTCCGGCGAGGCCAAGTGGGGCCAGCGCTCCGGCGTGGTGATGCTGCTGCCGCACGGCCTCGAGGGCCAGGGCCCGGACCACTCCAGCGGCCGGATCGAGCGGTTCCTGCAGCTGTCGGCGGAGAACAACATGACCGTCGCCAACTGCACGACGCCGGGCAACTACTTCCACCTCCTCCGCCGTCAGGCGCTGTCGGACGTGCACCGCCCGCTGGTGGTGTTCACGCCGAAGTCGCTGCTGCGGGCCAAGGCCGCCGTCAGCGCGGTCGAGGACTTCACGGAGCAGGGCTTCCGTCCGGTCCTGCCCGACAGCGGTGTCGGCGGCGAGCCCCTGGACGACGCCGCGTTGCGGCGGGTGCTGCTCTGCAGCGGCAAGGTCGCCTACGACCTGATGGCGCAGCGGGAGTCCGACGGCACCGCGGACGTCGCCGTCGTGCGGGTCGAGCAGCTGTACCCGCTGCCGGCCGAGCAGATCCGGGCGGAGCTGGAGCGGTACCCGAACGCGACCGACGTGGTCTGGGTCCAGGAGGAGCCCATGAACATGGGCGCCTGGCAGTTCATGGCCGTCAACCTGCCCGAGCACCTGCCGGAGGGCCGGACGTTCCGCCGGGTCAGCCGGCGGGCCTCGGCCAGCCCGGCCGTGGGTTCGGCGAAGGTGCACGACGTCGAGCAGCGCCAGCTCGTCGCAGAGGCCTTCGCGGACTGACGTGTACTTCACCGATCGCGGGCTGGAGGAGCTGGCCGACCGGAGGGGCGAGGAGCAGGTGACCCTCGCCTGGCTGGCCGACCAGATGCAGGCGTTCGTGGACCAGTTCCCCGACTTCGAGGTGCCCGTCGAGCGGCTGGCCACCTGGCTCGCCCGCGGCGGCGCCGACCCGGACGAATGACACTGCGATCCTCCGGATCGCACCGCGGCCAGGTGCCGTCCCCCGGCTGAGCTGAGCCCTGCCGCGGGTCGCGGTGAGGACCTTCCGGGCCCGTCGCTGCGCTCCGCCCTCGCAGGGCGGCTCCCGGGCGCGCCTACCGGGCTTGGCGCCGCAGGGACGTCACCCTCTGACCGTGCTCGGTCACTCGCATGCCCTCTCCGGCCTCGCCGCGGGCGCGGCGACGCTGCCGTGGGCACCCATCCAGGGCACCGTCGCGCAGGTCGCCTGGGTCGCGGCCGCCGGCGGGTTCGCGATGCTCCCCGACCTCGACCACCGGGGCTCCACCGTCTCGGACATGTGGGGTCCGGTCACCGACGTCCCGTCCGGGCTGGTCGGCAAGGTCACCGGCGGACACCGATGGGGCACTCACGACGCGGTGCTCGCCCCGCTGGCGTTCGGCGGCCTGGCGATGCTCGCCGCGGACACCTACTGGGCGAGCCTGCTGCTGATGGCCCTGGCGATCGGCCTGGCGCTCCACGCACTGCACTTCGTCATCCCTGGCAACACGGAGACGACGATCATCGGCAACGTCGCGCTGTCGTGGGCAGGGGCCTGGTGGCTCCTCGAGCACAGCCCGCAACCGGCATGGCTGCCGTGGGCCGTGGCTCTGGGCGTGCTCACCCACATCGCCGGCGACGCCCTTACCAACGCAGGCATCCCGTTGCCGGTGCTGTGGCTGGTCCGGCGCACCCGATTGAAGTTCTCGCCCATGCGGACCGGCACGGTGCTGGAGAAGGCGGTGCTGGTGCCCGCCTTCATCGTGGCGATCGCGGTCTTCGTCTACCTCAACACCGAGGCCCGCACGGCCCTCGACCCCCTGGTCGACCGGATCCTCAGCCTCGGCTGAATCCGGTCGCCAGCGCGTCGCACGGCCCGCAGAATCGGGCGGTGGAACGCCTCTCCGACAAACTGCTGAACTGGGCCAGCATCCTCGACGACGTCACCCGGCGGCAGGCCGAGAACACCGCCTCCCTGGCGATCATCGCACCCCACGTCGCCCTCATGCCCGACGCGCACCTGGGCAAGGGGGCGACGGTCGGCTCGGTGCTGCCGACCAGACGCGCGATCATCCCGGCAGCTGTCGGCGTCGACATCGGCTGCGGCATGATCGCCGTCCGCACCCCGTGGACGGTCGAGGAGGTCCGCGCCCGGGGCTCGCTCGCGCCGCTGCGGGGCG
Organism: Blastococcus sp. CT_GayMR20; assembly: GCF_004570345.1. The sequence goes on along the minus strand of NZ_SPQM01000006.1, from coordinate 92,756 downwards.
ACATCGAGCGCGCCGTCCCGTTGTCGGCCGGCAAGTACAACAAGAGGCTGACCGAGTCGGCGAAGCGCCGGGCCGCGGAGCTGGAGGAGCTCGCCGCCGAGCTGGGCGACCACGTGCTGCCCGCGGTCACCGGGGCGACCCCGAACTGGCAGCTCCAGCTGGGCAGCCTCGGCTCGGGGAACCACTTCATCGAGGTCACCGCCGACGAGCAGGACAGGGTCTGGCTGTTCCTGCACTCCGGCAGCCGGGGCGTGGGCAACAAGATCGCCATGCGGCACATCGCGATCGCCCGCAAGCGGGCCGAGCGCGAGCGGCTGGACCTGCCCGACCGTGACCTCGCCTGGCTCGAGGAGGGGACGCCGGAGTTCGACCGGTACATCGCCGAGCTGCGGTGGGCGCAGCACTTCGCCCTGCTCAACCGCGAGGAGATGATGGACCGGGTGGCCGGCTGCCTCGCCGTCCACATGCGCGCGGACGAGACCCCTCGCCTCGAGGTCACGAACTGCCACCACAACTTCACCCAGCGGGAGACCCACGACGGCGTCGACCTCTGGGTGTCGCGCAAGGGCGCGATCGAGGCGAGGAAGGGGCAGCCGGGCCTGATCCCGGGTTCCATGGGGACGGCGAGCTACGTCGTCGCCGGCCTGGGCAACCCGCTGTCGCTGAACTCCTCGCCCCACGGCGCCGGGCGGGCGTACTCGCGGAACCAGGCGCGGCGGACCTTCACCCGCGCCCAGCTCGAGGAGTCGATGCAGGGCATCGAGTGGCGGCACAGCGACGCCTTCCTGGACGAGATCCCTGCTGCCTACAAGCCCGTGGACGTCGTCATGGAGGACGCGAAGGATCTCGTGGAGGTGCGGCACACCCTGCGCCAGCTGGTCAACGTGAAGGGCGATTAGTGCACCGACCGCCGCCGAGGTCAGCGCGCGATGCCCTGCTCCCGCGCGCACGTGGCGACGGCGTCGGCGACGGCCCGGGCCACGCGGTCGTCCATGGGGCTGGGCACGACGTAGTCCGCCCGCACCTCGTCCCCGACGACGCCGGCGATCGCCGACGCGGCGGCGAGCTTCATCTCCTCGGTGATCGCGGTGGCGCCGGCGTCGATGGCGCCGCGGAAGATCCCGGGGAAGGCGAGGACGTTGTTGATCTGGTTCGCGAGGTCGCTGCGGCCGGTGGCGACGACGGCGGCGTAGCGGGCCGCCATCTCCGGATCCACCTCGGGCGTGGGGTTGGCGAGGGAGAAGACGATGCAGTTCGGGGCCATCGACGCGATCGCCGACTCGGGGACCGAACCGCCCGACAGCCCCAGATAGACATCGGCGCCTGCGAGAGCACCGATCATGGTGCCGGCGTACCCCGACCGGTTGGTGTTCTCGACGAGCCACTGCTTGATCGGCGTCAGGCCCTCCCGGCCGGCGTGCAGCACGCCCTGCGAGTCCGCCACCGAGATGTCGCCGATGCCGGCCCCGAGCAGGATCTTCGTGCAGGCGACGCCCGCCGCACCCGCTCCGGCGACCACCACCCGGAGGTCGCCGAGCTCGCGGCCGACGACCTTCGCCGCGTTGCGCAGCGCCGCCAGGACGACGATCGCCGTCCCGTGCTGGTCGTCGTGCATGACGGGGATGGACAACCGCTCGCGCAGCCGGGCCTCGATCTCGAAGCAGCGCGGAGCGCTGATGTCCTCCAGGTTGATCCCGCCGAAGGACGGCGCGATCGCGGCGACGGTCTCGACGATCGTGTCGACGTCGGTGCTGCTCAGCACGATGGGGACGGCGTCGAGTCCGCCGAACTCCTTGAACAGGCAGGCCTTGCCCTCCATGACCGGCAGGGAGGCGACCGGGCCGATGTTGCCCAGACCCAGCACGGCCGTGCCGTCGGAGACGACGGCGACGACGCGGGGCGCCCAGGTGAAGCGGTGGGCCAGCTCGGGCTCGGCGGCGATGGCGCTGGAGACGCGGGCGACGCCCGGGGTGTAGGTCAGCGCGAGGTCGGCGATCGAGTCGATCGAGCGGGTCGGCGTGACCGACAGCTTGCCGCCCTCGTGCACCGCGAACGCGGGATCGTCGGCGAAGCGATCGGGCTGCTGGTCGTGCCCTGAACCCGGACTGCCGCTCATGGACACGGGAGCCTAATGGGGTGGCCCCTGCGGCAGCCTGCCCGGGCGGGGCCAGAGCCGGCAGACGACGCGTCCGACGACCACTGCGGCGCCGAAGGACCGGCTGTCCTCGGTGGCGAAGGAGTTGTCCCCCTCGACCCAGTGGCCGCCCGGCACCGGCCGGAGGACCCGCTTCACGACCAGCAGGTCGGGGCGAGCGGGGAACCGAGCGAGGACGACGTCCCCCGGCCGGACGGCCGCTGCCGACCGGACACGGCGCACCAGCAGCCGGTCGCCGTGGCGGACGGTCGGGGACATCGACGGGCCGGTGATCCGCGCCATGGTCCAGGCGCTGCCGGGTCCGGGAACGGCTTCTCCCGCGCTGTCGCTGTCGATCACCGCGAGTAGGGTCGCAGACGACCCAACCCCACGACATCCGGAGGCACGTCCATGCGTTTCACCCGCATGTTCTCCGCCGTGGAGGCCACCGCTCACTGCGACCTCCCCTGCGGCGTGTACGACCCGGCCCAGGCCCGCATCGAGGCGGAGTCCGTCAAGGCCATCCAGGAGAAGTACCAGGGCAACGAGGACCCGGTCTTCCGTCAGCGCGCGGTCCTGATCAAGGAGCAGCGCTCGGACCTGGTCAAGCACCACCTGTGGGTGCTGTGGACCGACTACTTCAAGCCGCCGCACTTCGAGAAGTACCCCCAGCTGCACGAGCTGTTCAACAAGGCCACCAAGCAGGCCGGCGCCGCCGGCGGCAAGGGCAGCATGGACCCGGCCGAGGGCCAGAAGCTCCTCGACTACATCGCCGAGATCGACAAGATCTTCTGGGAGACCAAGGCCGCTGCCTGATTTCTCACGTTTCTCCCCGTCGCTGCCGGGCCACCCATACACGGGCGGTCCGGCAGCGTCGTCTTCTCTGCGGGCGCGACGACCGCGTCGATCCTTCCGCTGCGCCTAGGGTTCGCCGCATGCGCGGCTCGGAGGGTTACATGATCGACGTCGGCGCGCTCCTGGAGAAGGTCGAGGCCGCGGCCCCCATCGACTCCGTCGAGGCAGTCGCCGCCTCGCTCGGCGAGATGGTCGACGCCCGGGAGGTCAGCCTCCTCATCACCGACTTCACCGGACGGGCCGTCGTCCGGCTGACGTCGACGGACCGGGTGGAGGGCGCCCGGAGCCACGGCATCGAGCAGGCGGAGACCCTGCCCCTGCCCGGCACGCTGTACGAGCGCGTGCTGCGCACCCAGGGGGCCGACGTGCGGCCGCTCGACGACGGCTTCGCCCGGATGCTGGTCCCGGTCACCGACCGCGGGGACGCGATCGGGCTGCTCGAGCTGACGCTGCCGCGCCACCCCTCCCCCCAGGAGATCTCCGACATCGGGAGCGCGGCGCACGCCCTGGCCTACGTCGTCATCGCCGCCCGCCGGCACACCGACGTCTTCGAGTGGGGCCAGCGCTCGACGCCCTTCGCGCTGGCGGCCGAGATCCAGCGCCGGCTGCTGCCGGCCTCCTACACGTGCGAGGCGGGACAGTTCACCCTCGCCGGCTGGTTGGAGCCGGCGAGCTCGGTGGGCGGGGACACCTTCGACTACACCCTGGACCGCGACTCCCTCCAGGTGTCGATCACCGACGCGGTCGGTCACCAGGTGTCGGCGGCCCTGCTGGCGACGCTGTTGGTCGGCAGCCTGCGCAACGGGCGCCGCAAGGGCCTCGACCTCGGCAAGCAGGCGATGTACGCCAACGACTCCCTCGCCGAGAACGCGCCTGCCGGGCAGTTCGTCACCGGCCAGCTCATGCGGGTCGACCTGCACACCGGCACCGCAACGATCGTCAACGCCGGTCACCCGTTCCCGCTGCGGCTGCGCGACGGGAAGGTCGAGGAGGTCGAGCTGGGCATCGAACCGCCGTTCGGGGTCGTCCCCGGCAAGGGCTTCGACGTCCAGGAGTTCCCGCTGGAGCCCGGTGACCGGATCGTGCTGCTCACCGACGGCATGCAGGAGCGCAACGCCGTCAACCTCGACGTCGCCGCCACGCTGGCCGCCAGCGCCGACCTGCACCCCCGGGAGGTCGTGCAGGAGCTCGGGTCGGCCATCCTCCGGGCCACCGGCGGCGACCTGCAGGACGACGCCACGATGGTCTGCCTCGACTGGTACGGCGGGCCCCCGCGAGGGCGCAACAGCGAGCAGGGCGCCGACCCCGACCGCGCCTCCGCGCCCGTCTGAGCCGGACGTCCGGAGCCGCCCGGGACCCGGCCGGTAACGTTTGGCCACCATGCGCATCGACCGGGCCGGGTGGCCTTTCATCACCGGACCCCTGGCCCCTGCGGCTCTCGCTCTCGCGGCCGGACGACGGTGGGCCGCGTGGCCCTTTCTCGGGCTCTCCGCCTACATGGCCCTGTTCTTCCGTGACCCCGACCGCCGCTGTGACGCCGTGCCGCCCGACCCCGACGAGGTGCTCTCCCCGGCCGACGGCGTCGTCATGGTCGCCGGCGAACCGCAGCCCGACGTGGCGCCCGAGGGCGACTGGCAGCAGGTCAGCGTCTTCCTCTCCGTCGTCGACGTGCACGTCAACCGGTCGCCCTACCGCGGCGAGGTCGTGGAGAGCTCCTACCGCAAGGGCAGCTTCCTGGCCGCCTACCGCAAGGAGTCGGCGCACCGGAACGAGCGCAGCGAGCTGTGGCTGCGCGAGGGCGACCGCACCGTGGTCTTCCGGCAGATCGTCGGCGTCCTGGCCCGGCGGATCGTGACCCGCACCGGGCCGGGCCGGCGCCTGGCGACCGGCGAGCGGATGGGCCTCATGAAGTTCGGCTCCCGGATGGACGTCTTCGTGCCGCCGGAGTGCACGATCACCGTGACCGAGGGGCAGCGCGTGCGCGGTGGCGAGACCGTCATCGCCCGCTGGCCCGCGGCCGGCTGAGGAGGTCGCGCGTGCCACCCACCCGGCGCGGGGCGACCGTCGAGTTCGTCCGCGGTTCCGTCCGCGGCACCCGGCGCCGCGCTCTGGCGACGCTGCCCAGCCTGTTCACGCTCGGCAACATGTTCTGCGGGTTCTTCGCGATCCTGGTGTCGATCCGGGGTGACCACGATCTCGCCGCCGTCCTGATCGGCCTGTCGGTGGTCTTCGACATCACCGACGGCGCGGTCGCGCGCCTGGTCGGCGCCGTCACCCCGTTCGGCCTGCAGTTCGACTCGCTGGCCGACCTGGTCTCCTTCGGTCTCGCGCCGGCGCTGCTGGCTTTCACGGTGTTCTCGCAGGGCCGCGACGAGTGGGACCCGCTCGGCTGGGTGGCCTGCTTCATCTGGGTCGCCTGCGCCGCGATCCGGCTGGCCCGCTTCAACACCACCATCGATCCCACGGCCGACAAGCGGTACTTCATCGGCATGCCCAGTCCGGGGGCGGCCGGCGTGGTCATCGCGTCGGTGTTCGCGTTCGGCGACCAGATGCAGGGCCGCGACCGCCTGTGGGTGCTGCTGGTCGTCGTCGTCCCGGCGCTGCTGATGGTCACCAACATCCGCTTCCGGTCGTTCCGGTCGCTGGTCAGTCCCAAGAGCAGCCGGCCGTACGGGTTGATCGCGGCCGCCCTCGTGATCGTCATCGGCCTCGTGATCGATCCGGTGTGGACCGGCATCGCCCTGGCCTACGGCTACCTGCTGGCGCCGGTGCTGGTCCCGATCGTGTCGCCGCTGGGCCGGCTGCTGCCGGACCGGCTCAAGGAGGTGCTCTCATGACGGTGCGACCGGTCCGTCCGGACGACGTCCCGGCCGTCGTGGGGCTCGTCCGCGAGCTCGCCGACTACGAGCGGGCGCTGCACGAGGTGCGGCTCACCGAGGAGCAGCTGACCGCCGTGCTGTTCGGCGACTCCCCCGCCCTGTTCGGGCACGTGGCAACAGCTGACGACGGGGTGCACCCCGGCGAGGTCGTGGGGATCGCGCTGTGGTTCCTCAACTTCTCCACCTGGCGCGGCACCCACGGCATCTACCTCGAGGACCTCTACGTGTCACCCGGCCACCGCGGCACCGGTCTGGGCAGGGAGCTGCTGCGCACCCTCGCCGCCGTCTGCGTCGAGCGGGGGTACTCCCGCCTCGAGTGGTCGGTCCTGGACTGGAACGCGCCCTCGATCGACTTCTACAAGGCGGCCGGCGCCGTCCCGATGGACGACTGGACCGTCTTCCGCCTCACCGACGAGGCCCTCAGCACGTTCGCCGACGACCGGAGGACCCCATGACCACCGAGCGCACGCCGCCCGAGTGCTGGCTGACCGACATGGACGGCGTCCTCGTCCACGAGGAGAAGGCGCTGCCCGGCGCCGCGGAGTTCCTGGAGCGGCTGGTCGAGAAGCAGCGCCGGTTCCTGGTGCTGACCAACAACTCGATCTTCACGCCGCGCGACCTCTCCGCCCGGCTGGTCCGGGCCGGCCTGCAGGTGCCCGAGGAGTCGATCTGGACGTCGGCGCTGGCGACGGCGGACTTCCTGGCCACGCAGCTGCCGGCCGGTTCCGCCTACGTCATCGGTGAGGCGGGGATGACCACCGCGCTCCACGAGGTCGGCTACACGCTCACCGACACCGACCCCGACTACGTCGTCCTCGGGGAGACCCGCACGTACTCGTTCGAGGCCATCACCCGGGCGATCCGGCTGATCGGGCGCGGCGCCCGATTCATCGCCACGAACCCGGACGTCACCGGCCCGTCGCCGGAGGGTCCGCTGCCGGCGACCGGCTCGGTCGCGGCGATGATCACCCGGGCGACCGGCGCGGAGCCCTACTTCGTCGGCAAGCCGAACCCGATGATGTTCCGCAGCGCCATGAACCGCATCGAGGCGCACTCGGAGTCCACGATCATGGTGGGCGACCGCATGGACACCGACGTGGTGGCCGGCATCGAGGCCGGCCTGGAGACCGTGCTGGTGCTGTCGGGTTCCACGGCCGCGGCCGACGTCAGCCGGTTCCCGTTCCGCCCGAGCCGGATCCTCGACTCGATCGCAGACGTCATCGATCTGGTCTAACGCTCCAGGTAGGCCAGGCGAGCTTCGGGCGTGGCGAGCAGGTAGAGCTCGGCGGCCACCAGGAGGAGGACGGGCAACCCGATCGCGGGCTGCTCCGCCTCGAACGCGGTCGTGTAGGCCAGCGCGGCCAGGAGCAGCTGGAGGACGACGACCGGGCCGCGAGCCCAGCTCGCCACGCGCCACAGCCCGGTCGCGGCCACCGCGAGGGCCGCGGCACCGCCGGCGACGATCACCACCTCCGCGAGCGCGCGGGAGACACTGTCCGCCGAGCTGGTCACGGTCAGCCAGAGCAGCACCAGCGCGCCGATCGCGATGAGCGCCGCCTCCAGGCCGACGACCGCGGCCGCCCACTTCAGGGCGCGCGGCGCCTCGGGGCGCGACCGCTCGGGCCGGGGTGCCGGCGGCTCGGCCGCGGCACCGAGCAACCGGTCCAGCGCCCTGCGGGGCGGCTGCGGCGCTGCACCGCTCTGCTCCGTCACGACGGCGAGATTACGCGGGCACGGACGCTGCTCCTGCGCCCTTCCTCCCGGGGAAAAGCGTCGCGGCTGGTTAGCCTGGCGTCCATGCGCGCGCTCGTGGTGGTCAACCCTGCGGCCACCACCACGACGGAGAAGATGCGGAACGTGCTCGTCGGCGCTCTCGCCAGCGAGCTCAAGCTCGACGTCGTCCAGACCAACCACCGCGGCCACGCGCGGGAGCTCGCCGCCCAGGCGGCGGCCGAGGGCATCGACCTGCTGGTGTCCGTCGGCGGCGACGGCACCGTGAACGAGGTCGTGAACGGGATCCTCGACAAGGGCCCCGCCCCGCACCTGCCCATGCTCGCCGTCGTGCCGGGCGGGTCGACGAACGTCTTCTCCCGCGCGATCGGCCGCTCCCGCGACCCGATCGAGGCGACCGCGGAGATCCTGGACTCGCTGCGCGCCGGCCGGACCCGCCTGGTCTCCCTCGGCACCGCGAGCGCCTCGGGCTGCAGCGCCGCACCGGTCGAGGGCGGCGACCCGGCGACGGCAGCCGCCGACGCCGACGCCGACGCCGCCCGGCACGACGACGACTGGACGCCGCCGCGCTGGTTCGTCTTCGCCGCCGGCCTGGGCTTCGACGCCGAGGTCATCGCGCGCGTCGAGGCGCAGCGGGCGCGGGGCCGCCGTTCCACCGGCGCCCTCTACGTCCGGGAGGCGACCAGCGCCTTCCTGGTGGGGCGGGAACGCCGGCGGCCGGCCATGACGCTCCAGCTGCCGGGTCAGCCGCCGCTGGAGGGGCTGTTCCTCTGCCTGGTCTCCAACGTCAGCCCGTGGACCTATCTCGGCGCGCGACCGGTCAACCCGTCCCCCGAGGCCTCGTTCGACAGCGGCCTCGACGTCTTCGCGATGGGCCGCATGGGTCCGCTCCGGATGCTGCACACGCTCCGCCAGACCCTGGCGCGGGAACCCGACGCCCGCGGGCGCGGCGTGCACCGGTGGCACGACCTGGAGGAGCTGTCGCTCACCGCCTCCCGTCCGCAGGGCTGGCAGGTGGACGGCGACCATCTCGGCACCGCGACAGGACTGCGGCTGACGCACGTTCCCGCCGCTCTGCGCGTCGTCGCCTGAGAAATCCCGCTGGGGCTCTCACGCACGTCGCAGTACGGTTGTCAACGTCCCGCACCGGTGTGTGGTTCCGTCGAGTGGCGGGCCTAGCACGCCCGTGGTGAGCTTGCTCACGAGGGGTCGAACGACGGCCTCGATCTGCTTGACAGGCGTCCTCGTCGTGAAAACATCGCACGTGAACGCAACTTGCCGGTAACAAAACTTCGCCGGTGAGGACAACGCTCGAAGTCGCTGAGCCAAAGCGCTGGGCAACCGGTGTCGGCCCTGCACTGCGGTCCGAGGCCGGCGACTGAGATAGCAACCGTAAACGACACCGAGGAGTACGAAGCCATGGACTGGCGCCACCGCGCGCTCTGCCGGGACGAGGACCCCGAGCTGTTCTTCCCGATCGGGACGACCGGCCCGGCGATCGTCCAGATCGAGCAGGCCAAGGCCGTGTGCCAGCGCTGCCCGGTCGTGTCGTCGTGCCTGGACTGGGCACTGCGCTCGGGCCAGGACTCCGGGGTCTGGGGTGGGCTCTCCGAGGACGAGCGGCGTGCGCTGAAGCGCCGTCAGGCTCGTACCCGGGTGCGCACCGCCTGATCCGGAGCACGACCGCACGACGAACCGCCACGAGGCCGGTCCGGGATCCCCCGGGCCGGCCTCGGCTGTGTGTGGCGACGATGTGCGCGGATGGGCAGTTCTGGCCGCTGGAACTGCCCATCAGCGCACACTGCTCACCTCCGCGGCAGGCCGACCCCGGGGAGCCTCAGCACCGCCTCCGTGCCCGGCTGGTCGGTAGGAGTGCCCATCGCGAGGGTGCCGCCGAGCTCGCTGGTGACGAGGGTGCGCACGATCTGCAGGCCCAGCCCGTCGCTGCCGGCCGGGTCGAAGCCCTCGGGCAGCCCGCGGCCGTTGTCCCGCACCCGGACGACGAGGTCGTCGCCGGTCCGCTCCGCGATCAGCTCGATCGAACCCGGGACCCCCTCGAAGGCGTGCTCGGCGGCGTTGTGCAGCAGCTCGGTGATCGCCAGCACCAGCGGCGTCGCCGCGGCGGCCGGGAGCTCGCCGAAGGAGCCGGTGCGCCGCGTGTGCGCGGCCGGCCCGACGGACGTCAGGTCCCCCAGCATGGGCAAGACCTGGTCCAGGACGTCGTCCACGACCACGACGTCCTCCCGACTGCCGGCGAGCGTCTCGTGGACCACGGCGATGGACGCCACCCGGCGCACCGACTCCTCCAGCGCCGCTCGGGCGGCCGGTTCGGTCATCCGGCGGGCCTGCAGGCGGAGCAGCGCCGCGACCGTCTGCAGGTTGTTCTTCACGCGGTGGTGGATCTCGCGGATGGTGGCGTCCTTGGTGAGCAGCGCGCGGTCCCGCAGCCGGACGTCGGTCACGTCGCGGACCAGCACCAGCGCGCCGGGCTCGGAGCCGGGAGGCCGCAGCGGCAGCGCGCGCAGCAGCATCGTGGCGGTGGCGCCCTCGACGTCCATCGGATCGGGGAACCGGCCGGCGACAGCTGCGGCGATGCCGGCCGCCACGGCCTCCCCGGCCACGCGGTCGGCCGAGGCGCCCCGGGTCAGCTCCGCGAGGTCGGCGCCGACGACGTCGCCGGCCACGCCGATCCGCCGGTAGGCCGACAGCGCGTTGGGGCTGGCGTAGGTCGCGCGGCCGTGGCTGTTCAGGCGGACCAGGCCGTCACCCACGCGGGGACTGACCTCCGCGTCCTGCAGCTTCTGGGGCGGGAAGCTGCCCGACGAGACCATCAGGCAGAGGTCGGCGGCGATGTCCAGGTAGGTCAGCTCCAGGGTGGACGGCGACCGGGTGACGGCCAGGTTGGTGTCCTTGGCCAGGACGGCCACCGGGACGCCGTCGTGGCGCACGGGGATCACCTCGCGCCGCCGCGGGGCTACGCCCGACCAGTCGGGTTCGCCCTCGGTCACCGGCCGGCCCTCGCTGTGCGCGACCACGAACGGCTCGGCCACGACCCCGTCGACCTCGGTGCCCACCAGGTCCTCCGGACGGCTGGTCGGCGCGGTCAGGGGCCGGACCTGCGCGACGCACCACCAGCTCCCCGTCGGGAGCGGCACCCACAGCGTCAGGTCGGCGAAGGCGAGATCGGCGAGCAGCTGCCAGTCGGCGACCAGGCGGCGGGCGTGCTCGACCTGGGACGGGCTGGACGCCGAGCCGCGGGTGAGGCGGTCCGAGAGGCTGCTCATGATGGTTCCGAGCCTAAGGCGGCCGCCGCATACGCTCTCCGCGTGGCCGAGCCCCTCGCCTCCCCGTCCGTCGAGCCGGCCCGACCGGAGGACTACGACGCGATCGCCGAGCTGACGGTGCGGGTCTACGTGGACGGCGGTCTCGCCTCCCCCGGGTACGGCGTCGAGCTGGCCGACGTCGCCGGCCGCGCCGACCGCTCGGAGCTGCTCGTGGTCCGGGACTCCGGTCGCATCGTGGGCAGCGTCGCGCTGGTCCTGGACGGCGACTTCGGCAACGTGACCGCCTCCGAGGACGAGTCGGCGTTCCGGATGCTGGTGGTCGACCCGTCGGCGCAGGGGCGTGGCGTCGGCGAGCTGCTGGTCCGCACCTGTCTCGAGCGGGCGCGCGCCGCCGGCAAGCGCCGGATGGTGCTCTCGACCGACCCGCGGATGACCGCTGCCCAGCGGCTCTACCGGCGGATGGGCTTCACGCGGCTGCCCGAGCGGGACTGGTCGCCCGAGCCCGCCATCGACCTGCTCGTCTACGCGCGCGAGCTGTAGGAGGGGACGCCGGACGGCGTTGAAGATGTACCACGAGGTGCACGGCTCCGGCGGGACGCCCCTGCTCCTGCTGCACGGCGGGCTCTTCGACATCGATCAGCAGTTCGGCCAGGTCCTGCCCGGGCTGACCGCCGACCGCCAGGTGATCGCCGCCGACCTCCAGGGGCACCGGCGGACCAACGACGTCGACCGGCCGCTGCGCAGTGCGGATCTGGCGTCCGATGTCGTCGGCCTGCTGGGGCACCTGGACGTCGCTCGGGCAGACGTCTTCGGGTTCAGCGTCGGCGGGGCGACGGCCCTGCACCTGGCCATCGGGCAGCCGGAGCTGGTCCGGAAGCTGATCGTGTCGTCGGCCTCGTTCCACCCGGACGGCGACCGCCCCGAGAACAAGACCGCTGTGCCGGAGCTGACTGTCGAGATGATCGCCGGTACGCCGATGGAGCCGGCATACCGGGCCAAGTCGCCGCACCCCGACCGGCTGCAGGTCCTGCTCGACAAGCTGGGGACGTGCGACGAGGGGTTCGCCGGCCGGTCGGACGCGGACATCCAGGGCATTCCCGCCCCGACGTTGATCACGCTGGGCGACTGCGACGCGATCACGCTCGACCACGCCGTCCGCTTCCTGCAGCTGCGCGGCGGTGACGTGAACGGCGACTTCACCGGGGTGCCGGCCTCGCAGCTGGCGGTGTTCGCCGGCACCACCCACTTCAACGGCCTCGCGCGGACCGAGCTCGTCCTGGACGTCGTCCGCACCTTCCTCGACGCACCGATGCCTGAGGTCTGAGCCCGCCCGGTGCCGGTATCCGGGCGGTTCAAGTGGGCCTCTAGTGCGTGCCAAGTCCACCGAAAGCGCCCCGGGTCATGGTCCTCCCAGGCCCACCCGACGAGGAGAATCGCCATGACCCAGCAGACGTACCCGACCCCGCCCTCCGGCCAGCCGACGCCGCCGTACGCCCCGTCGTACGCCCCCTACGGCCCCGCGGCTGCCGGCTCCGGCCAGCCATCTGCGCCGCCCCGGCGCAGGCGCACCGGCGTGATCGTCGGCGCCGTCGTCGCCGCCGTCGTGGTGCTCGGCGGGCTCGTCGTCGGCGCGCTCCTGCTGTTCGGCAGCAAGACCCTGGACACCGCCGAGGCCGAGCGCCAGATCGCCCAGCTGACGCAGGACCAGGCCGGCGTCGCGCCGACCGACGTCTCCTGCCCGGCCGACATCGAGGCCGACGCTGGGGGCTCGTTCGCCTGCTCGGCGTCGCTGGAGGACCAGCCGATCACCTTCACCGTCACGCAGACCGACGACCGGGGCAACGTCGAGATCGACGGCGACAACACCTTCGTCGACATCGCCACGGTCGAGGCGTCGCTGGACGAGCAGCTGGGCGAGGTCTCCGGCGTGGAGGTCGAGAGCACGTGCGACGCCGACGGGCACTCCGTCCTCGTGGACGGCGTCGGGACGCCCATCCCCTGCACCGTGGTCAACGCCGGGGACGCCTCGGACAGCATCGAGGTGACCGCGACCGTGGACGAGAGCGGCGAGGTCTCCTACGAGGTGCTCTGACGGAGGGGCGACCTCAGCCACCGGCGACGGTGGCGATGAGGTCGCCCTCCTGGAGCACCTCGCCCTCCACCACGTGCAGCTCCTGCACGGTGCCGGCGCGTTCGGTGAGGACGGGGATCTCCATCTTCATCGACTCGAGGATGACCAGCGTGTCGCCGGCCGCGACCTCGGTGCCCGGCTCGACGAGGACCTTCCACACGCTGGACACCATCTCCGCGTGGATCTCCTCGACCGCCACCGGGCCTCCTCACCGACCTGCCGTCTCCGGACATGATCATCCAAGCACGGGGTCAGGCGGTCGGGACCGCTCTTCCGGCAGCCAGCCGGCCGAGGACGGCACACACGTCGGCGCCGTCGTGCGGCACCCCGGTGTCGGGCAGCGCGGAGAGCACGTCGGACGCCGCCCGCGCGGCAGACGCGATGTCGGGACCGGCGGCGCTGACCGTCGCCAGCAGGGCGTCGTACCAGCCGTCCAGCCGGTCCCCCGGTTCGTACCCGCGCACCGAGACGACCTCGGCACCCGGGCCTCCGGAGCGGCCGACGGGCAGCCGCCCGGTGACCCGGCCCGCGGTTCCCGGCGGCAGCGTCGACCGCAGCTGGACGGCGACCGCGGCGCGTGCGGCCGGTCCGGCAGGTGCGGCCGCCACCGCAGCGGGTCCCCCGGCGCTGCGCAGCGCCAGCTCGACCGCGTCCACGCCGTGGGCCCGCTCCAGGACGGCCATGTCGAGAGAGAAGCCGGCGGCCACCTCGGCGAGCTCGCCGTCCGGGGAGACGCCGACGGTGACCAGGCCTCGCCAGCCGACGTCCACCAGCCGCTTCGCGCTGCGGGGGAGCTCCGCCGGGTCACCGTCCCCGGGTGTCCAGGACACCCGTGCGATGCCGGCGGCCCGGTCGCGCGAGACGAAGGTCGGGAACCGGAGACCGTCGGCGGTCACCCACGCCAGCAGACCCCGCTCGCTGGCCGGCTCCACGCCGTCGCCCCCCAGCCGCTCCAGCACGTCGGCGTCCGGACCGACCCAGGTCAGCCCCGCCGCCAGGACGGCGGCGGCCAGGCGGGCGTTCCCGGCCAGCGCCGGCGGCACCGGCAGGACGGCGCTGACCCCGCTGCGGCGGGCAGCCTCGACGATGCGGTCCACGGCGAGATAGGACTCGCTGGCCGGCGCCGGCCCGAGCAGCACGGCGTCATCGGCCAGCCGCACGTGCAAGGCCGAGCGCTCCGCCTCGGAGTGCACCGCGACCGACTTCACACCCAGCCGCGCGCACGCGGACATCACCGCGCACGCGGCCGGTCCGCGGCCGGCCACGAGCACGCTCTCGATCCCCAGCTGTGCCACGCCCGCCCCCTCCTGCGACCCCCCGTCCGGAACCACCGCTGTGCAGTGAGCCGGCCCGCCTCGTGAGAGGCTTACCGAGCCAGCTTGGCGGCTCCGGCGACGCCGCGCACCCTACGTGCGCCCTGTCCCGGTCCGCGAGGACAGGGGTCGACCGGCCCACCAGCACCGCGAGAGGAGGGCAGCGATGTCCAAGCGTGGACGCAAGCGTCGCTCCCGCAAGGGAAGCAAGGCCAATCACGGCAAGCGGCCCAACGCCTGAAAGAGGACCCGAAAGACAGCGCCCCTCGCCGCAGATTGCGGAGAGGGGCGCTTTCGTTAGTGCGTATCAGGCGGGGGCGGGGTGGTCCCCGGCGCTCTCGGCGGTGACGCGCTGGACGCTGACCTGCGTGCCGTCCTCCTCGAAGGACACGTTGGTCAGCTGCACCTTGATGCGCTCGCGCAGGCCGGCCGGGGGTGCGTCTCCCCCGCAGCGCCGGCGCACCAGCGCCTTGAACTCCGCCTCGATGCCGAACTCCCGGAGGCACGAGGAGCAGTCCTCGAGATGCTCGGCGATGAGCGCGCGCCGCTCGTCGCCGGTCTCGTGGTCCAGGAACTCGAAGACGTGCGACAGGACGTCGTCGCACGAATGGATCTCGATCGGCTCGCCTGCGCCATGGACGTCGTCGGTCATGACTGGCTCGCCCCCTCACCGGCTCCGGCGCGGACGAAGCCGCGCTCGCGGGCGTAATCGGCCAACAGCTTCTGCAGTCCCCGTCGACCACGGTGCAGACGGGACATCACCGTGCCGATGGGCGTGCCCATGATCTCGGCGATCTCCTTGTAGGCGAAGCCCTCGACGTCCGCGAGGTACACCGCCAGACGGAAGTCCTCCGGCAACTGCTGGAGGGCCTCCTTGATGTCGGAGTCGGGCAGGTGGTCCAGCGCCTCGATCTCGGCGGAGCGCAGCCCGCTCGAGGTGTGCTCCTCCGCCGCGTACAGCTGCCAGTCCTGCACCTGCTCGGTGGGGTACTGCTGCGGCTGCCGCTGCTTCTTGCGGTAGCTGTTGATGTAGGTGTTGGTCAGGATCCGGTACAGCCACGCCTTGAGGTTCGTGCCCTCGGCGAACTGGTGGAAGGCCGAGTAGGCCTTCACGAAGGTCTCCTGCACGAGGTCCTCGGCGTCGGCCGGGTTGCGGGTCATCCGCAACGCCGCCGGGTAGAGCTGGTCGAGGAAGGGCAGCGCGTCGCGCTCGAAACGGGCGTCCCGCTCGGCGCGGGTCTCCGCCTCCCCGGCTCGGCTGCCGTCCGCCCGCGCTTCGGGCGTCTCGACCGGAGCCGTGTCCTCGGGGGTCTGATCTGCGGTCTGCTCAGGCACCGACCGTCCTCTCTGGGGCCCCCGGATGCGGGGCGCCGCATCGATCGATCCTAGCCGCGCGGCATCGGGGCGGCCCGGGGGGCGCCGGTGCGCGGCCCGCGGGCGGGCGCTGGAGACGGTGCTGCTCACGGCCGGTCCAACGGCGGGCGGGAGGGCGGGCATTCCCGGTACCGGCGAGCCGGGTCGGAACCGCCGCTACGCTGCGGCGCCGTGGCGGCGACCCCCGCGGTGCGGGTTCTCGAACGGGCCCGGGTGGCCCACACCCTGCACCCCTACGACCCGGAGCACCCCGCCGACCAGGGGCACGGCGAGGCGGCGGTGGCCGCGCTCGGCGCCGATCCCCGCCAGGTGTTCAAGACCCTGGTGGCCCGCGTCGACGGCGTCCTCACCGTCGCGGTCGTCCCGGTGAGCGGCACGCTGGACCTCAAAGCCCTGGCCGCGGCGGTCGGCGGCCGGAAGGCGGTGATGGCCGAGCCCGCCGACGCCGAACGGACGACGGGCTACGTGCTCGGCGGCATCAGCCCGCTCGGCCAGAAGAAGGCGCTGGCCACGGTCGTCGACGAGTCGGCACTCGGCTTCGCCACGGTGATGGTGAGCGCCGGCCGCCGCGGCCTCCAGGTGGAGCTGCCACCCGCGGACCTGGTGGGCCTGACGAGGGCCCGCACCGCACCGATCGGCCGGTGAGGTCAGGCGTTCGGGAATCGGGGACTGGACCTCAGCGCCCATGCTCCTGCGTCCTGGCGACCGCCCTGACTGCGAGCCGGCCCGACTGTCTCGTGACGGCCCACGTGGGCCGCCGGGGATGTTCGGGACGGGACAGGGTCAGGCCAGTCGGCCACGCAACGTCGATAGGCCGTCCCCGCTGAGGTGGCGGAGTGCGACGGTGCGGCCGGTGATTGCCAGCAGGAGCGCCTCGGCGTCGCCCCGCACGGTAGGACCGCTGCCGTGAGACCAGTCGATGTCACTGGCTTCCCATCGCAGACCGTCCAGCGTTCCCTTGGGCACGACGCCACCGGCGGGCGCGGCGGTCAGGTAGGTCAGCGACGTGTGCAGGCGCTCCTGGGGGATGTCGCGGGGCAGCCCCAAGGGCCAGCGGATGTCCAGGCCGTGTACCAGCAGGTCCGTGAGGGGCGCCTCGGGACCTGCACCGGGCGGGGTGAACCGCGAGTCGGCTTTTCGACGCAGCACCTCGGTGAGCTCGCCGAACGGCCGACGTGCCTGCTCGCGGGTCAGCCGAACGTTCGCTCGGTCGAAGTTCCCGCGGCACGCCACCATGGCCAACACGAACTTCGGGATGCCTACTTCCAGCGGCACGACCAGGTGCGCAACCACGTCGTGGACGCTCCATTCCCTGCAGAGGCTCTGCGTCGCCTGCTGCTCCCCCGTCAGTCCCGACAGCAGCGCAGCCAGACCGCGACGCTCGTCGGCAATCTCCGCGAATGTGTCCACAAAGGTCATCCTCGCAGGGCAATCACGGCGTCTTCTCAGGTGCAGCTCCGGTTCTCCGG
Source organism: Blastococcus sp. CT_GayMR20 (assembly GCF_004570345.1). The sequence goes on along the minus strand of NZ_SPQM01000006.1, from coordinate 75,586 downwards.
TGCAACTTCAGCCGAGACCGCGGCCAGGACGACCGGCGTCGGCTGCCCGACCGGAACAGCGAGGCGCACACGCAGCCGGAGGCCCGACCTCGTGTCACCGGGCGCAGTGGACTTCTTCGCCTCCCCGCTCAGATCCGTCAACGGCGCACCCGACAGCGCAGGTGAAGCACCCGGTTGCCCTGAATCACCACGTCAGGATCCTCCAGAAGGTGCTGCGCGCGGACCGACCCGAAGTAGCGCTTGCCGGACCCGAACACGACGGGTACGACGTCCATGCGGACCTCGTCGACCAGGCCCGCGGCAAGGACCTGGCCACCGACGTCGCCAGCAGCGACCTCCACCATGCGGTCACCCGCGAGCTCCTGCGCCCTGGCCACGGCTGCCTCGACGCCGTCGACGAAGTGGAACGGCGCCTCGGGGTCCCAACCCTGGGGCTTCGGTCGGTGCGTCACGACGACCACGTGGTCGATCCCGCCCGGAGGTTTCCCGTCCCAGCCGTCCGTCATGTCGAAGACGTGGCGGCCGACGATCGTCGCCCCGATCTGGTCCCAGTACGGCCGGGTGTAGTCGTAGGACGCCTGCGACACCTTCAACTCGCCGCTCTCGTCCAACGGCACGTCACCGCTGGACAACCAGTCGAACAGCGGTCCGGGCTGGTCATCCTCGTCCGCGACGAAGCCGTCCACCGACACCGAGCTGTACATGACCACCTTGCCCACGGGGCTCTCCTCTGCTTTGGGCTGCCCCAAATTAGCGTGTCGTGAGTTGTCGTTCCTGCAAGAGATCAATCGGCCGGCAGCGGCCGGCCGTCCAGCGCGTGGCCGGGATGCTCCCGCAGAACCGCCGCCGGGTGATCGTCGGCCTCGTCCAGGGCTGACCACCGCAGGCGTCGGATGGCCGAGACTGCGCGAAGGGGCGGGTGTCCCACGAGCCGCCCTCGGCGCCACATGCTCGCGCGATCGAAGTCGAGGGATCGCTACCTGAGTGGAGGCCCGACGACCTTCGCAGAGCGGTCTCAGCCGTACGGCGTGAGCAGCTGGTCGACCGGCGCGTGGTCGTCGGTGAGCACGTCGGCGTCGCCCACGAAGTCGGCCAGGGCGTCGCCCTCGGCGACCCGCCAGACGAGGTCGCGGTCGGTCAGCGCCTCGGCGATCGCCTCGGTCGGCAGCGGCTGCCGGGATGCGACGGCGACCAGGTTGCCGCCGTCCTCGCCCGCGAGCACCGGGATCCGCGCCAGCAGCGCGACGTGCGGGAAGACGGCGCGCATCGTCGCCAGCTCGGCGCGCACGAAGCCCAGCGGCGGGTGGTCGATGAGGTTGACGGCGTAGACGCCGTCGTCGGCCAGGGCGTCGTCGACGAGCTCGAGCGCCTCCCGGGTGGTGAGCTGCCACGGCACCGACAGGCCACCGAAGGCGTCGCCGACGACCAGATCGCGACCTCCCGGCGGCTCGTCGGCCAGGCCGACGCGGCCGTCGGCCACCCGGACCCGCAGCCGGTCGGAGGTCTCCAACTCGAGCTGCTCCCGGTCGATGGCGACGACCCCGGGGTCGACCTCGATCACCAGGCTCTCGGTCCCCGGCCGGACCTCGGCGAGGTAGCGCGGCAGGGTGAGCCCGCCGCCGCCGACGTGCAGCGCCGACAGCGGCTCCCCGGCGGGGGCGACGACGTCGGTGACGGCGGCGATCGCCCGGACGTACTCGAACTCCAGGTGCGTCGGGTCGGCCAGGTCGACGTAGGAGTGCCGCAGGGTGTCGAGCAGCAGCACCCGTCCGGACCCGCGCTCGGGGTCGGCGACCACGCGGGCGCAGTGGTAGGCGGTCTCTTGCTCGCACGGGGTCGGCGCCACGGCGGCCAGTCCGGCGCCGGCCACGGCCAGCACGAGGAGCCCGGGTGGTACGCGGCCCGCACCGCCCGCCGTCCTGCGGCGCAGCAGGACGCCGACGGCGATGCCGGCCACCACGGTGAGCCCGCCGGTGCCGACGAGGATGACGCTGCTCGGCAGGATCGCGATCAGCAGGAAGCCGGTCACGAACGTCGCGGCGATGCCGCCCAGGGTGCCGATGCCCGACAACCGGCCGACGACGGCCCCCGTCTCCGACAGAGTGGCCAGCTGCAGCTTCACCACCATCGGCGGCACCGCAGACAGCAGGGCGGCCGGGACGACGACCGCGACCGCCGCCAGCAGCAGCACTCCCCCGGCGTCGGCTCCGCTGAGCAGCGAGCCGGTGAACCGCACCAGCGGCAGGACGGCGACGACGAGCGCGCCACCGGCCACCATCAGCGGCGCGAGCAGGCGGCGCGGGTCGGTGCGGTCGGCGGTGGCGCCCCCGGTCCACGCGCCGAGCGCGATGGCGGCGAGCGCGAAGCCGATGATCGCGGTGCTGGTCTGCAGCGTGACGCCGACGTACGGCGCGATGAGCCGCAGTCCGACGATCTCGAGCACGAGCACCGCGCCGGAGCAGAGGAAGGTGACGGTCGCCGCGACCCAGGTCGGCAGCGGGTGGGGGCCTGACTCCACCGTCAGAAGAGCGCGGGCTGGTCCGCGGGAGCGCTGACCGCCTCCGACCGGGAGACCAGCTCCGGCCCGTTGTTGGCCACGTTGTTCACCGCCGTGCTGACCGGGCGCAGCTCCAGCGCCTCGACCAGCTCGGGCGGCGTCGGCTGAGCCAGCTCCTCGACGTCCTCACGGGCCGGGTCGAGCCACGCCGTCCACCGGTCGGGGGGCAGCACCAGCGGCATCCGCTCGTGGATCTCCGTCAGCGCCCCGACGGCCGGCGACGTCACGATCGTGCAGGTGTAGAGCCGGTCCTCGCCGCGGCCCCAGACCTCCCACAGGCCGGCGAAGGCGAGCAGCGACCCGTCCTGCGGGGTGACGTAGTACGGCTGCTTGCCGGGGGAGTCCAGCCGCTTGGCCCACTCGTACCAGCCGTCGGCCGGCACCAGGCACCGGCGGGAGGCGGCGGCCTTCTTGAAGGCCGGCTTCTCGGTGAGCGACTCGACGCGGGCGTTGAGCATCCGGTTGCCGACGGAGACGTCCTTGGCCCAGGAGGGGACCAGACCCCACCGGACGGCGCGGAGCTCGCGGTGCCCGGCGCCGGTGGGTGCGCCCTCGGCGTCGCGCTCCTTCTTCCAGCGGACGACGTGCACGTCCTTCGTCGGAGCGACGTTGTAGTCGGCCGGCAGTGGCGCCTGTCCCTCCGCCCGCACGGCCTCGAACTCGAGGACCAGGTCCTCGGCCCGGCGGCTGGCGGCGTAGCGACCGCACATGGAGGTTCCTCCCGGATTTCCGATGTCGGGACGAACTCTAGGTGGGCCTGCTGACACCGCGCCGTCGCGCGTGGTGGGCACCGGCTCGGGTAGGGCCGTTGACGGACGGAGTTGTCGAGAGACGAGGATCACGGACGTGACCGCCACGCAGAACGCACCGACCGAGCAGCCGAAGACCGCCAGCGACTCCGGGGCCCGCCCATACGCGACTGTCAACCCCTACACCGGGGAGGTCGAGAAGGAATTCCCCTTCCTGGAGGCCGGCGCCATCGACGGCGTCGTCGCGAAGGCCCACGCCGCCTTCCTCGAGTGGCGGCGGCGCCCGGTCGAGGAGCGGGCGCAGATCGTCGGGCGTGCCGGCGAGCTGATGCTCGAGCGCGCGGACGAGTTCGCCGCCCTCGTGACCCGCGAGATGGGCAAGCGCATCCAGGAGGCCGGCGGCGAGGTACAGCTGGCCGCCAGCATCCTCGACTACTACGCGAAGAACGGCCCCCGTTTCCTCGAGCCCCGCCAGATCGAGGTGATGAAGGGCGAGGCCGTCGTCGAGAACGAGCCGCTCGGCGTGATCCTGGCCATCGAGCCGTGGAACTACCCGCTGTACCAGGTGGTCCGGGTCGCCGGGCCGAACCTCGTCCTCGGCAACGCGATCCTGCTCAAGCACGCCGAGCTGAACCCGCAGACGGCCCTGGCGATCGAGAAGTGCTTCCTCGACGCCGGCGTCCCCGAGGGCGTCTACACGAACGTCTTCCTCGCCATCCCCGACGTCGAGCAGGTCATCGCGCACCCGCTGGTGCGCGGCGTCACCCTCACCGGCAGCGAGCGGGCCGGCAGCGCCGTCGCCTCGCTGGCCGGCAAGCACCTCAAGAAGTCGGTCCTGGAGCTCGGCGGCAGCGACCCGTTCATCGTGCTCGACACCGAGGACCTCGGCCGCACGGTCAGGGCCGCGACGACGGGGCGGATGCAGAACAGTGGCCAGGCCTGCATCGCAGCCAAGCGGCTGATCGTCCCCGAGGACATCTACGAGCCGTTCGTCGAGGGCCTGAAGCAGGCGTTCTCCACCTTCTCCCCCGGCGACCCGAGCGACCCGTCGACGACGCTCGCGCCGCTGTCGAGCGAGCGGGCGGCCAAGGACCTGCACGCGCAGATCCAGGACGCGATCGACAAGGGCGCGACCGTCGTCATCGGCGGCGGCCGGCCCGACCTGCCGGGCGCCTTCGTCGAGCCGACGATCCTCACCGACGTCACCCCGGAGATGCGGGCCTACTCGGAGGAGCTCTTCGGCCCGGCCGCCGTCGTCTACAAGGTGTCGAACGAGGACGAGGCCGTCGAGCTGGCGAACAACACCACGTACGGCCTCGGCGCCGCCGTCTTCTCCGGCGACCTCGACCAGGCCCGGTCGGTCGCCGACCGGATCGAGGCCGGCATGGTGTTCGTCAACCAGCCGACCGGGTCGTCGGCCGAGCTGCCCTTCGGTGGCGTGAAGCGCTCGGGTTACGGCCGGGAGCTGTCGGAGCTCGGCATGTACGAGTTCGCCAACCGCAAGCTCACGCGCGTGCTGCCGGCCAAGAAGGCGGACAAGCCGCAGGCCGGTTGAGAACCCCAGGCAGAATGGCGCTGTGAATCCGGTCTGGACGACGCCGCACCGCTCGACCCCGGTCGACGCCGTGGTCGCCCTGCCCGGCTCCAAGTCGATCACCGCCCGGGCCCTGATCCTCGCGGCGATCGCGGACGGGCCGAGCCGGCTGGTCCGGCCGCTGCGCGCCCGCGACACCGACCTGATGGCCGCCGGCCTCCGCGCCCTCGGCGTCCGGATAGAGGACGACGGCGACGACCAGGTCGTGACCCCGTCGTCCCTGCGCGGACCGGCGCAGGTCGACGCCGGCCTGGCCGGCACCGTGCTGCGCTTCCTCCCGCCGGTCGCTGCCCTGGCCCACGGGGCCGTCACCGTGGACGGCGACCCGAGGCTGCGCGACCGCCCGAACGCCGGGCTGCTCGCCGCCCTCCGCGCCCTGGGCGTGTCCGTGGACGACGGCGGCCGCGGCCGCGCCCCGTTCACCGTGCACGGATCGGGCCGGGTGCGCGGCGGGGCCGTGGACGTGGACGCCAGCGAGTCCTCCCAGATCGTCTCCGGCCTGCTGCTCGCCGCGGCCCGCTTCGACGAGGGCATCGATCTGTCCCTCGCCGGCGGCGTCCCGTCGATGCCGCACGTGGAGATGACCGTGACGACGCTGCGCGAGCACGGCGTCGACGTCACTCCGACCGATCGCGGCTGGCGGGTTGCGCCCGGGCCCGTCGCCGCCCGCGACGTCGTCGTCGAGCCCGACCTCTCCAACGCCGCCCCCTTCCTCGCTGCGGCGCTGGCGACGGGCGGGCGGGTGACCGTGCGGGACTGGCCGGCGGTCACGACCCAGCCCGGCGCCCAGCTGGACCGGCTGCTGGCCCGCATGGGTGCCGAGGTCGAGCGCACCCCCGTGGGGCTGCAGGTCACCGGCACCGGCACGATCCGGCCGCTCGTCGCCGACCTGGGCGAGGTGGGCGAGCTGACGCCGGTCCTCGCCGCGCTGTGCGCGCTGGCCGACGGGGCGTCGCGGCTGACCGGCATCGGCCACCTGCGCGGCCACGAGACCGACCGGCTACAGGCACTCGACGAGGTGCTGACTGCTGTCGGCGCGCGGGTCGAGCAGCTGCCCGACGGCCTGGTCATCGAGCCCGGACCGCGCCGGCCCGCCCTGCTGGACTCCTACGCCGACCACCGCATGGTGCACGCGGCCGCCGTCCTCGGGCTGGCGATCGAGGGGGTGCAGGCCGGGGACCCCGGCGCCGTCACCAAGACGCTGCCCGACTTCGTCGATCGCTGGAACGGCCTGCTCGGCGACCCCGTGGGAGTCCCGCACTGAGCGGCCGGCGGCACGACAGCCGCTCGGACGAGGACGACATCCGGGTACGGCCCGGCCGTCGCGGTTCCCGCCCGCGCACGCGCACCCGGCCGGCGCACAAGGACGCCGTCCCCGGGCTGGTCGTCGCCGTCGACCGCGGTCGCATGACCGTGCGGGTCGAGGGTCCCGGCGTCGACGCGGTCGACGTCACGGCGATGCGCGCCCGGGAACTCGGCAAGCACGGGGTCGTCGTCGGCGACCGGGTGCGGCTGGTCGGTGACACGAGCGGCCGCACCGACAGCCTGGCGCGGATCGTCTCCATCGAGGAACGGACGACGTCGCTGCGGCGCACCGCCGACGACACCGACCCCACCGAGCGCGTGGTCGTGGCCAATGCCGACCAGCTGGTCATCGTCACCGCGGTGACCGACCCCGAGCCGGCGTACGGCTTCCTCGACCGCTGCCTGGTCGCGGCCTACGCCGGTGGCCTCGAACCGCTGCTCTGCATGACGAAGACCGACCTCGGCAGCCCCCAGCCCCTGTTGGACCGGTACGCCGGGCTGGGCCTGGATGCCGTGCACATCTCCCGGGAAACGCCGCTGGACCCGCTCCTCGACCGGCTCGTCGACAGGATGAGCGTCTTCGTCGGCCAGTCCGGTGTCGGCAAGTCGACCCTGGTCAACCGGCTGGTCCCCGACGCGTTCCGGGCGGTGGGCGACGTGAGCAAGATCGGCAAGGGCCGGCACACGTCGTCCTCGGCCGTGCTCTTCGATCTCCCCGGCGGCGGCACCGTCATCGACACCCCCGGCATCCGGTCGTTCGGCCTCGCGCACGTCACCGCCGACGACGTCCTCGAGGCGTTCGAGGAGATCGCCGAAGCCGCCGTCGACTGCCCGCCGCTGTGCGGGCACACCGCCGACGACCCCGAGTGCGCCCTCGACGCCTGGGCGGCGGCCGGCCCGCCGGCCCGGCTGGAGCAACTGGCGGCGCTCCGGGTGCTCCTCGGCGCGGTCGGTCAGCTCGGCCCCGGGTACTGAGAGGAACTAGCGGCGGCGGAACAGCCCGCGGCGCGGCTGGGCGAACAGCGCGTCGTCCATCGGTCCGTCGACCGCCTCGATCCGCAGCTCATGGCCCCGGCCGGGCGTCAGCCCGCCGATCTCCTCGGTGGACACGCAGACGCCCGTGCCCACGTCCAGCCGCACCCGGTAGGCGTCGGGGTAGGCCCTCAGCACGTAGTGGGGGTGGTCCGCGAACTCCAGCAGGTCGATCGCGCGGGTCCTCAGCAGCGGGCAGCACCCGCACCGCGGCTCGTAGTAGGGAGTCGGGCGCACCACGGCTTCCCAGGCCGGCCGGCCGGCGTGCTCCACCTCGGTGACGGCGTCGACCGTCACCGCCTCCCACTCCTCACCGGTCTCGCGGTCCTGGCCATCGGCGAGCTCGACCGGGTCGAGCATCGCCACCCACCGGTAGTCCTGGTACATCGGGGCGTCGGCGGACACCACCGCCGGGCGGACGTCGACCAGCCCGTCCTGGCGCAGCACCGGTGGCTCGGCCTCGACCGGCCACGGCAGCCCTCTCGGGTAGCCGCCGTCCGGAGTCAGGACGCCGACCTGCAGCGGAGGCTCACGGACGATCTGGAGCAGATCGCCCTCGAGGGTCTCCACCCGGAGCTGGTCCGGACGGCGCAGCCAGGCCCGGACGTGATCCGGGCCGCCGCCGTCCACGCCGCGGCGGAGGGTGAACCGCAGCGTCGACCACCGCCACGGCGAGGAGCGCGCCAGGGCAGCGAACGAGTCGGCGCTCGGAACTAGCACGCGGGGAAGTCTGGCGCGCCCCGGCCGCGCGCACGAGCGAGTTACTCGGAACGACCGCCATCCGCATCGCGGCGGTCATCCCGGCCCGCAGAACGACCACCGTGCGCAAGACGGCGCGGATCAGAGATCCACCGGACCGCCGATGCGCCAGTAGACGCCGGCCTCGCGGGTCAGCAGCCCCTCGTCGACGAGGTAGCGGCGCAGCGCGGCGACGTCCGGGTGCCAGACGGCCAGCAGCGCGTTGACCTCCCGCTCCGGGTACCGCACGCCGGGCTCGAAGACACGCACCAGGTGGTGCAGCACCAGGAGCCGCTTGCTGTGCTGCGCCGGGATCGAGACCAGCCGTCCGTCGCGGACGAACGCCGACAGCACCGCGTCCTCGGCCGGGTCGTCGGACAGCGGCTCCGGGGGCGGTGCCGCCTCGGCGGCGGCCCGGGCGGCCACGCCGAACCGGTCGGCGTGCAGCAGGAGGGTGTGGCCGTCGCGGTGCACGAGCCCGGCGCGGGCCAGCCGGCGGGCGGCGAGGGCGACGTCCTTGAGCGGGAGGCCCGACGCCGCGGCCACCTCCTCGGTCGTCCCGGCGCCCAGCGCGAGGGCCGCCACGACCTTCAGACGCGTGGGATCGGCCAGCAGTCCGGCGATCGTCGCGGCGTCCACGCTCCGACGGTATCGGCGCATCCCCGGATCCCGGACGGGTACTCCGGGGGCATGGTCAGTCCCATCGACATCCAGAAGGCTCTGTCCGGCATGGACTATCCGGCGAGCAAGGACGACATCGTCCGCCACGCGGAGCAGCAAGGGGGTGACAAGGAGGTCGTGGAGGCCCTCAGGAAGATCGAGGACCGCGAGTACGAAGGCCCGAGTGGGGTCAGTTCAGCGGTCTTCGACTGATCCCCGGCTAGGTTCGGTGCCCATGACGTCGGGGCGCGGGTTTTCGGAGGACATGAGGCTGGCACACGTGCTGGCCGATCAGGCCGACTCGATCAGCCTGGACCGCTTCAAGGCGCAGGACCTGAAGGTCGACACCAAGCCCGACCTGACGCCGGTGACCGACGCCGACCGGGCCGTCGAGGAGATGCTGCGCATCACCCTCAGCCGGGCTCGCACCCGCGACGCGGTGATGGGCGAGGAGTTCGGCACCACCGGTCACGGCCCGCGCCGCTGGGTGCTCGACCCGATCGACGGCACGAAGAACTTCGTCCGCGGCGTGCCGGTCTGGGCGACCCTCATCGCCCTCTTCGACGGCGAGGAGCCGGTGGTCGGCCTGGTCTCGGCCCCCGCGCTCAACCGGCGCTGGTGGGCGGCCAAGGACGTCGGCGCCTGGACGGGGCGCCGCCTGGAGTCCGCGACCCGCTGCCAGGTGTCGCAGGTGACCGACCTGGCGGACGCGAGCCTGTCGTACTCGAGCCTCTCGGGCTGGGCGGACCGGGGACGCCTCGACGGCTTCCTCGACCTCACCCGCTCCGTCTGGCGCACCCGCGCCTACGGCGACTTCTGGAGCTACGTCCTGCTGGCCGAGGGCGCCGTCGACATCGCCTGCGAGCCGGAGGTGTCGATCTGGGACCTCGCTGCCCTCGACGTCATCGTGCGGGAGGCCGGCGGCACCTTCACCGACCTGACCGGCGCCCCGGGACCGGCCGGCGGGCACGCACTGGCGACCAACGGCGCGCTGCACGAGGCGGCACTGCGCCACATCCGGCTGCCCGACCCCGACTGACCTGCACGGTCACGAGGTCGTCCCGCGCCACCGCTCCGCCGCGCGTGCCAGCTCCGGCGCCGGGCGCGGCTCCACCATCGGGCCGTGGTCCCGCCGGGGGACGACGTCGAGCCCGGCGCCCCGGCCGGCCAGCATCGCAGCGCCGACCGCCGAGGCGCTGCGCAGCCGCAGGTGACGGACCGGCCACTGCAGGACGTCGGCGAGCACCTGCTGGACGACGGCGGCCCGGGCGCCGCCACCGGTGAGGACGACGGGCACGGCTCCCGACGGGACGTCGAGCAGCCCGACCGCCGCGGCGACGGCGAATCCGATCCCCTCGACCGCCGCCCGGGCGAGGTCCGCGCGCGTGGTGCCCGGTTCGAGCCCGGCCCAGCCGCCCCGGTCGTCCGGGCCGGCGACGCCGCCGCGCTCGCCGGTGAGGAAGGGGCGGAACACCGCTCCCCCGGCCCCGGCGGGCGCCGAGGCGGCTGCGTCGAACAGCTCGTTCCAGCTCAGGCCGAGGACGCCGCAGACCCACTCCCACGCGGAGCCGCCGTTCTGCAGCGCGGCCATCGCGTACCAGCCGCCGTCGGCGTCGGCGTAGCCGTGCACCACCGGGTCGTCGACCGGTCGCGGCCGCCATCCGGGCCGGAGCACCTGGACGCCGGTCCCGAGGTTGACCTGCAGGGCCCCTTTCGTCCCGGCCGCGAACAGGGCCAGCGGGGTGTCCGCGCCGCCGACCACCACCGGCACCTCGCCGACCGGCAGCGCCGCGGTCCCGACGACGTCGGCGGATGACCGGACGTCCGGGAGGAGCGCGCGGTCGATGCCGCCCGCCGCGACCGCTGCGGCCGACCAGTCGTCGGCCACGACGTCCCAGAGCAGGGTGGCCGAGGCGTCGCTGCGGTCGGTGACCGCGCCGGGGACGAGCGTTGCGCGGAGCGCGTCCTTGGGCAGCAGAGCAGCCGCGGCCCGGTCGACGACAGCCGGCTCGTTCATCGCCAGCCAGGCCAGCATCGGGCCGGTCATCCCCGGCGCGAGCGGGTTCGCCAGGGCGGCCCGGTCGGCGGACGGCAGGGCCCGCCAGCGTGCCAGCTCGCCGGTCGCGCGCCGGTCGGGCCACAGCAGTGCCGGCCGCAGCGCGGTCTCGGCGTCGTCCACCAGGACGGCGCCGTGCATCTGCCCGGCGATCCCGAGCGCCCGCACCGGGGCGCCGGAGAGGTCCAGCCCGGCGAGCGCCTCGTCGAACGCGCGCCGCCAGGTGCCGACGTCGGTCTCGGCCCACCCCGGCGCCGGTCGCGCGACCTCGTACGCGGACTCGGCCTCGCCGACGACCTCCCCCGCCGCGTCGAGCGCGACCAGCTTCAGGCCGCTCGTGCCCAGGTCGGCGCCGAGCAGGACGTCGTCGGGCATCGGGCGTCAGCCGGGATGCGCGAAGCCGCCGGCGCGGCCGTTGCGGTCGGCCAGCAGCCCGGCGAGCGTCGAGACCGCGATCTCCGCCGGGGCCTTCGAGCCGATGTCGAGGCCGATCGGGCGGTGCACCCGGGCGATGTCCGCCTCGGGCACTCCGAGCGCGGTCAGCGCGGCGACGTGCGGGCCCTCGTGCCGGGGGTTGCCCATGACGCCGATCCAGCGGGCGGGCCGGGCGAGCGCGTCGCGGAGCAGTTCCCCCAGCTCGTCGCGGTGGTGGTCGGTCACCACGACGTCCGCCGTGCCCGCGGCGAGCTCCCGGTCCAGCTCGGCGAAGCTCCGCACGACGAGGTCCGGCGTGCCCGCGGGAACGCGCTCGCCGTCCGGCTCGACGACCACGGTGCGGAAGCCGAGCTCCGCACCCCAGCGCACCAGTACGTCGGCCACCGGCCAGGCGAAGACCGCCACCAGCAGCCGGTCGGCGGTCACGCCCGCTCCGGGCTGTCGCCGTAGGAGTAGGCGGCGTCGACGTACCGGCCGCCGGCGGCGACCCCGGGAGGTGCGATCCCGTCGAGCCGCGCGAGGTCGTCGGCGGAGAGCCGGACGTCGGCGGCGGCGACGTTCTCCTCGAGGTAGGTCCGCCGCTTGGTGCCCGGGATGGGGACGACGTCCTCTCCCTGGGCCAGCACCCAGGCCAGCGCCAGCTGACCCGGGGTCGTCCCCTTCTCCTGCGCCATCGCCCGGACGGCCTCGACGAGGCGGAGGTTCACCGCGAAGGCCTCCCCGGTGAACCGCGGATGACCCCGCCGCCAGTCGTCCTCCCCGAAGTCCTCGGGGCCGGTGATGGCGCCGGTCAGGAAGCCCCGGCCCAGCGGGCTGAAGGGGACGATGCCGATGCCGTGCTCGCGCGCGACGCCGAGCACTTCTGCCTCCAGGTCCCGCGTCCACAGCGACCACTCGCTCTGCAGGGCGGCGATCGGGTGCACGGCCACCGCCCGCCGGATCGATGCGGCGCTGGCCTCCGACAGGCCGAGGTACCGGACCTTGCCCTGCTCGACGAGCTCGGCCAGCGCACCGACCGTGTCCTCGATCGGCACCTTCCGGTCCACGCGGTGCTGGTAGTAGAGGTCGATCACGTCCACCTTCAGCCGTCGCAGGCTGTCCTCCACGCGCGCACGCACGTTCTCCGGGCGGCCGTCGATGCGCTGGCCGCCGTCCTCGGTCCGGCTGATCGCGAACTTCGTGGCGAGCTGGACATCGTCCCGGCGGCCGGCGATCGCCTCCCCGACCAGCTCCTCGTTGTGCCCGTCGCCGTAGACGTCGGAGGTGTCGAGGAACGTGACCCCCAGGTCCAGGGCCCGGTGGATCGTCGCGATCGACTCCTTCCGGTCGGCGGCGCCGTACATCTGGCTCATGCCCATGCAGCCGAGGCCGAGCGAGGAGACGGTCAGGCCGGTCAGGCCGAGCGTGCGGGTGCCGACGGAGGGACTCATGCCCGCATCCTCGTGCGTCGCCACCCGGGCCCGCCACCGGCCCCTCTGGTGGAATGGTCGAGCTGGGTGCCGACCGCCGGCAGCCGACAAGGAGGCCCTTCGTTGGAGTACGCCGAGTCCGTCGTCGACCTGGTCGGCAACACCCCGCTGGTGCGCCTCACCTCGGTGACCAGCTCCCTGGGCCCCGACGCGCCGCTGGTGCTGGCGAAGCTCGAGTACCTCAACCCGGGCGGATCGGTGAAGGACCGCATCGCCGTCCGGATGGTCGACGCCGCCGAGGCGAGCGGTGCGCTGAAGCCGGGCGGGACGATCGTGGAGCCGACCAGCGGCAACACCGGCATCGGGCTCGCCCTCGTCGCCCAGCAGCGCGGCTACAGCTGCATCTTCATCTGTCCCGACAAGGTGGGCCAGGAGAAGATCAACGTGCTGAAGGCCTACGGCGCCGAGGTCGTCGTCTGCCCGACCGCCGTCGACCCGTCCGATCCGCGGTCGTACTACTCGGTCTCCGACCGGCTCGCCCGCGAGACGCCGGGCGGCTGGAAGCCCGACCAGTACTCGAACCCGGCGAACCCGCAGTCGCACTACGAGACGACCGGCCCGGAGATCTGGGCGCAGACCGAGGGCCGGATCACCACCTTCGTCACGGGCATGGGCACCGGCGGCACGATCAGCGGGATCGGGCGCTACCTCAAGGAGGCGTCCGGCGGTCGCGTGCGCGTCGTCGGCGCCGACCCCGAGGGCTCGGTCTACTCCGGGGGCACCGGCCGCCCGTACCTGGTGGAGGGCGTCGGCGAGGATTTCTGGCCGTCCACGTACGACCGCGAGATCGCCGACGAGATCATCCCCGTGTCCGACGGCGACTCCTTCGCGATGACCCGGCGGCTGGCCCGGGAGGAGGGGCTGCTGGTCGGCGGCTCCTGCGGGATGGCCGTCGTCGCCGCGGTGAAGGCAGCGAGGAAGCTCACCAGGGACGACGTCATGGTGGTGCTGCTCCCGGACGGCGGCCGCGGCTACCTCAACAAGATCTTCAGCGACAAGTGGATGGCCGACTACGGCTTCCTCGACTCCGCCTCGGGCACCACGGTCGGCGAGCTCCTGCACACCAAGTCCGGCGAGACCCCGACGCTGGTGCACACGCATCCGAACGAGACCGTCCGCGACGCGATCAACATCCTCCGCGAGTACGGCGTCAGCCAGCTGCCGGTGGTGCGCGCGGAGCCCCCGGTGACGGCCGGCGAGGTCGTCGGCTCGGTCGACGAGAAGACCCTGCTCGACTCGCTCTTCGCCGGCCGGGCCAGCCTCGCCGACCGGGTGGAGAAGCACATGTCCCCGCCGCTGCCGATCATCGGCTCCGGGGAGGAGGTCGGCGCGGCGGTCGCCGCGCTCGGCTCCGCCGACGCGCTCGTGGTGCACGTCGACGGCAAGCCGGCCGGCGTCGTCACCCGCCAGGACGTGCTCGGCCACCTGGCGGGGCTCGGGCATACGGTCGGCCCATGAGCGGCTTCAACACGCGGGCGATCCACGCCGGGCAGGAACCGGACCCGGCGACCGGGGCGGTGATCCTGCCCGTCCACCTCACCACCACCTACAAGCAGGACGGCGTGGGCGGCCTGCGCGGCGGCTACGAGTACAGCCGCAGCGGCAACCCGACCCGGACGGCGCTGCACGAGGCGCTGGCCGCGCTGGAGGAGGGCACCACGGCGCTGGCCTTCGCCTCCGGCCTCGCCGCTGAGGACACCCTGCTGCGGACCGCCTGCCGTCCCGGCGACCACGTCGTCCTCGGGGGCGACGCGTACGGCGGGACGTTCCGGCTCATCTCCCGCGTGCTGTCGGAGTGGGGTCTGGAGTACACGCCCGTCCACCTCGACGACCCCGACGCGGTGCGCGCGGCGATCCGGCCGACCACCCGCGTCGTCTGGTGCGAGACCCCGAGCAACCCGCTGCTCAACATCACCGACATCGAACTCACCGCGGCGGTCGCGCACGAGGCCGGCGCGCTGCTCGTCGTCGACAACACCTTCGCCTCGCCCTACCTGCAGCGGCCGCTCACCCTCGGCGCGGACGTCGTCGTCCACTCGACGACCAAGTACCTCGGCGGGCACTCGGACGTCGTCGGTGGCGCACTGATCACGCGGGACACCGGCCTCGGCGAGCGCCTGGCCTACAACCACAACGCGATGGGCGCGGTGGCGAGCCCCTTCGACTCGTGGCTGGTGCTGCGCAGCCTCAAGACGCTGGGCGTCCGGATGGACCGGCACTCGGCCAACGCCGCACGGGTGGCCGAGTACCTGCTCGACCACCCGGCGGTCTCGGGCGTGCTGTACCCGGGGCTCCCGACCCACCCCGGGCACGACGTCGCCGCGAAGCAGATGGCCGGCTTCGGCGGGATGGTCTCGTTCCGGCTGAGGGACGGCGAGGACGCCGCACTGAAGGTGTGCGAGCGGGCGCAGCTGTTCACGCTGGCGGAGTCGCTGGGCGGCGTGGAGTCGCTGATCGAGCATCCGGGCCGCATGACGCACGCGAGCGCGGCCGGTTCGCCGCTGGAGGTGCCGGCCGACCTGGTGCGCCTCTCGGTCGGCATCGAGGACGTCGACGACCTCCTGGCCGACCTGGAGCAGGCCCTGGCTGAGCGCGGCGCCGTCAGCAGAAGGGCCCCCGTCAGAGCGGAAGCGTGAGAATCCTGGGGCCGTCCTCGGTGACGGCGACCGTGTGCTCGACGTGGGCGGCCCGGCTGCCGTCGGCGCTGCGCAGCGTCCAGCCGTCCGCGTCGACCCGGTAGTCGTCGCTCCCGCCGGCCAGGAACCAGGGCTCGATGGCGATGACCAGGCCGGGCCGCAGCGGGACCCCTCGCCCCGCCCGGCCCTCGTTCGGTACGTGCGGGGCCTCGTGCATCGTCCGGCCGACGCCGTGACCGCCCTGGTCGGTGTTGATCCCGCACCCGCCGGCGCGGCCCACGGCGCCGATGGCCGCGGAGACGTCGCCGACCCGGTTGCCCACGACGGCCGCCGCGATACCGGCCTCGAGCGCGCGTTCCGCGGTGGCCACGAGCGACAGGTCCTCCGGTCGCGGCGTGCCCACCGGGAACGTGATCGCGGCGTCGCCGACCCACCCGTCGAGCGTGGCGCCCGCGTCGACGCTGAGCAGATCGCCGTCCCCGAGGACGTCCGGCGAGGGGACGCCGTGCAGCGCGACGTCGTTGACCGACAGGCAGACCACGCCCGGGAACGGCGGCGTGGTGGCCGCCGGGGCATAGCCGAGGAACGGCGAGGTGGCTCCCGCCGCGGCGAGGACATCCCGGGCGACGGCGTCGAGCCGGGTCAGCCGGACGCCCGGCGCCGCGGCCGCCCGGACGGCGGCCAGCATGTCGGCGACCACCGCACCGGCGGCGCGCATGGCCTCCAGCTCGCCAGGCGTGCGCAGCTCGATCACGGGAACTCCTTCCGGTCTGACCGTCCCGGTCTTCAAGGGACCCCATCCTCCTCACCCCTCGCAAGCTCGGGGCGAGCCTCTGGATGGGCGGCCGGCTGGGCGCCCTGCTGCAGGCCGCTGCGGGAATCGAACCCCGGCGGAGGTCGCCTGGCCGTATCTGCCGCCGACGCCGGGCGCTCCTCCCGGCATGGTCTTCCTGGTCGTCACCGTCGTGGCCGACGTGGCCGGCGTCGTCCTGCTGGGCGCGGCCCGGGGACTGGAGCGGCCGGCCCTCCTGCTCGCCGGGCTGCTGCTGCTCCTGTTCGGCTTCGTGATGTTCTCGTACGCCACACGGACGGTCCCGGCAGGTCTGGCCAACGCGGTGTGGGCCGGGGCGAGCATCGTGCTGGTGGTCCTCCTCGGCCGGATCTTCCTGAGCGAGACGATCTCGGCGGCGCAGTACGTCTGCCTGGGCCTGATCCTCGCCGGCACGCTGGGTATCTACCTCCTCGGCCGCGCACCGGTGTCATGACCAGCGTCACCGAGTCCACGTGGACCGTCCCGACTCCCGCCCAGCTGGGCACCGAACTGGCCGCCATCGACCTGCCGGCACTGGTCGGGCGGCACGGCACGCCGCTGCTGGTGCTGGACCCGGCGAGGATCGCCGAGCAGTACCGGGCACTGCGCCGGGCGCTGCCGGACGTGCGGCCGTACTACGCGGTGAAGGCCCTGTCGCACCGGGCGGCGCTGGCCGCGGTCCGCGACGAGGGCGGCTTCTTCGACGTCGCCTCTCCTCGGGAGGTCGCGCTGGTGACGGAGCTGGGCGTGGCCCCGGACCGGTGCATCTACACCCACCCGGTCAAGAAGCCGGCGGACGTCGCGGCAGCGGTGCGGTCGGGCATCCGGACGTTCGTCTTCGACAACGAGGCGGAGCTGGACAAGTTCGCCGGCCTCGAGCACGACGTCGAGCTGCTGCTGAGGCTCCAGTACCGCACGCCGCAGGCGCTCATCGACCTGTCCTACAAGTACGGCGCCCGGCCTGACGAAGCCCTCGATCTCCTTCGGACCGCGCAGCAGAAGGGCCTGCGGGTGACCGGCCTGTCGTTCCACCCCGGCAGCCAGCTGGCGAGCGCCGAGCCGCTGCTCCAGGACATCCAGCACGCGGCGATGCTGATCGACTGCCTGGCCGACGTGGGCGTGGACCTGGACGTCCTCGACATCGGCGGGGGCCTGCCGGTGCCCTACGACGCGGCCGTGCCGCACCTGGACAGCTTCGTGTCGGCGATCGCGGAGGAGATCCGCCCACTGACCCGACGCGGCATCCAGGTGATCTCCGAACCGGGGCGGTTCGTGGCCGCGCCCGCCATGCTGGCCGTGGCCGGCGTCGTGGGGGTCACCCGGCGCGGGGGGATGCCCTGGTACTACCTGGACGACGGCCTCTACGGCAGCTTCTCGAACGTGCTGAGCGACCACGTCCACCCCACGGTCTACGCGTACGACGCGGGGCTCGAGGAGCGGGAGACCCTCCCCAGCGTCCTGGCCGGCCCGACCTGCGACAGCACCGACGTGATCACCACCAGCGCGATGCTGCCGGCGATGGAGGTCGGCGACCTGGTGGTGGCGCCGTTCATGGGGGCCTACACCAGCGTGACGGCCTGCGAGTTCAACGGCCTGCCGAAAGCCACCGTGGTCGTCGTCTGACAGAGGCCCCCCTCCTCCTCACCCCTCGCAGTCTCGGGCGAGCCTCTGGAGGCGGCCTTCAGCCTGTGGGCCCGACGATGAACAGCGGGCGGAAGTGCTCGACGACGGGGAACGGGTCGTAGAAGGAGTGCAGCAGGCGCCGCCACTCCTGGTATCCCGGCGAGCCCCGGAAACCCTCCGTGTGGTCCTCGAGACGGTTCCACTCGACGAGCAGGAGGAACACGTTGTCCCGCTCCGTGCACCGCGACAGCAGCAGCCGCCGGAAGCCCGGCGACGAGGAGATGATCGGGGAAGCGGCCCGGAACGCCGCCTCGAACTCGGCCTCGCGGCCCGGGGTCACCGACAGCTCGGCGTGCTCGAGGATCACCCGGCGGAGGTTACGGGGAAGCAGGAGCCGGTCAGCGCGGTTGTCGCCAGGCAGCATCGAACGAGGAGGAACGCCGTGAGCACCACCGAGAGCAGCGACCTGGCCGCCCAGGAGCGCGCCCGCATCCGCGAGGTCCACCTCAAGCCCGCAGGAGAGCGACCGTCGTCGACGGCCCGCGGCCTGCACCACACCGCCCTGATCAGCAGCGACGTCGAGCGCACGGTGCGCTTCTACCAGGACGTGCTGGGCTTTCCGCTGACCGAGCTGATCGAGAACCGCGACTATCCGGGCTCCTCCCACTTCTTCTTCGACATCGGCAACGGCAACCTGCTCGCCTTCTTCGACTTCCCCGGCCTCGACGTCGGCCCGTACGCCGAGGTCCTCGGCGGGCTGCACCACATGGCCATCAGCGTCGACCCCGACCGCTGGGCGAAGCTGGTCGAGCGGCTCACCGAGGCCGGCGTCGAGCACGAGGTGCACAGCGGCGTCTCGGTCTACTTCCGTGACCCCGACGGCGCCCGCATCGAGCTGATCGCCGACCCGCTCGGCGAGATGTACGGCCAGCACGTCCTCTGACGCAAGCCGCTCCCCCGACGTGACGCAGCCGCCCCGTCCCGGCCCGGCCTCCCGAGTCTCCCTCCCGGCCCTCTCGCCGTCCTCGAAGCTCTACGTGGGCACCGAGGCCGGCGGCTCCGCCCTGCTCCTCGTGGCCACCCTCACGGCGCTGCTGTGGGCCAACTCCCCGTGGTCCGGCTCCTACGACGCGTTCTGGTCGACGACCGCCACCATCGGCGTCGGCGACCTGGCGCTGTCCATGGACCTCGAGCACTGGGTCAACGACGCCGCGATGGCGCTGTTCTTCCTGGTCGTCGGCCTGGAGATCACCCGCGAGGTGTCCACGGGCGAACTGCGCGACCGGCGGAACGTGGCGGCGCCGGCCCTCGGCGCCCTCGGCGGCCTGCTCGTGCCGGCCGCCGTCTACCTCGCCGTGAACCCCTCGGGCCCGGCCAGCGCCGGCTGGGGCATCGTCATGTCCACGGACACGGCGTTCGTCCTCGGCATCCTCGCGCTGTTCGGCCCGCGGTGCCCGGACCGGCTGCGGCTCTTCCTGCTCACCCTCGCGATCGTCGACGACATCGGTGCCATCTCCGTCATGGCGCTCGTCTACAGCGGGAACCTCGGCCTGACCGCCCTGGCCGTCTCCGGCGTGCTGGTCGCCGTCCTGGTGGGTCTCCGGTGGCTGGGTGTCTGGCGGCTGGCGCCCTACGTGGTCACCGGCATCGCGCTGTGGCTCGCCGTCCATGCCTCGGGCGTGCACGCCACGCTGGCCGGCGTCCTTGTGGGGCTGCTGCTGCCGTCGAAGCCGACGGCGCCGGAAGTGCTCGATCGCACCCGCGACTACGGCCGTGCGCTCCGCGAGGCGCCCGACCCGCAGCGGGCCCAGCTGGCCCGCCTCGCCGTCGCCGCCACCGTTCCGGCCGGCGCCCGGCTGCAGCAGACGCTGCACCGGTGGACCGCCTACGGCGTCGTCCCTGTCTTCGGTCTGGCCAACGCGGGTGTCCCGCTCGACCTCGAGACCCTGCGGACGGCGGCGACGTCGCCGGTGACCCTGGGCATCGCGGCCGCCCTCGTCGTCGGCAACGCGATCGGCATCACCGCCGGTGCCGCGGTCGCGCTGCGCACGGGCTGGGGCACGCTGCCCGGCGGCGTCCGCTGGTCGCACCTGATGGCCGGCGCGACGCTGGCCGGCATCGGCTTCACGATCTCGCTGTTCATCACCGATCTGGCGTTCACCGACGAGCGGCTGCGCGAGCAGGCGACCATCGGCATCCTCGCCGGCTCAGTGGTGGCAGCGGTCGCCGGTGTCGTCCTGCTCCGCGTCCTCGGCGAGCGCTTCTCGCTGTGCTCGCCGGAGTCCGAGGGGCCACCGGCGCTGCCGCCGCGGCCCTGGCTCGAGCCCTCCGTTCCCGCCTGACACGGCGCGGCGCAGGGCGCCGAGCTCCATCCGGCCGGAGAAACGGCGGCCGTCGACGAGGACGGTCGGCGTGCCGGCGACCCCGGCGGCCAGGCCGGCCGCGAAGTCGGCCTCGATCTTGTCACCGAACGGCTGCGCGGCCTGGCCGACCACCCGGTCGCCGTCCAGCCCGAGCTCCTCGGCGTAGGCGCGCAGGGCGGCGTCGTCGAGTCGCTCCTGCCGGACGAACAGGAGGTCGTGCATGGGCCAGAAGCCTCCTTGCGCGCCGGCCGCCTCCGCCGCGAGGGCGGCGGTCAATGCATACGGATGGCGCTCGGCCAGGGGGAAGTGCCGGAAGACCAGGCGGATCCCGCCGTCGGACTCCTCGACGAGGCGGCGGAGCACCGGCGCCGCGGCCGCGCAGTACGGGCACTCGTAGTCGCCGTACTCGACGACCGTGACCGGCGCCCCGGGATTCCCGAGCACGTGCTCGCCCGGCAGCCGCCGGACGGCGCTCTCCTCGGGGGTTGCCGTCACCGGCCCGGGGAGGTCACGAGGTCGGCGTACTCGGGGTGCTTCTCGATCCAGCCCCGCACGAACGAGCACTTCGGGACGACCGAGCCGCCCTTGGCGCGAACGTCGTCCAGCGCGCCCTGCACGAGCGTGCTGCCGAGGCCGGACCGCCCGCTGTCCTGGTCGACCTCGGTGTGGGTGAACACGGTGGTGTCGCCGTTGCGCTGGTAGTCGGCGTGGCCGAGCAGCTGCTCGCCGTCGCGGATCTCGTATCGGTCTGCTTCCGGGACGTCCCGGACGGTGGGCTCCATGCCGACGCCAACGGTTGCCCGGCGGCCGCTGTTCCGTCCCGTGGACGGAACGGGCCCGGTCACCGAGGTGACCGGGCCCTTCGTCGTAGCGGGGACAGGATTCGAACCTGTGACCTCTGGGTTATGAGCCCAGCGAGCTACCGAGCTGCTCCACCCCGCGTCGGCGCAACCCAGGCTACACGCCGCTCGGCGACCGCCTCCGGGCCCCTCGCGACGGCCCTCGTGACAGCCCCGTCACACAGGTCCCAGCGCCGCGCGCGCCTTCCCTGACCGCCCCGCGGCGCCGCTTACAGTCCGCACCGTGGCGGGGGGTGCAGCGATGAGCATGTTCGCCGGCCAGCCGCAGCCGGTGGAGATCCTCCACCGCGGCATCTGGTACTCCGGCGAGCTCATCGGCTGGCGTCACGAGGCGGACGGCCGGGTCGCCGCCCGGGTCCGCTGCCGCGTCGACGGACTGCGGCACTCCGCCTGGGTCGACCTGCAGACCCTGCGCCTGCCCGATCCCCAGCACCCGCCCCGCAAGGAGCGGTACCCGGCCGCCCTCCCGAAGGCCGCGGCGGACCCGGAGGACGACGCGACCCGCCCGCACTCCATGCTGGCCGGGCTCGGCAGCGCACGTCCCACCAAGCCCGTGCACGCCGTCACGCCGCCGCCGGCGCCGGCGGCCGTCGAGCCGTGGCACGAGCGGCCGCCGGTAGCCCGGCCGCAGTGGGACGAGCCCCGGTCCCGGCCGCGCCGCAACGAGCAGCTGCACCAGCTCGACGCGTACCTCAGCGTCGTCTGACGCGGCCGGCGCCGATCGTCGCTACGGCGATGCCGACAAGGCGTCGGTCAGCAACGCGACGAGCGCCTCGTGCTGCACGTCGGTCGAGGACGCGATCTCCTCGTCCGAGCCGTCGAGAGCCCGGGCGGCGAGCCCCGCCTTGCTGTCGATCAGCTCGGCGATCCGGGCGTCGATCGTCTGCGCCGCGATGATGCGCCACGCGGTCACCGGTTCCGCCTGACCGATCCGGTGACTGCGGTCGATGGCCTGGGTCTGCTCAGCGTCGGTCCAGGACAGCTCGGCGAGCACGATGTTGGACGCGACCTGCAGGTTGAGCCCCACGCCGGCCGCGGTCAGGGAGCAGACCGCGATGGCGACGTCCGGGTCCTTCACGAAGGCGTCGATGTTGCGCTGCCGCGCGGTCGACGTCTGGTCGCCACGGATCGAGGAGAACCGGATGCCCTGCTTGGCGAAGGTCTCCTCGGCCGCGTCCATGACGTCGATGTGCTTGGCGAAGAAGACCACCTTGCCCGCACTCCGGGCGAGCTGGGCGGCGTAGTCGGCGGCGAGCGGCGCCTTGGCCTGGCCGATGCGGCGCACCATGCTGAACACGTTCTCGCCGGTCGTCGAGGTGGCCGCGTCCTTCAGCTCCGCCCGCGCCACCCTGCGTACCAGGGCGTGGTCGATGCCCTCGACGAGGTCGGAGGAGCGGTTCGCGAGCGCGGTCTCGTACCGCGCCACCATCCGCCGGGCGAGATCCCGCTCGGCGGCCCGGATCGACCGTCCGGTCGGCCCGTCCAGCTCGACGGGCAGGTCGGCGACGCGGCGGGCGGGGATGTCGGCTGCCACGTCGACCTTGCGGCGGCGGACGACGCCGCGGTCGATGACGCACGCACGCGCGGCCGGGTAGAACCCGGGGTCAGCAGGTGTCAGGCCGGACTGCTCGAGCGCCTCCATCAGCTCGCCGATCGGCATGGCCTCGTCGATCCAGCCCAGGAACTGCCAGATCGCCCGGAAGTCCTCGATGTCGTTGATCAGCGGGGTGCCGGTGAGGGCCATCAGCAGGGGACGCCCGGTGCGGGCACGGATGCGCTCGGAGAGCTCGAGGACGTGCTGCGAGCGCTGGGACGTCTTGTTCTTGATGAAGTGTGCCTCGTCGACCACCATGCCGCGGAAGCCGAAGTCGCCGATCCACCCCACGTGCCGGTCGAGCACCTCGTAGTTGACGACGACGATGTCGGCGAAGCCGTCGATGGTGTTCCCGTCGCCGTGGATCACCGTGGCCGCGCGATGGGGCGTCCACAGTCCCGCCTCGCGCGCCCAGTTGGTCTTGACGACGTTCGGCACGACCACGAGCAGCGGGTAGGCGTTCGCCGCCTCCGCGGCCAGCAGGGCCTGGGCCGTCTTGCCCAGGCCCGGCTCGTCGGCGAGCAGGAAGGTCCGATGACCGGAAGCGACGGCAGCCACCAGTTGTGCCTGGTGCGGCATGAGCTCCCGACCGCCGGGCGCGCGCAGGGACGACGGCGCCGGGAGGGCCATGCAGGCCGAGGCTCCGGCGCCGGCGCGCTCGAACGAACTGAGGAGCGGGCCGAGCAGCTCCCACCCGGCGAGGCGGCGTGGGCGGACCGTGGTCTGCCGCACCGCATCGAAGTCCGGGGCGAGGAACGGGTTGGCCAGCTGCCGGGAGACCACCGACTGGGGCACGACCCGGCGCTCGGGAACGGCGGGCGCGGCGACCGGCTCCGCCGGCGTGGGCGCCTCGGGGGTCGGCTCCACGCCGGCGGTGCGCAGCATCTCGCGCGTGAGCGATCGGGCCGCATCCGAGACGACGGCGTCGTCGGAGAGGAAGGCCAGGAGGCCGGTGTCCCGCACCGCTGTCTTGGCGAGGATGGTGGCCACGCCGTCGAGGCGCCTGAGTTGCTCCGACCGGCGGGCGTCCCCCATGGCCGCGTCGGCCTTGATCCGGGCATGCTCCTCGCGGACGAGGAGTCCCACGGCCTGGAACTTCGTGCGGACGGCCGGCGTCACGCGGCCGCGCTCGACGGCGGCCTCCACCTCACGGACGGCGCGGGCGAGCTCCGCGATGACGTCACCGTCCCGGACCCGCCGCTGGTTCCGCGGGGCACTGCGGCGAGCGCCGTTCTGGCCTCGGCCCCCTCGAGCCACGGATCCCTCCTCTGGCATGCCCGGCGACCTGCGGCCGGACGCCGCAGATCGTCCCGCGTGCCGGCCCCCGGCGATGCGCCGCCCCGAACCGCCTTCCGGTGGCCGTCTGCACACAGATGGAAACGGCCCCCACATGGGACTGTGGGGGCCGTTCCGTCGTTGTAGCGGGGGCAGGATTCGAACCTGCGACCTCTGGGTTATGAGCCCAGCGAGCTACCGAGCTGCTCCACCCCGCGTCGGTAGAGCCCACCTTACACGCCCGGGACGGAGGGAGGGTGCGGGGTTGCCCACACCCTCCCTCCCGCTCACCCGCCGGGGGTGGCGCCGGCCGCCCCCTGCGCGGCCTGGTACGCCTCGACCGCGGTGCCCAGGTTCTCGAGCGCCTGACCCTGCGCACTGAAGTCGCCGGCGCGCTGCGCTGCGGCCAGTTCCTCCAGGGCGGCGTTGATGTCGCTCACCGCCTCGTCGAGACCGGGGGCGGCCGGTGTCCCGCCGTCGGCCGGTGGCGTCGTCGGGGTGGTGGGCGTGGTCGGCTCGGCGGGATCGGTCGGGTCGTCGGTGGCGGCGTTCTCGTCCGTCGCGGACTCCCCCGCTCCCGCGCCGAAGACCTGGTCGAGCGCCTCCTCCAGCGTGTCGGCGTACCCGATCCGGTCGCCGAAGTTGACCAGGACCTTCTGCAGCAGCGGGAAGCCGCCCTCGCCGGTGCCGCGCACGTACAGCGGCTCGACGTACAGCAGACCGGCGTCGCCGATGGGCAGGGTCAGGAGGTTGCCGAACACCGGGTCGGAGTTCTCGCTGTTGAACAGGGTCAGGTCCGGTCGGACCTGGTTGTTGGACTCGAACGAGTTCTGGACCTGCCCCGGTCCCCGGAACGGGGTGTTGCCCGGCAGCCGCAGCACCTGGATCTCGCCGTAGGTCTCCGGGGCGCTGGAGGCGGAGATGAAGGCCGAGAGGTTGTCCCGCTGGAAGGCGTTGAGGGCGCTGGTCAGCTGGAAGCTGGCCTCGTCGTCGTTCGGCCGCTGCGCCAGGATGTAGTACGGCGGCTGGTCCTCCTCGGTGTTCCGCGTCGGGTCGTCGGGGATCTGCCAGCGGTCGTTGGCGTTGTAGAAGTCCACCGGGTCGTCGACGTGGTAGCGGGTGAGGATCTCCCGCTGCACCTTGAACAGGTCCTCCGGGTACCGCACGTGGCTGTTCAGCTCGTCGGAGATCGCGCTCTTCGGCTGGACGACGCCCGGGAAGGCCTTCATGTAGGTCTGCAGCACCGGGTCCTCGGTGTCCCACTCGTACAGCGTCACGGTGCCGTCGTGCGCGTCGACCGTCGCCTTCACCGAGTTGCGGATGTAGTTGAAGGTCTCGTTCGGCAGCGCCGTGGTACCGGTGCCCGTCAGCGCGTCCGACGCCGCCTCGCCCAGCTCCATCTGCTCGGCGTACGGGTAGGAGTCCGACGTCGTGTAGCCGTCGAGCATCCAGACGATCCGGCCGTCGATCACCGCCGGGTACGGGTCGCCGTCGACCTCGAGGAAGGGCGCGGCCTTCTCGACCCGCTCGCGCGGGTCACGCACGTAGAGGACCTTCGATTCCTCGTTGACGGCGTTGGACAGCAGGAAGTTGCGCTCGCGGTAGTAGATGGCGAACGTCAGCTGCCGGAAGAAGCTGCCGACCGACACCCCGCCCTCGCCGTTGTAGGTGTTGTTGATCTGGCCTTCGTCGTCCGAGCCGCCCTCGGGCTGGTCGAACTCCTGGGGCCGGGCGCCCTCCGGGGCGCCGACCACCGAGTAGTCCCGCATCAGCTCGCCGTAGTAGATGCGCGGCTCCTCGACCTCGATGTCGCCCCGCACCGGCAGGTCGCGCGTCGTGAAGTTGGGCTCCCCACCTTCGGTGCCGGCCACGACCTCGTTCGCCGGCGCGGCCACGAACCCGTTGCCGTGCGTGTAGACCGTGTGCCGGTTGATCCAGGTGCTCTGGTTCTCCGACAGGCCGGCGCTGTTGAGCTCGCGCACGGCGACGACGTAGTCGCGGACCTCGCCGTTGACCGTGTAGCGGTCGATGTCCAGCTTCTCCGGGAAGCCGTACACGTTCCGGATCTGCTGGCGGGCGGTGAAGGTGTCGGCCAGGACGTTGGGGTCCAGCAGCCGCGCGTTCGGAATCGTCTGCGTGTCGTTGCGCAGCTCGGCCAGGGCCGCAGAGGTGTCGACCTCCTCGCCGGTCGCCTCCTGCGCGTAGTCGACGTACTCGATGTCGGCGAGGTTGTAGGCGTCGCGCGTCGCGGCGATCGCCCGGTCGATGTAGGGAGCTTCCTTCTCGTTGGCACTGGGCTTGACCACGAACTGCTGCACGATCGCGGGGTAGGCCACGCCGATGACGAGGCTGGAGATCAGCAGCAGCACCAGCGCGGCGGCCGGCAGCAGGAAGTTGCGCACGAAGATGTTGGCGAAGAAGGCCAGTGCGCAGACGGCGGCGACGAACACCAGGATCGTCTTCGGCACGAGCAGCGCGTTGACGTCGGTGTAGCTGGCGCCGGTGAAGACCTCACCGCGGTCGGAGTAGACGAGCCCGTAGCGGTCCAGCCAGTAGGCGACCGCCTTCAGCGCGACGAAGAGCCCGAGCAGCACCGACAGCTGCACCCGCGCCGCGGCGGTCAGCTTCTGCCCCGGCGTCTGCAGCCGCAGCCCGCCGAAGACGTAGTGGGTGAGCACCGAGCCGATCAGCGCCAGCAGCACGATCGCGAACCCGAACCCCAGCGCCAGCCGGTAGAAGGGGTAGTCGAAGACGAAGAACGACACGTCGACGCCGAACTCCGGGTCGGTGCGCCCGAACGGGGTGCTGTTGCGGAAGCCGAGCCACGTCTGCCAGCTGCCCTGCGCGGTGAACCCGGCGAACAGCCCGAGGACGACGGCGACGGCGGTGAGCACCAGACCGCGGCGCGGCTCGAGCGACTGGCGGTAGCGCTCCAGGTTCTGCTGCTCCAGCGACATCGGCCGGAACGTGGGCCGGAACCGGTACGCCAGGTAGATCGCCAGCGCGACCAGGCCGCCGGTGGCGACGCCGGCCACGGCGAACAGCAGCGCACGCGTCTGCAGCTCGGTCCAGAAGACCTTGGTGTAGTCCGTCTCGTCGAACCAGAGGTAGTCCACGTAGACGTTCGTCAGCGTGCCGATGGCCGTGAACAGCACCAGCAGGACGCCGATGGCGCCGAGGACCAGCTTGGCGCGCCGCGACAGGGTCGGCACCGGCACGGGGGGCCGCATGGCCACGAGCGCTCTCCTTCGTGTTGCAACATCCGGCCACGGCACCGCCGCAGCCACGTGTGGTCGGACCCGGCGCCCTCAGGCGCGGTCCCCGCTCATCCCAGCACAACGCTCAGGGCGCGCCCGGGTTCCCATCGCCCCGACAGGCCGTGCCGACGGGCCTCCCAGGCAGTCCCGGACCCTCAGCAGGGCTCCGGCGTCCGGCCGGCCTCGAAGTCGGCCAGCGCGTCGAGGGCGTCCTCCAGGGTGGCGACCCGCGCCAGGGGGAAATCGGGCTCGGCCACGCCCAGCGCCTCCTCGCAGTTCCCGGCGGGCACCAGGAAGAGCTCGGCGTCGATCTCGGCGGCCGCGACCATCTTCAGCGTGATCCCGCCGATGGGGCCCACGTTCCCGTCCGCGTCGATCGTCCCGGTGCCCGCGACGATGGCGCCGCCGGTCAGGTCGTCGTCCCCCACGAGGTCGAGGATGCCGAGCGTCAGCATCAGGCCGGCCGACGGACCGCCGACGTCCTCCACCTGGATGTCGACGTCGAAGGGCGCCGAGGGCTGCTCGAGGATCGTGATGCCGAGGAGCGAGCCGTCGCCGTCCTCGGCGGACTTCGTCGTCACGGTGGCGGAGCCCGGCGCGCCGAGCCGGGTGTAGGAGACGGTCACGTCCGAGCCGCCGGGGATGTCGTCGTGCAGGGCTTCGCCGAGGACTCGCCGTCGGAGGACGCACTCGAGGAGGGCGACGCCCTGGAGGCGATCGACGGCCGTCCCGTGCCCGACGTCGACGCCCTCGACGCAGTGCTCGACGACATCCCCGGCGGCTCGGACGTGACCGTCTCCTACACCCGGCTCGGCGCGCCGGGCTCCGCCACCGTGACGACGAAGTCCGCCGAGGACGGCGACGGCTCGCTCCTCGGCATCACGATCCTCGAGCAGCCCTCGGCGCCCTTCGACGTCGACATCCAGGTGGAGGACGTCGGCGGTCCGTCGGCCGGCCTGATGCTGACGCTCGGCATCCTCGACCTCGTGGGGGACGACGACCTGACCGGCGGCGCCATCGTCGCGGGCACCGGGACGATCGACGCGGACGGGAACGTGGGCCCCATCGGCGGGATCACGCTGAAGATGGTCGCGGCCGCCGAGATCGACGCCGAGCTCTTCCTGGTGCCCGCCGGGAACTGCGAGGAGGCGCTGGGCGTGGCCGAGCCCGATTTCCCCCTGGCGCGGGTCGCCACCCTGGAGGACGCCCTCGACGCGCTGGCCGACTTCGAGGCCGGCCGGACGCCGGAGCCCTGCTGAGGGTCCGGGACTGCCTGGGAGGCCCGTCGGCACGGCCTGTCGGGGCGATGGGAACCCGGGCGCGCCCTGAGCGTTGTGCTGGGATGAGCGGGGACCGCGCCTGAGGGCGCCGGGTCCGACCACACGTGGCTGCGGCGGTGCCGTGGCCGGATGTTGCAACACGAAGGAGAGCGCTCGTGGCCATGCGGCCCCCCGTGCCGGTGCCGACCCTGTCGCGGCGCGCCAAGCTGGTCCTCGGCGCCATCGGCGTCCTGCTGGTGCTGTTCACGGCCATCGGCACGCTGACGAACGTCTACGTGGACTACCTCTGGTTCGACGAGACGGACTACACCAAGGTCTTCTGGACCGAGCTGCAGACGCGTGCGCTGCTGTTCGCCGTGGCCGGCGTCGCCACCGGCGGCCTGGTCGCGCTGGCGATCTACCTGGCGTACCGGTTCCGGCCCACGTTCCGGCCGATGTCGCTGGAGCAGCAGAACCTGGAGCGCTACCGCCAGTCGCTCGAGCCGCGCCGCGGTCTGGTGCTCACCGCCGTCGCCGTCGTCCTCGGGCTGTTCGCCGGGTTCACCGCGCAGGGCAGCTGGCAGACGTGGCTCGGCTTCCGCAACAGCACCCCGTTCGGGCGCACCGACCCGGAGTTCGGCGTCGACGTGTCGTTCTTCGTCTTCGACTACCCCTTCTACCGGCTGGCGCTGGGGTTCGGGTTCGCGATCGTGCTGCTGGCGCTGATCGGCTCGGTGCTCACCCACTACGTCTTCGGCGGGCTGCGGCTGCAGACGCCGGGGCAGAAGCTGACCGCCGCGGCGCGGGTGCAGCTGTCGGTGCTGCTCGGGCTCTTCGTCGCGCTGAAGGCGGTCGCCTACTGGCTGGACCGCTACGGGCTCGTCTACTCCGACCGCGGTGAGGTCTTCACCGGCGCCAGCTACACCGACGTCAACGCGCTGCTCGTGCCGAAGACGATCCTGGTGTTCGTCGCCGCCGTCTGCGCACTGGCCTTCTTCGCCAACATCTTCGTGCGCAACTTCCTGCTGCCGGCCGCCGCGCTGGTGCTGCTGCTGATCTCCAGCCTCGTCATCGGCGTGGCCTACCCCGCGATCGTGCAGCAGTTCGTGGTCAAGCCCAGTGCCAACGAGAAGGAAGCTCCCTACATCGACCGGGCGATCGCCGCGACGCGCGACGCCTACAACCTCGCCGACATCGAGTACGTCGACTACGCGCAGGAGGCGACCGGCGAGGAGGTCGACACCTCTGCGGCCCTGGCCGAGCTGCGCAACGACACGCAGACGATTCCGAACGCGCGGCTGCTGGACCCCAACGTCCTGGCCGACACCTTCACCGCCCGCCAGCAGATCCGGAACGTGTACGGCTTCCCGGAGAAGCTGGACATCGACCGCTACACGGTCAACGGCGAGGTCCGCGACTACGTCGTCGCCGTGCGCGAGCTCAACAGCGCCGGCCTGTCGGAGAACCAGAGCACCTGGATCAACCGGCACACGGTCTACACGCACGGCAACGGGTTCGTGGCCGCGCCGGCGAACGAGGTCGTGGCCGGCACCGAAGGTGGGGAGCCCAACTTCACGACGCGCGACCTGCCGGTGCGGGGCGACATCGAGGTCGAGGAGCCGCGCATCTACTACGGCGAGCTGATGCGGGACTACTCGGTGGTCGGCGCCCCGGAGGGCGCCCGGCCCCAGGAGTTCGACCAGCCCGAGGGCGGCTCGGACGACGAAGGCCAGATCAACAACACCTACAACGGCGAGGGCGGGGTGTCGGTCGGCAGCTTCTTCCGGCAGCTGACGTTCGCCATCTACTACCGCGAGCGCAACTTCCTGCTGTCCAACGCCGTCAACGAGGAATCGAAGGTCCTCTACGTGCGTGACCCGCGCGAGCGGGTCGAGAAGGCCGCGCCCTTCCTCGAGGTCGACGGCGACCCGTACCCGGCGGTGATCGACGGCCGGATCGTCTGGATGCTCGACGGCTACACGACGTCGGACTCCTACCCGTACGCCGAGCAGATGGAGCTGGGCGAGGCGGCGTCGGACGCGCTGACGGGCACCGGTACCACGGCGCTGCCGAACGAGACCTTCAACTACATCCGCAACTCGGTGAAGGCGACGGTCGACGCGCACGACGGCACCGTGACGCTGTACGAGTGGGACACCGAGGACCCGGTGCTGCAGACCTACATGAAGGCCTTCCCGGGCGTCGTCCAGCCGAAGAGCGCGATCTCCGACGAGCTGAACAGCCACGTGCGGTACCCGGAGGACCTGTTCAAGGTGCAGCGGGAGATCCTCACCCGCTACCACGTCGACGACCCGGTGGACTTCTACAACGCCAACGACCGCTGGCAGATCCCCGACGACCCGACGCGGAACACCGAGGAGGACCAGCCGCCGTACTACATCCTGGCGCAGCGGCCGAACGACGACGAGGCCAGCTTCCAGCTGACCAGCGCCCTCAACGCCTTCCAGCGGGACAACCTCTCGGCCTTCATCTCCGCCTCCAGCGCCCCGGAGACCTACGGCGAGATCCAGGTGCTGCGGCTGCCGGGCAACACCCCGTTCCGGGGACCGGGGCAGGTCCAGAACTCGTTCGAGTCCAACAACCAGGTCCGACCGGACCTGACCCTGTTCAACAGCGAGAACTCCGACCCGGTGTTCGGCAACCTCCTGACCCTGCCCATCGGCGACGCCGGTCTGCTGTACGTCGAGCCGCTGTACGTGCGCGGCACCGGCGAGGGCGGCTTCCCGCTGCTGCAGAAGGTCCTGGTCAACTTCGGCGACCGGATCGGGTACGCCGACACGCTGGAGGAGGCGCTCGACCAGGTCTTCGGCGCGGGAGCGGGGGAGTCCGCGACGGACGAGAACGCCGCCACCGACGACCCGACCGATCCCGCCGAGCCGACCACGCCCACCACCCCGACGACGCCACCGGCCGACGGCGGGACACCGGCCGCCCCCGGTCTCGACGAGGCGGTGAGCGACATCAACGCCGCCCTGGAGGAACTGGCCGCAGCGCAGCGCGCCGGCGACTTCAGTGCGCAGGGTCAGGCGCTCGAGAACCTGGGCACCGCGGTCGAGGCGTACCAGGCCGCGCAGGGGGCGGCCGGCGCCACCCCCGGCGGGTGAGCGGGAGGGAGGGTGTGGGCAACCCCGCACCCTCCCTCCGTCCCGGGCGTGTAAGGTGGGCTCTACCGACGCGGGGTGGAGCAGCTCGGTAGCTCGCTGGGCTCATAACCCAGAGGTCGCAGGTTCGAATCCTGCCCCCGCTACAACGACGGAACGGCCCCCACAGTCCCATGTGGGGGCCGTTTCCATCTGTGTGCAGACGGCCACCGGAAGGCGGTTCGGGGCGGCGCATCGCCGGGGGCCGGCACGCGGGACGATCTGCGGCGTCCGGCCGCAGGTCGCCGGGCATGCCAGAGGAGGGATCCGTGGCTCGAGGGGGCCGAGGCCAGAACGGCGCTCGCCGCAGTGCCCCGCGGAACCAGCGGCGGGTCCGGGACGGTGACGTCATCGCGGAGCTCGCCCGCGCCGTCCGTGAGGTGGAGGCCGCCGTCGAGCGCGGCCGCGTGACGCCGGCCGTCCGCACGAAGTTCCAGGCCGTGGGACTCCTCGTCCGCGAGGAGCATGCCCGGATCAAGGCCGACGCGGCCATGGGGGACGCCCGCCGGTCGGAGCAACTCAGGCGCCTCGACGGCGTGGCCACCATCCTCGCCAAGACAGCGGTGCGGGACACCGGCCTCCTGGCCTTCCTCTCCGACGACGCCGTCGTCTCGGATGCGGCCCGATCGCTCACGCGCGAGATGCTGCGCACCGCCGGCGTGGAGCCGACCCCCGAGGCGCCCACGCCGGCGGAGCCGGTCGCCGCGCCCGCCGTTCCCGAGCGCCGGGTCGTGCCCCAGTCGGTGGTCTCCCGGCAGCTGGCCAACCCGTTCCTCGCCCCGGACTTCGATGCGGTGCGGCAGACCACGGTCCGCCCACGCCGCCTCGCCGGGTGGGAGCTGCTCGGCCCGCTCCTCAGTTCGTTCGAGCGCGCCGGCGCCGGAGCCTCGGCCTGCATGGCCCTCCCGGCGCCGTCGTCCCTGCGCGCGCCCGGCGGTCGGGAGCTCATGCCGCACCAGGCACAACTGGTGGCTGCCGTCGCTTCCGGTCATCGGACCTTCCTGCTCGCCGACGAGCCGGGCCTGGGCAAGACGGCCCAGGCCCTGCTGGCCGCGGAGGCGGCGAACGCCTACCCGCTGCTCGTGGTCGTGCCGAACGTCGTCAAGACCAACTGGGCGCGCGAGGCGGGACTGTGGACGCCCCATCGCGCGGCCACGGTGATCCACGGCGACGGGAACACCATCGACGGCTTCGCCGACATCGTCGTCGTCAACTACGAGGTGCTCGACCGGCACGTGGGGTGGATCGGCGACTTCGGCTTCCGCGGCATGGTGGTCGACGAGGCACACTTCATCAAGAACAAGACGTCCCAGCGCTCGCAGCACGTCCTCGAGCTCTCCGAGCGCATCCGTGCCCGCACCGGGCGTCCCCTGCTGATGGCCCTCACCGGCACCCCGCTGATCAACGACATCGAGGACTTCCGGGCGATCTGGCAGTTCCTGGGCTGGATCGACGAGGCCATGCCGATCGGCGAGCTGATGGAGGCGCTCGAGCAGTCCGGCCTGACACCTGCTGACCCCGGGTTCTACCCGGCCGCGCGTGCGTGCGTCATCGACCGCGGCGTCGTCCGCCGCCGCAAGGTCGACGTGGCAGCCGACATCCCCGCCCGCCGCGTCGCCGACCTGCCCGTCGAGCTGGACGGGCCGACCGGACGGTCGATCCGGGCCGCCGAGCGGGATCTCGCCCGGCGGATGGTGGCGCGGTACGAGACCGCGCTCGCGAACCGCTCCTCCGACCTCGTCGAGGGCATCGACCACGCCCTGGTACGCAGGGTGGCGCGGGCGGAGCTGAAGGACGCGGCCACCTCGACGACCGGCGAGAACGTGTTCAGCATGGTGCGCCGCATCGGCCAGGCCAAGGCGCCGCTCGCCGCCGACTACGCCGCCCAGCTCGCCCGGAGTGCGGGCAAGGTGGTCTTCTTCGCCAAGCACATCGACGTCATGGACGCGGCCGAGGAGACCTTCGCCAAGCAGGGCATCCGGTTCTCCTCGATCCGTGGCGACCAGACGTCGACCGCGCGGCAGCGCAACATCGACGCCTTCGTGAAGGACCCGGACGTCGCCATCGCGGTCTGCTCCCTGACCGCGGCCGGCGTGGGGCTCAACCTGCAGGTCGCGTCCAACATCGTGCTCGCCGAGCTGTCCTGGACCGACGCTGAGCAGACCCAGGCCATCGACCGCAGTCACCGGATCGGTCAGGCGGAACCGGTGACCGCGTGGCGCATCATCGCGGCGCAGACGATCGACGCCCGGATCGCCGAGCTGATCGACAGCAAGGCGGGGCTCGCCGCCCGGGCTCTCGACGGCTCGGACGAGGAGATCGCGTCCTCGACCGACGTGCAGCACGAGGCGCTCGTCGCGTTGCTGACCGACGCCTTGTCGGCATCGCCGTAGCGACGATCGGCGCCGGCCGCGTCAGACGACGCTGAGGTACGCGTCGAGCTGGTGCAGCTGCTCGTTGCGGCGCGGCCGGGACCGGGGCTCGTCCCACTGCGGCCGGGCTACCGGCGGCCGCTCGTGCCACGGCTCGACGGCCGCCGGCGCCGGCGGCGGCGTGACGGCGTGCACGGGCTTGGTGGGACGTGCGCTGCCGAGCCCGGCCAGCATGGAGTGCGGGCGGGTCGCGTCGTCCTCCGGGTCCGCCGCGGCCTTCGGGAGGGCGGCCGGGTACCGCTCCTTGCGGGGCGGGTGCTGGGGATCGGGCAGGCGCAGGGTCTGCAGGTCGACCCAGGCGGAGTGCCGCAGTCCGTCGACGCGGCAGCGGACCCGGGCGGCGACCCGGCCGTCCGCCTCGTGACGCCAGCCGATGAGCTCGCCGGAGTACCAGATGCCGCGGTGGAGGATCTCCACCGGCTGCGGCTGGCCGGCGAACATGCTCATCGCTGCACCCCCCGCCACGGTGCGGACTGTAAGCGGCGCCGCGGGGCGGTCAGGGAAGGCGCGCGCGGCGCTGGGACCTGTGTGACGGGGCTGTCACGAGGGCCGTCGCGAGGGGCCCGGAGGCGGTCGCCGAGCGGCGTGTAGCCTGGGTTGCGCCGACGCGGGGTGGAGCAGCTCGGTAGCTCGCTGGGCTCATAACCCAGAGGTCACAGGTTCGAATCCTGTCCCCGCTACGACGAAGGGCCCGGTCACCTCGGTGACCGGGCCCGTTCCGTCCACGGGACGGAACAGCGGCCGCCGGGCAACCGTTGGCGTCGGCATGGAGCCCACCGTCCGGGACGTCCCGGAAGCAGACCGATACGAGATCCGCGACGGCGAGCAGCTGCTCGGCCACGCCGACTACCAGCGCAACGGCGACACCACCGTGTTCACCCACACCGAGGTCGACCAGGACAGCGGGCGGTCCGGCCTCGGCAGCACGCTCGTGCAGGGCGCGCTGGACGACGTTCGCGCCAAGGGCGGCTCGGTCGTCCCGAAGTGCTCGTTCGTGCGGGGCTGGATCGAGAAGCACCCCGAGTACGCCGACCTCGTGACCTCCCCGGGCCGGTGACGGCAACCCCCGAGGAGAGCGCCGTCCGGCGGCTGCCGGGCGAGCACGTGCTCGGGAATCCCGGGGCGCCGGTCACGGTCGTCGAGTACGGCGACTACGAGTGCCCGTACTGCGCGGCCGCGGCGCCGGTGCTCCGCCGCCTCGTCGAGGAGTCCGACGGCGGGATCCGCCTGGTCTTCCGGCACTTCCCCCTGGCCGAGCGCCATCCGTATGCATTGACCGCCGCCCTCGCGGCGGAGGCGGCCGGCGCGCAAGGAGGCTTCTGGCCCATGCACGACCTCCTGTTCGTCCGGCAGGAGCGACTCGACGACGCCGCCCTGCGCGCCTACGCCGAGGAGCTCGGGCTGGACGGCGACCGGGTGGTCGGCCAGGCCGCGCAGCCGTTCGGTGACAAGATCGAGGCCGACTTCGCGGCCGGCCTGGCCGCCGGGGTCGCCGGCACGCCGACCGTCCTCGTCGACGGCCGCCGTTTCTCCGGCCGGATGGAGCTCGGCGCCCTGCGCCGCGCCGTGTCAGGCGGGAACGGAGGGCTCGAGCCAGGGCCGCGGCGGCAGCGCCGGTGGCCCCTCGGACTCCGGCGAGCACAGCGAGAAGCGCTCGCCGAGGACGCGGAGCAGGACGACACCGGCGACCGCTGCCACCACTGAGCCGGCGAGGATGCCGATGGTCGCCTGCTCGCGCAGCCGCTCGTCGGTGAACGCCAGATCGGTGATGAACAGCGAGATCGTGAAGCCGATGCCGGCCAGCGTCGCGCCGGCCATCAGGTGCGACCAGCGGACGCCGCCGGGCAGCGTGCCCCAGCCCGTGCGCAGCGCGACCGCGGCACCGGCGGTGATGCCGATCGCGTTGCCGACGACGAGGGCGGCCGCGATGCCCAGGGTCACCGGCGACGTCGCCGCCGTCCGCAGGGTCTCGAGGTCGAGCGGGACACCCGCGTTGGCCAGACCGAAGACAGGGACGACGCCGTAGGCGGTCCACCGGTGCAGCGTCTGCTGCAGCCGGGCGCCGGCCGGAACGGTGGCGGCGACGGCGAGGCGGGCCAGCTGGGCCCGCTGCGGGTCGGGCGCCTCGCGGAGCGCACGGCCGTAGTCGCGGGTGCGATCGAGCACTTCCGGCGCCGTCGGCTTCGACGGCAGCAGCAGCCCCACAAGGACGCCGGCCAGCGTGGCGTGCACGCCCGAGGCATGGACGGCGAGCCACAGCGCGATGCCGGTGACCACGTAGGGCGCCAGCCGCCAGACACCCAGCCACCGGAGACCCACCAGGACGGCGACCAGCACGCCGGAGACGGCCAGGGCGGTCAGGCCGAGGTTCCCGCTGTAGACGAGCGCCATGACGGAGATGGCACCGATGTCGTCGACGATCGCGAGGGTGAGCAGGAAGAGCCGCAGCCGGTCCGGGCACCGCGGGCCGAACAGCGCGAGGATGCCGAGGACGAACGCCGTGTCCGTGGACATGACGATGCCCCAGCCGGCGCTGGCCGGGCCCGAGGGGTTCACGGCGAGGTAGACGGCGGCCGGCACGAGCAGGCCGCCGAGGGCGCCGAGGGCCGGCGCCGCCACGTTCCGCCGGTCGCGCAGTTCGCCCGTGGACACCTCGCGGGTGATCTCCAGGCCGACGACCAGGAAGAACAGCGCCATCGCGGCGTCGTTGACCCAGTGCTCGAGGTCCATGGACAGCGCCAGGTCGCCGACGCCGATGGTGGCGGTCGTCGACCAGAACGCGTCGTAGGAGCCGGACCACGGGGAGTTGGCCCACAGCAGCGCCGTGAGGGTGGCCACGAGGAGCAGGGCGGAGCCGCCGGCCTCGGTGCCCACGTAGAGCTTCGAGGACGGCGAGAGGGCCGGGAGGGAGACTCGGGAGGCCGGGCCGGGACGGGGCGGCTGCGTCACGTCGGGGGAGCGGCTTGCGTCAGAGGACGTGCTGGCCGTACATCTCGCCGAGCGGGTCGGCGATCAGCTCGATGCGGGCGCCGTCGGGGTCACGGAAGTAGACCGAGACGCCGCTGTGCACCTCGTGCTCGACGCCGGCCTCGGTGAGCCGCTCGACCAGCTTCGCCCAGCGGTCGGGGTCGACGCTGATGGCCATGTGGTGCAGCCCGCCGAGGACCTCGGCGTACGGGCCGACGTCGAGGCCGGGGAAGTCGAAGAAGGCGAGCAGGTTGCCGTTGCCGATGTCGAAGAAGAAGTGGGAGGAGCCCGGATAGTCGCGGTTCTCGATCAGCT
The DNA here is from genome assembly GCF_004570345.1 of Blastococcus sp. CT_GayMR20. The sequence continues at coordinate 38,438 of NZ_SPQM01000006.1, read as the reverse complement.
CGGTCAGCGGAAAGCCCAGCACGTCCTGGTAGAAGCGCACCGTGCGCTCGACGTCGCTGCTGATCAGGGCGGTGTGGTGCAGGCCGCGGGCCGTCGACGACGGTCGCTCTCCTGCGGGCTTGAGGTGGACCTCGCGGATGCGGGCGCGCTCCTGGGCGGCCAGGTCGCTGCTCTCGGTGGTGCTCACGGCGTTCCTCCTCGTTCGATGCTGCCTGGCGACAACCGCGCTGACCGGCTCCTGCTTCCCCGTAACCTCCGCCGGGTGATCCTCGAGCACGCCGAGCTGTCGGTGACCCCGGGCCGCGAGGCCGAGTTCGAGGCGGCGTTCCGGGCCGCTTCCCCGATCATCTCCTCGTCGCCGGGCTTCCGGCGGCTGCTGCTGTCGCGGTGCACGGAGCGGGACAACGTGTTCCTCCTGCTCGTCGAGTGGAACCGTCTCGAGGACCACACGGAGGGTTTCCGGGGCTCGCCGGGATACCAGGAGTGGCGGCGCCTGCTGCACTCCTTCTACGACCCGTTCCCCGTCGTCGAGCACTTCCGCCCGCTGTTCATCGTCGGGCCCACAGGCTGAAGGCCGCCTCCAGAGGCTCGCCCGAGACTGCGAGGGGTGAGGAGGAGGGGGGCCTCTGTCAGACGACGACCACGGTGGCTTTCGGCAGGCCGTTGAACTCGCAGGCCGTCACGCTGGTGTAGGCCCCCATGAACGGCGCCACCACCAGGTCGCCGACCTCCATCGCCGGCAGCATCGCGCTGGTGGTGATCACGTCGGTGCTGTCGCAGGTCGGGCCGGCCAGGACGCTGGGGAGGGTCTCCCGCTCCTCGAGCCCCGCGTCGTACGCGTAGACCGTGGGGTGGACGTGGTCGCTCAGCACGTTCGAGAAGCTGCCGTAGAGGCCGTCGTCCAGGTAGTACCAGGGCATCCCCCCGCGCCGGGTGACCCCCACGACGCCGGCCACGGCCAGCATGGCGGGCGCGGCCACGAACCGCCCCGGTTCGGAGATCACCTGGATGCCGCGTCGGGTCAGTGGGCGGATCTCCTCCGCGATCGCCGACACGAAGCTGTCCAGGTGCGGCACGGCCGCGTCGTAGGGCACCGGCAGGCCCCCGCCGATGTCGAGGACGTCCAGGTCCACGCCCACGTCGGCCAGGCAGTCGATCAGCATCGCCGCGTGCTGGATGTCCTGGAGCAGCGGCTCGGCGCTCGCCAGCTGGCTGCCGGGGTGGAACGACAGGCCGGTCACCCGCAGGCCCTTCTGCTGCGCGGTCCGAAGGAGATCGAGGGCTTCGTCAGGCCGGGCGCCGTACTTGTAGGACAGGTCGATGAGCGCCTGCGGCGTGCGGTACTGGAGCCTCAGCAGCAGCTCGACGTCGTGCTCGAGGCCGGCGAACTTGTCCAGCTCCGCCTCGTTGTCGAAGACGAACGTCCGGATGCCCGACCGCACCGCTGCCGCGACGTCCGCCGGCTTCTTGACCGGGTGGGTGTAGATGCACCGGTCCGGGGCCACGCCCAGCTCCGTCACCAGCGCGACCTCCCGAGGAGAGGCGACGTCGAAGAAGCCGCCCTCGTCGCGGACCGCGGCCAGCGCCGCCCGGTGCGACAGGGCCTTCACCGCGTAGTACGGCCGCACGTCCGGCAGCGCCCGGCGCAGTGCCCGGTACTGCTCGGCGATCCTCGCCGGGTCCAGCACCAGCAGCGGCGTGCCGTGCCGCCCGACCAGTGCCGGCAGGTCGATGGCGGCCAGTTCGGTGCCCAGCTGGGCGGGAGTCGGGACGGTCCACGTGGACTCGGTGACGCTGGTCATGACACCGGTGCGCGGCCGAGGAGGTAGATACCCAGCGTGCCGGCGAGGATCAGGCCCAGGCAGACGTACTGCGCCGCCGAGATCGTCTCGCTCAGGAAGATCCGGCCGAGGAGGACCACCAGCACGATGCTCGCCCCGGCCCACACCGCGTTGGCCAGACCTGCCGGGACCGTCCGTGTGGCGTACGAGAACATCACGAAGCCGAACAGGAGCAGCAGCAGCCCGGCGAGCAGGAGGGCCGGCCGCTCCAGTCCCCGGGCCGCGCCCAGCAGGACGACGCCGGCCACGTCGGCCACGACGGTGACGACCAGGAAGACCATGCCGGGAGGAGCGCCCGGCGTCGGCGGCAGATACGGCCAGGCGACCTCCGCCGGGGTTCGATTCCCGCAGCGGCCTGCAGCAGGGCGCCCAGCCGGCCGCCCATCCAGAGGCTCGCCCCGAGCTTGCGAGGGGTGAGGAGGATGGGGTCCCTTGAAGACCGGGACGGTCAGACCGGAAGGAGTTCCCGTGATCGAGCTGCGCACGCCTGGCGAGCTGGAGGCCATGCGCGCCGCCGGTGCGGTGGTCGCCGACATGCTGGCCGCCGTCCGGGCGGCCGCGGCGCCGGGCGTCCGGCTGACCCGGCTCGACGCCGTCGCCCGGGATGTCCTCGCCGCGGCGGGAGCCACCTCGCCGTTCCTCGGCTATGCCCCGGCGGCCACCACGCCGCCGTTCCCGGGCGTGGTCTGCCTGTCGGTCAACGACGTCGCGCTGCACGGCGTCCCCTCGCCGGACGTCCTCGGGGACGGCGATCTGCTCAGCGTCGACGCGGGCGCCACGCTCGACGGGTGGGTCGGCGACGCCGCGATCACGTTCCCGGTGGGCACGCCGCGACCGGAGGACCTGTCGCTCGTGGCCACCGCGGAACGCGCGCTCGAGGCCGGTATCGCGGCGGCCGTCGTGGGCAACCGGGTCGGCGACGTCTCCGCGGCCATCGGCGCCGTGGGCCGCGCCGGCGGGTGCGGGATCAACACCGACCAGGGCGGTCACGGCGTCGGCCGGACGATGCACGAGGCCCCGCACGTACCGAACGAGGGCCGGGCGGGGCGAGGGGTCCCGCTGCGGCCCGGCCTGGTCATCGCCATCGAGCCCTGGTTCCTGGCCGGCGGGAGCGACGACTACCGGGTCGACGCGGACGGCTGGACGCTGCGCAGCGCCGACGGCAGCCGGGCCGCCCACGTCGAGCACACGGTCGCCGTCACCGAGGACGGCCCCAGGATTCTCACGCTTCCGCTCTGACGGGGGCCCTTCTGCTGACGGCGCCGCGCTCAGCCAGGGCCTGCTCCAGGTCGGCCAGGAGGTCGTCGACGTCCTCGATGCCGACCGAGAGGCGCACCAGGTCGGCCGGCACCTCCAGCGGCGAACCGGCCGCGCTCGCGTGCGTCATGCGGCCCGGATGCTCGATCAGCGACTCCACGCCGCCCAGCGACTCCGCCAGCGTGAACAGCTGCGCCCGCTCGCACACCTTCAGTGCGGCGTCCTCGCCGTCCCTCAGCCGGAACGAGACCATCCCGCCGAAGCCGGCCATCTGCTTCGCGGCGACGTCGTGCCCGGGGTGGGTCGGGAGCCCCGGGTACAGCACGCCCGAGACCGCCGGGTGGTCGAGCAGGTACTCGGCCACCCGTGCGGCGTTGGCCGAGTGCCGGTCCATCCGGACGCCCAGCGTCTTGAGGCTGCGCAGCACCAGCCACGAGTCGAAGGGGCTCGCCACCGCGCCCATCGCGTTGTGGTTGTAGGCCAGGCGCTCGCCGAGGCCGGTGTCCCGCGTGATCAGTGCGCCACCGACGACGTCCGAGTGCCCGCCGAGGTACTTGGTCGTCGAGTGGACGACGACGTCCGCGCCGAGGGTGAGCGGCCGCTGCAGGTAGGGCGAGGCGAAGGTGTTGTCGACGACGAGCAGCGCGCCGGCCTCGTGCGCGACCGCCGCGGTGAGTTCGATGTCGGTGATGTTGAGCAGCGGGTTGCTCGGGGTCTCGCACCAGACGACGCGGGTGGTCGGCCGGATCGCCGCGCGCACCGCGTCGGGGTCGTCGAGGTGGACGGGCGTGTACTCCAGACCCCACTCCGACAGCACGCGGGAGATGAGCCGGAACGTCCCGCCGTACGCGTCGCCCCCGAGGACGACGTGGTCGCCGGGACGGCAGGCGGTCCGCAGCAGGGTGTCCTCAGCGGCGAGGCCGGAGGCGAAGGCCAGCGCCGTGGTGCCCTCCTCCAGCGCGGCCAGCGCCTCGTGCAGCGCCGTCCGGGTCGGGTTGCCGCTGCGGCTGTACTCGTAGCCGCCGCGCAGGCCGCCCACGCCGTCCTGCTTGTAGGTGGTGGTGAGGTGGACGGGCAGGATCACCGCCCCGGTCGCCGGGTCCGGTTCCTGCCCGGCGTGGATCGCCCGCGTGTTGAAGCCGCTCATGGGCCGACCGTATGCCCGAGCCCCGCCAGGTGGCCGAGCACGTCCTGGCGGGTGACGACGCCGGCCGGCTTGCCGTCGACGTGCACCACGAGCGCGTCGGCGGAGCCGAGCGCGGCGACCGCCGCGCCGACCTCCTCCCCGGAGCCGATGATCGGCAGCGGCGGGGACATGTGCTTCTCCACCCGGTCGGCGAGGCTGGCCCGGCCGGCGAAGAGCGAGTCGAGCAGGGTCTTCTCGTCGACCGAGCCGACGACCTCGCCGGCCGTCACCGGGGGCTCCGCGCGCACCACCGGCAGCTGGCTGACGCCGTACTCGCGGAGGATGTTGATCGCGTCGCGGACGGTCTCGTTCGGATGCGTGTGCACCAGCGTCGGGGTCTCGCCGGACTTGGTGTGCAGGAGCTCGCCGACCGTGGTGCCCGAGGCGGAGTCGAGGAAGCCGTAGTCGGCCATCCACTTGTCGCTGAAGATCTTGTTGAGGTAGCCGCGGCCGCCGTCCGGGAGCAGCACCACCATGACGTCGTCCCTGGTGAGCTTCCTCGCTGCCTTCACCGCGGCGACGACGGCCATCCCGCAGGAGCCGCCGACCAGCAGCCCCTCCTCCCGGGCCAGCCGCCGGGTCATCGCGAAGGAGTCGCCGTCGGACACGGGGATGATCTCGTCGGCGATCTCGCGGTCGTACGTGGACGGCCAGAAATCCTCGCCGACGCCCTCCACCAGGTACGGGCGGCCGGTGCCCCCGGAGTAGACCGAGCCCTCGGGGTCGGCGCCGACGACGCGCACGCGACCGCCGGACGCCTCCTTGAGGTAGCGCCCGATCCCGCTGATCGTGCCGCCGGTGCCCATGCCCGTGACGAAGGTGGTGATCCGGCCCTCGGTCTGCGCCCAGATCTCCGGGCCGGTCGTCTCGTAGTGCGACTGCGGGTTCGCCGGGTTCGAGTACTGGTCGGGCTTCCAGCCGCCCGGCGTCTCGCGGGCGAGCCGGTCGGAGACCGAGTAGTACGACCGCGGATCGGACGGGTCGACGGCGGTCGGGCAGACGACGACCTCGGCGCCGTAGGCCTTCAGCACGTTGATCTTCTCCTGGCCCACCTTGTCGGGACAGATGAAGATGCAGCTGTAGCCGCGCTGCTGGGCGACGAGGGCGAGCCCGATGCCGGTGTTGCCGCTGGTCGGCTCCACGATCGTCCCGCCCGGCTTCAGCGCACCGCTCGCCTCGGCGGCGTCGACCATCCGGACGGCGATGCGGTCCTTCACCGATCCGCCCGGGTTGAGGTACTCGAGCTTCGCCAGCACCAGCGGCGCGTCGGGGCCCAGGGAGCTGGTCACCGAGGTGAGGCGCACCAGCGGGGTGTTGCCGACCAGGTCGACGACGGACTCGGCGTACTCCAACGAAGGGCCTCCTTGTCGGCTGCCGGCGGTCGGCACCCAGCTCGACCATTCCACCAGAGGGGCCGGTGGCGGGCCCGGGTGGCGACGCACGAGGATGCGGGCATGAGTCCCTCCGTCGGCACCCGCACGCTCGGCCTGACCGGCCTGACCGTCTCCTCGCTCGGCCTCGGCTGCATGGGCATGAGCCAGATGTACGGCGCCGCCGACCGGAAGGAGTCGATCGCGACGATCCACCGGGCCCTGGACCTGGGGGTCACGTTCCTCGACACCTCCGACGTCTACGGCGACGGGCACAACGAGGAGCTGGTCGGGGAGGCGATCGCCGGCCGCCGGGACGATGTCCAGCTCGCCACGAAGTTCGCGATCAGCCGGACCGAGGACGGCGGCCAGCGCATCGACGGCCGCCCGGAGAACGTGCGTGCGCGCGTGGAGGACAGCCTGCGACGGCTGAAGGTGGACGTGATCGACCTCTACTACCAGCACCGCGTGGACCGGAAGGTGCCGATCGAGGACACGGTCGGTGCGCTGGCCGAGCTCGTCGAGCAGGGCAAGGTCCGGTACCTCGGCCTGTCGGAGGCCAGCGCCGCATCGATCCGGCGGGCGGTGGCCGTGCACCCGATCGCCGCCCTGCAGAGCGAGTGGTCGCTGTGGACGCGGGACCTGGAGGCAGAAGTGCTCGGCGTCGCGCGCGAGCACGGCATCGGCATCGTCCCCTTCAGCCCGCTGGGCCGGGGCTTCCTGACCGGCGCCATCACCGGCCCCGAGGACTTCGGGGAGGACGACTGGCGGCGGGGTCATCCGCGGTTCACCGGGGAGGCCTTCGCGGTGAACCTCCGCCTCGTCGAGGCCGTCCGGGCGATGGCGCAGGAGAAGGGGACGACCCCGGGTCAGCTGGCGCTGGCCTGGGTGCTGGCCCAGGGAGAGGACGTCGTCCCCATCCCGGGCACCAAGCGGCGGACCTACCTCGAGGAGAACGTCGCCGCCGCCGACGTCCGGCTCTCCGCCGACGACCTCGCGCGGCTCGACGGGATCGCACCTCCCGGGGTCGCCGCCGGCGGCCGGTACGTCGACGCCGCCTACTCCTACGGCGACAGCCCGGAGCGGGCGTGACCGCCGACCGGCTGCTGGTGGCGGTCTTCGCCTGGCCGGTGGCCGACGTACTGGTGCGCTGGGGTGCGGAGCTCGGCTTCCGCACCGTGGTCGTCGAGCCGGACGGCGAGCGCGTTCCCGCGGGCACGCCGGACCTCGTCGTGCGGAGCTTCGCCGAGCTGGACCGGGAGCTCGCCGCGGGCACGGCGGACGTCGTGGTGACCGACCACCACCGCGACGAGCTGGGGGAACTGCTCCGCGACGCGCTCGCCCGGCCCGCCCGCTGGATCGGCGTCATGGGCAACCCCCGGCACGAGGGCCCGCACGTCGCCGCGCTGACCGCGCTCGGAGTGCCCGAGGCGGACATCGCCCGGGTGCACCGCCCGATCGGCCTCGACATCGGCTCGAAGGCCCCGGCGGAGATCGCGGTCTCGACGCTCGCCGGGCTGCTGGCCGACCGCAACGGCCGCGCCGGCGGCTTCGCGCATCCCGGCTGACGCCCGATGCCCGACGACGTCCTGCTCGGCGCCGACCTGGGCACGAGCGGCCTGAAGCTGGTCGCGCTCGACGCGGCGGGGGAGGTCGTCGGCGAGGCCGAGTCCGCGTACGAGGTCGCGCGACCGGCGCCGGGGTGGGCCGAGACCGACGTCGGCACCTGGCGGCGCGCGTTCGACGAGGCGCTCGCCGGGCTGGACCTCTCCGGCGCCCCGGTGCGGGCGCTCGGGATCGCCGGGCAGATGCACGGCGCCGTCCTGGTGGACGACGCCGAGACCGCGCTGCGGCCGGCACTGCTGTGGCCCGACCGGCGCGCGACCGGCGAGCTGGCACGCTGGCGGGCCCTGCCGTCCGCCGACCGGGCCGCCCTGGCGAACCCGCTCGCGCCGGGGATGACCGGCCCGATGCTGGCCTGGCTGGCGATGAACGAGCCGGCTGTCGTCGACCGGGCCGCGGCTGCTCTGCTGCCCAAGGACGCGCTCCGCGCAACGCTCGTCCCCGGCGCGGTCACCGACCGCAGCGACGCCTCGGCCACCCTGCTCTGGGACGTCGTGGCCGACGACTGGTCGGCCGCAGCGGTCGCGGCGGGCGGCATCGACCGCGCGCTCCTCCCGGACGTCCGGTCATCCGCCGACGTCGTCGGGACCGCGGCGCTGCCGGTCGGCGAGGTGCCGGTGGTGGTCGGCGGCGCGGACACCCCGCTGGCCCTGTTCGCGGCCGGGACGAAAGGGGCCCTGCAGGTCAACCTCGGGACCGGCGTCCAGGTGCTCCGGCCCGGATGGCGGCCGCGACCGGTCGACGACCCGGTGGTGCACGGCTACGCCGACGCCGACGGCGGCTGGTACGCGATGGCCGCGCTGCAGAACGGCGGCTCCGCGTGGGAGTGGGTCTGCGGCGTCCTCGGCCTGAGCTGGAACGAGCTGTTCGACGCAGCCGCCTCGGCGCCCGCCGGGGCCGGGGGAGCGGTGTTCCGCCCCTTCCTCACCGGCGAGCGCGGCGGCGTCGCCGGCCCGGACGACCGGGGCGGCTGGGCCGGGCTCGAACCGGGCACCACGCGCGCGGACCTCGCCCGGGCGGCGGTCGAGGGGATCGGATTCGCCGTCGCCGCGGCGGTCGGGCTGCTCGACGTCCCGTCGGGAGCCGTGCCCGTCGTCCTCACCGGTGGCGGCGCCCGGGCCGCCGTCGTCCAGCAGGTGCTCGCCGACGTCCTGCAGTGGCCGGTCCGTCACCTGCGGCTGCGCAGCGCCTCGGCGGTCGGCGCTGCGATGCTGGCCGGCCGGGGCGCCGGGCTCGACGTCGTCCCCCGGCGGGACCACGGCCCGATGGTGGAGCCGCGCCCGGCGCCGGAGCTGGCACGCGCGGCGGAGCGGTGGCGCGGGACGACCTCGTGACCGTGCAGGTCAGTCGGGGTCGGGCAGCCGGATGTGGCGCAGTGCCGCCTCGTGCAGCGCGCCGTTGGTCGCCAGTGCGTGCCCGCCGGCCGGTCCCGGGGCGCCGGTCAGGTCGGTGAAGGTGCCGCCGGCCTCCCGCACGATGACGTCGAGGGCAGCGAGGTCCCAGATCGACACCTCCGGCTCGCAGGCGATGTCGACGGCGCCCTCGGCCAGCAGGACGTAGCTCCAGAAGTCGCCGTAGGCGCGGGTGCGCCAGACGGAGCGGGTGAGGTCGAGGAAGCCGTCGAGGCGTCCCCGGTCCGCCCAGCCCGAGAGGCTCGAGTACGACAGGCTCGCGTCCGCCAGGTCGGTCACCTGCGACACCTGGCAGCGGGTCGCGGACTCCAGGCGGCGCCCCGTCCAGGCGCCGACGTCCTTGGCCGCCCACCAGCGCCGGTTGAGCGCGGGGGCCGAGACCAGGCCGACCACCGGCTCCTCGCCGTCGAAGAGGGCGATGAGGGTCGCCCAGACCGGCACGCCGCGGACGAAGTTCTTCGTGCCGTCGATCGGGTCGAGCACCCAGCGGCGCGGGCCGTGACCGGTGGTGCCGAACTCCTCGCCCATCACCGCGTCGCGGGTGCGAGCCCGGCTGAGGGTGATGCGCAGCATCTCCTCGACGGCCCGGTCGGCGTCGGTCACCGGCGTCAGGTCGGGCTTGGTGTCGACCTTCAGGTCCTGCGCCTTGAAGCGGTCCAGGCTGATCGAGTCGGCCTGATCGGCCAGCACGTGTGCCAGCCTCATGTCCTCCGAAAACCCGCGCCCCGACGTCATGGGCACCGAACCTAGCCGGGGATCAGTCGAAGACCGCTGAACTGACCCCACTCGGGCCTTCGTACTCGCGGTCCTCGATCTTCCTGAGGGCCTCCACGACCTCCTTGTCACCCCCTTGCTGCTCCGCGTGGCGGACGATGTCGTCCTTGCTCGCCGGATAGTCCATGCCGGACAGAGCCTTCTGGATGTCGATGGGACTGACCATGCCCCCGGAGTACCCGTCCGGGATCCGGGGATGCGCCGATACCGTCGGAGCGTGGACGCCGCGACGATCGCCGGACTGCTGGCCGATCCCACGCGTCTGAAGGTCGTGGCGGCCCTCGCGCTGGGCGCCGGGACGACCGAGGAGGTGGCCGCGGCGTCGGGCCTCCCGCTCAAGGACGTCGCCCTCGCCGCCCGCCGGCTGGCCCGCGCCGGGCTCGTGCACCGCGACGGCCACACCCTCCTGCTGCACGCCGACCGGTTCGGCGTGGCCGCCCGGGCCGCCGCCGAGGCGGCACCGCCCCCGGAGCCGCTGTCCGACGACCCGGCCGAGGACGCGGTGCTGTCGGCGTTCGTCCGCGACGGACGGCTGGTCTCGATCCCGGCGCAGCACAGCAAGCGGCTCCTGGTGCTGCACCACCTGGTGCGTGTCTTCGAGCCCGGCGTGCGGTACCCGGAGCGGGAGGTCAACGCGCTGCTGGCCGTCTGGCACCCGGACGTCGCCGCGCTGCGCCGCTACCTCGTCGACGAGGGGCTGCTGACCCGCGAGGCCGGCGTCTACTGGCGCATCGGCGGTCCGGTGGATCTCTGATCCGCGCCGTCTTGCGCACGGTGGTCGTTCTGCGGGCCGGGATGACCGCCGCGATGCGGATGGCGGTCGTTCCGAGTAACTCGCTCGTGCGCGCGGCCGGGGCGCGCCAGACTTCCCCGCGTGCTAGTTCCGAGCGCCGACTCGTTCGCTGCCCTGGCGCGCTCCTCGCCGTGGCGGTGGTCGACGCTGCGGTTCACCCTCCGCCGCGGCGTGGACGGCGGCGGCCCGGATCACGTCCGGGCCTGGCTGCGCCGTCCGGACCAGCTCCGGGTGGAGACCCTCGAGGGCGATCTGCTCCAGATCGTCCGTGAGCCTCCGCTGCAGGTCGGCGTCCTGACTCCGGACGGCGGCTACCCGAGAGGGCTGCCGTGGCCGGTCGAGGCCGAGCCACCGGTGCTGCGCCAGGACGGGCTGGTCGACGTCCGCCCGGCGGTGGTGTCCGCCGACGCCCCGATGTACCAGGACTACCGGTGGGTGGCGATGCTCGACCCGGTCGAGCTCGCCGATGGCCAGGACCGCGAGACCGGTGAGGAGTGGGAGGCGGTGACGGTCGACGCCGTCACCGAGGTGGAGCACGCCGGCCGGCCGGCCTGGGAAGCCGTGGTGCGCCCGACTCCCTACTACGAGCCGCGGTGCGGGTGCTGCCCGCTGCTGAGGACCCGCGCGATCGACCTGCTGGAGTTCGCGGACCACCCCCACTACGTGCTGAGGGCCTACCCCGACGCCTACCGGGTGCGGCTGGACGTGGGCACGGGCGTCTGCGTGTCCACCGAGGAGATCGGCGGGCTGACGCCCGGCCGGGGCCATGAGCTGCGGATCGAGGCGGTCGACGGACCGATGGACGACGCGCTGTTCGCCCAGCCGCGCCGCGGGCTGTTCCGCCGCCGCTAGTTCCTCTCAGTACCCGGGGCCGAGCTGACCGACCGCGCCGAGGAGCACCCGGAGCGCCGCCAGTTGCTCCAGCCGGGCCGGCGGGCCGGCCGCCGCCCAGGCGTCGAGGGCGCACTCGGGGTCGTCGGCGGTGTGCCCGCACAGCGGCGGGCAGTCGACGGCGGCTTCGGCGATCTCCTCGAACGCCTCGAGGACGTCGTCGGCGGTGACGTGCGCGAGGCCGAACGACCGGATGCCGGGGGTGTCGATGACGGTGCCGCCGCCGGGGAGATCGAAGAGCACGGCCGAGGACGACGTGTGCCGGCCCTTGCCGATCTTGCTCACGTCGCCCACCGCCCGGAACGCGTCGGGGACCAGCCGGTTGACCAGGGTCGACTTGCCGACACCGGACTGGCCGACGAAGACGCTCATCCTGTCGACGAGCCGGTCGAGGAGCGGGTCCAGCGGCGTTTCCCGGGAGATGTGCACGGCATCCAGGCCCAGCCCGGCGTACCGGTCCAACAGGGGCTGGGGGCTGCCGAGGTCGGTCTTCGTCATGCAGAGCAGCGGTTCGAGGCCACCGGCGTAGGCCGCGACCAGGCAGCGGTCGAGGAAGCCGTACGCCGGCTCGGGGTCGGTCACCGCGGTGACGATGACCAGCTGGTCGGCATTGGCCACGACCACGCGCTCGGTGGGGTCGGTGTCGTCGGCGGTGCGCCGCAGCGACGTCGTCCGTTCCTCGATGGAGACGATCCGCGCCAGGCTGTCGGTGCGGCCGCTCGTGTCACCGACCAGCCGCACCCGGTCGCCGACGACGACCCCGTGCTTGCCGAGTTCCCGGGCGCGCATCGCCGTGACGTCGACCGCGTCGACGCCGGGACCCTCGACCCGCACGGTCATGCGACCGCGGTCGACGGCGACGACCAGCCCGGGGACGGCGTCCTTGTGCGCCGGCCGGGTGCGCGTGCGCGGGCGGGAACCGCGACGGCCGGGCCGTACCCGGATGTCGTCCTCGTCCGAGCGGCTGTCGTGCCGCCGGCCGCTCAGTGCGGGACTCCCACGGGGTCGCCGAGCAGGCCGTTCCAGCGATCGACGAAGTCGGGCAGCGTCTTGGTGACGGCGCCGGGGTCCCCGGCCTGCACCCCCTCGATCGCCAGCCCGAGGACGGCGGCCGCGTGCACCATGCGGTGGTCGGCGTAGGAGTCCAGCAGGGCGGGCCGGCGCGGTCCGGGCTCGATGACCAGGCCGTCGGGCAGCTGCTCGACCCGCGCGCCGACAGCAGTCAGCACCTCGTCGAGTGCCTGTAGCCGGTCGGTCTCGTGGCCGCGCAGGTGGCCGATGCCGGTCAGCCGCGACGCCCCGTCGGCCAGCGCGCACAGCGCGGCGAGGACCGGCGTCAGCTCGCCCACCTCGCCCAGGTCGGCGACGAGCGGCCGGATCGTGCCGGTGCCGGTGACCTGCAGCCCCACGGGGGTGCGCTCGACCTCGGCACCCATGCGGGCCAGCAGCCGGTCCAGCTGGGCGCCGGGCTGGGTCGTGACCGCCGGCCAGTCCCGCACGGTCACCCGCCCGCCCGTCGCCAGCGCCGCAGCGAGGAAGGGGGCGGCGTTGGAGAGGTCGGGCTCGACGACGACGTCGCGGGCGGCGACGGGCCCGGGCGCAACCCGCCAGCCGCGATCGGTCGGAGTGACGTCGACGCCGTGCTCGCGCAGCGTCGTCACGGTCATCTCCACGTGCGGCATCGACGGGACGCCGCCGGCGAGGGACAGATCGATGCCCTCGTCGAAGCGGGCCGCGGCGAGCAGCAGGCCGGAGACGATCTGGGAGGACTCGCTGGCGTCCACGTCCACGGCCCCGCCGCGCACCCGGCCCGATCCGTGCACGGTGAACGGGGCGCGGCCGCGGCCGCCGTCGTCCACGGACACGCCCAGGGCGCGGAGGGCGGCGAGCAGCCCGGCGTTCGGGCGGTCGCGCAGCCTCGGGTCGCCGTCCACGGTGACGGCCCCGTGGGCCAGGGCAGCGACCGGCGGGAGGAAGCGCAGCACGGTGCCGGCCAGGCCGGCGTCGACCTGCGCCGGTCCGCGCAGGGACGACGGGGTCACGACCTGGTCGTCGCCGTCGTCCTCTATCCGGACGCCGAGGGCGCGGAGGCCGGCGGCCATCAGGTCGGTGTCGCGGGCGCGCAGCGGCCGGACCAGCCGGCTCGGCCCGTCCGCGATCGCCGCGAGGATCAGGGCCCGGGCGGTGATCGACTTGGAGCCGGGCAGGGCGACCACGGCGTCGACCGGGGTCGAGCGGTGCGGCGTCGTCCAGACCGGATTCACAGCGCCATTCTGCCTGGGGTTCTCAACCGGCCTGCGGCTTGTCCGCCTTCTTGGCCGGCAGCACGCGCGTGAGCTTGCGGTTGGCGAACTCGTACATGCCGAGCTCCGACAGCTCCCGGCCGTAACCCGAGCGCTTCACGCCACCGAAGGGCAGCTCGGCCGACGACCCGGTCGGCTGGTTGACGAACACCATGCCGGCCTCGATCCGGTCGGCGACCGACCGGGCCTGGTCGAGGTCGCCGGAGAAGACGGCGGCGCCGAGGCCGTACGTGGTGTTGTTCGCCAGCTCGACGGCCTCGTCCTCGTTCGACACCTTGTAGACGACGGCGGCCGGGCCGAAGAGCTCCTCCGAGTAGGCCCGCATCTCCGGGGTGACGTCGGTGAGGATCGTCGGCTCGACGAAGGCGCCCGGCAGGTCGGGCCGGCCGCCGCCGATGACGACGGTCGCGCCCTTGTCGATCGCGTCCTGGATCTGCGCGTGCAGGTCCTTGGCCGCCCGCTCGCTCGACAGCGGCGCGAGCGTCGTCGACGGGTCGCTCGGGTCGCCGGGGGAGAAGGTGGAGAACGCCTGCTTCAGGCCCTCGACGAACGGCTCGTAGATGTCCTCGGGGACGATCAGCCGCTTGGCTGCGATGCAGGCCTGGCCACTGTTCTGCATCCGCCCCGTCGTCGCGGCCCTGACCGTGCGGCCGAGGTCCTCGGTGTCGAGCACGATGAACGGGTCGCTGCCGCCGAGCTCCAGGACCGACTTCTTGAGGTGCTTGCCGGCCAGCGAGGCGACGGCGCTGCCGGCCCGCTCGCTGCCGGTGAGGGTGACGCCGCGCACCAGCGGGTGCGCGATGACCTGCTCGACGTCGGGGATGGCGAGGAAGACGTTCGTGTAGACGCCCTCGGGGACGCCGGCGTCGAGGAAGCACTTCTCGATCGCCAGGGCCGTCTGCGGGTTCAGCTCGGCGTGCTTGAGCAGGATCGCGTTGCCGAGGACGAGGTTCGGCCCGGCGACCCGGACCACCTGGTACAGCGGGTAGTTCCACGGCTCGATGGCCAGGATCACGCCGAGCGGCTCGTTCTCGACGACGGCCTCGCCCTTCATCACCTCGATCTGGCGGGGCTCGAGGAAACGGGGGCCGTTCTTCGCGTAGTAGTCGAGGATGCTGGCGGCCAGCTGTACCTCGCCGCCGGCCTCCTGGATGCGCTTGCCCATCTCGCGGGTCACGAGGGCGGCGAACTCGTCCGCGCGCTCGAGCATCAGCTCGCCGGCACGCCCGACGATCTGCGCCCGCTCCTCGACCGGGCGCCGCCGCCACTCGAGGAAGGCGGCGTGGGCCTTCGCGACGACGCCGTCGATGGCGCCGGCCTCCAGGAAGGGGAATTCCTTCTCGACCTCCCCGGTGTAGGGGTTGACAGTCGCGTATGGGCGGGCCCCGGAGTCGCTGGCGGTCTTCGGCTGCTCGGTCGGTGCGTTCTGCGTGGCGGTCACGTCCGTGATCCTCGTCTCTCGACAACTCCGTCCGTCAACGGCCCTACCCGAGCCGGTGCCCACCACGCGCGACGGCGCGGTGTCAGCAGGCCCACCTAGAGTTCGTCCCGACATCGGAAATCCGGGAGGAACCTCCATGTGCGGTCGCTACGCCGCCAGCCGCCGGGCCGAGGACCTGGTCCTCGAGTTCGAGGCCGTGCGGGCGGAGGGACAGGCGCCACTGCCGGCCGACTACAACGTCGCTCCGACGAAGGACGTGCACGTCGTCCGCTGGAAGAAGGAGCGCGACGCCGAGGGCGCACCCACCGGCGCCGGGCACCGCGAGCTCCGCGCCGTCCGGTGGGGTCTGGTCCCCTCCTGGGCCAAGGACGTCTCCGTCGGCAACCGGATGCTCAACGCCCGCGTCGAGTCGCTCACCGAGAAGCCGGCCTTCAAGAAGGCCGCCGCCTCCCGCCGGTGCCTGGTGCCGGCCGACGGCTGGTACGAGTGGGCCAAGCGGCTGGACTCCCCCGGCAAGCAGCCGTACTACGTCACCCCGCAGGACGGGTCGCTGCTCGCCTTCGCCGGCCTGTGGGAGGTCTGGGGCCGCGGCGAGGACCGGCTCTACACCTGCACGATCGTGACGTCGCCGGCCGTCGGGGCGCTGACGGAGATCCACGAGCGGATGCCGCTGGTGCTGCCCCCCGACCGGTGGACGGCGTGGCTCGACCCGGCCCGTGAGGACGTCGAGGAGCTGGCTCAGCCGACGCCGCCCGAGCTGGTCGAGGCGCTGGAGCTGCGCCCGGTCAGCACGGCGGTGAACAACGTGGCCAACAACGGGCCGGAGCTGGTCTCCCGGTCGGAGGCGGTCAGCGCTCCCGCGGACCAGCCCGCGCTCTTCTGACGGTGGAGTCAGGCCCCCACCCGCTGCCGACCTGGGTCGCGGCGACCGTCACCTTCCTCTGCTCCGGCGCGGTGCTCGTGCTCGAGATCGTCGGACTGCGGCTCATCGCGCCGTACGTCGGCGTCACGCTGCAGACCAGCACCGCGATCATCGGCTTCGCGCTCGCCGCCATCGCGCTCGGCGCGTGGACCGGGGGCGCCACCGCCGACCGCACCGACCCGCGCCGCCTGCTCGCGCCGCTGATGGTGGCCGGTGGCGCGCTCGTCGTCGCCGTCCTGCCGCTGGTGCGGTTCACCGGCTCGCTGCTCAGCGGAGCCGACGCCGGGGGAGTGCTGCTGCTGGCGGCGGTCGCGGTCGTCGTCCCGGCCGCCCTGCTGTCTGCGGTGCCGCCGATGGTGGTGAAGCTGCAGCTGGCCACTCTGTCGGAGACGGGGGCCGTCGTCGGCCGGTTGTCGGGCATCGGCACCCTGGGCGGCATCGCCGCGACGTTCGTGACCGGCTTCCTGCTGATCGCGATCCTGCCGAGCAGCGTCATCCTCGTCGGCACCGGCGGGCTCACCGTGGTGGCCGGCATCGCCGTCGGCGTCCTGCTGCGCCGCAGGACGGCGGGCGGTGCGGGCCGCGTACCACCCGGGCTCCTCGTGCTGGCCGTGGCCGGCGCCGGACTGGCCGCCGTGGCGCCGACCCCGTGCGAGCAAGAGACCGCCTACCACTGCGCCCGCGTGGTCGCCGACCCCGAGCGCGGGTCCGGACGGGTGCTGCTGCTCGACACCCTGCGGCACTCCTACGTCGACCTGGCCGACCCGACGCACCTGGAGTTCGAGTACGTCCGGGCGATCGCCGCCGTCACCGACGTCGTCGCCCCCGCCGGGGAGCCGCTGTCGGCGCTGCACGTCGGCGGCGGCGGGCTCACCCTGCCGCGCTACCTCGCCGAGGTCCGGCCGGGGACCGAGAGCCTGGTGATCGAGGTCGACCCCGGGGTCGTCGCCATCGACCGGGAGCAGCTCGAGTTGGAGACCTCCGACCGGCTGCGGGTCCGGGTGGCCGACGGCCGCGTCGGCCTGGCCGACGAGCCGCCGGGAGGTCGCGATCTGGTCGTCGGCGACGCCTTCGGTGGCCTGTCGGTGCCGTGGCAGCTCACCACCCGGGAGGCGCTCGAGCTCGTCGACGACGCCCTGGCCGACGACGGCGTCTACGCCGTCAACCTCATCGACCACCCGCCGCTGGGCTTCGTGCGCGCCGAGCTGGCGACGATGCGCGCCGTCTTCCCGCACGTCGCGCTGCTGGCGCGGATCCCGGTGCTCGCGGGCGAGGACGGCGGCAACCTGGTCGCCGTCGCATCCCGGCAGCCGCTGCCGACCGAGGCGATCGCCGAGGCGCTGACCGACCGCGACCTCGTCTGGCGGGTCGCCGAGGGCGACGCCCTGGCCGACTTCGTGGGCGACGCCGACGTGCTCACCGACGACCACGCGCCGGTCGACCAGCTGCTCACGCCGTACGGCTGAGACCGCTCTGCGAAGGTCGTCGGGCCTCCACTCAGGTAGCGATCCCTCGACTTCGATCGCGCGAGCATGTGGCGCCGAGGGCGGCTCGTGGGACACCCGCCCCTTCGCGCAGTCTCGGCCATCCGACGCCTGCGGTGGTCAGCCCTGGACGAGGCCGACGATCACCCGGCGGCGGTTCTGCGGGAGCATCCCGGCCACGCGCTGGACGGCCGGCCGCTGCCGGCCGATTGATCTCTTGCAGGAACGACAACTCACGACACGCTAATTTGGGGCAGCCCAAAGCAGAGGAGAGCCCCGTGGGCAAGGTGGTCATGTACAGCTCGGTGTCGGTGGACGGCTTCGTCGCGGACGAGGATGACCAGCCCGGACCGCTGTTCGACTGGTTGTCCAGCGGTGACGTGCCGTTGGACGAGAGCGGCGAGTTGAAGGTGTCGCAGGCGTCCTACGACTACACCCGGCCGTACTGGGACCAGATCGGGGCGACGATCGTCGGCCGCCACGTCTTCGACATGACGGACGGCTGGGACGGGAAACCTCCGGGCGGGATCGACCACGTGGTCGTCGTGACGCACCGACCGAAGCCCCAGGGTTGGGACCCCGAGGCGCCGTTCCACTTCGTCGACGGCGTCGAGGCAGCCGTGGCCAGGGCGCAGGAGCTCGCGGGTGACCGCATGGTGGAGGTCGCTGCTGGCGACGTCGGTGGCCAGGTCCTTGCCGCGGGCCTGGTCGACGAGGTCCGCATGGACGTCGTACCCGTCGTGTTCGGGTCCGGCAAGCGCTACTTCGGGTCGGTCCGCGCGCAGCACCTTCTGGAGGATCCTGACGTGGTGATTCAGGGCAACCGGGTGCTTCACCTGCGCTGTCGGGTGCGCCGTTGACGGATCTGAGCGGGGAGGCGAAGAAGTCCACTGCGCCCGGTGACACGAGGTCGGGCCTCCGGCTGCGTGTGCGCCTCGCTGTTCCGGTCGGGCAGCCGACGCCGGTCGTCCTGGCCGCGGTCTCGGCTGAAGTTGCACCGGAGAACCGGAGCTGCACCTGAGAAGACGCCGTGATTGCCCTGCGAGGATGACCTTTGTGGACACATTCGCGGAGATTGCCGACGAGCGTCGCGGTCTGGCTGCGCTGCTGTCGGGACTGACGGGGGAGCAGCAGGCGACGCAGAGCCTCTGCAGGGAATGGAGCGTCCACGACGTGGTTGCGCACCTGGTCGTGCCGCTGGAAGTAGGCATCCCGAAGTTCGTGTTGGCCATGGTGGCGTGCCGCGGGAACTTCGACCGAGCGAACGTTCGGCTGACCCGCGAGCAGGCACGTCGGCCGTTCGGCGAGCTCACCGAGGTGCTGCGTCGAAAAGCCGACTCGCGGTTCACCCCGCCCGGTGCAGGTCCCGAGGCGCCCCTCACGGACCTGCTGGTACACGGCCTGGACATCCGCTGGCCCTTGGGGCTGCCCCGCGACATCCCCCAGGAGCGCCTGCACACGTCGCTGACCTACCTGACCGCCGCGCCCGCCGGTGGCGTCGTGCCCAAGGGAACGCTGGACGGTCTGCGATGGGAAGCCAGTGACATCGACTGGTCTCACGGCAGCGGTCCTACCGTGCGGGGCGACGCCGAGGCGCTCCTGCTGGCAATCACCGGCCGCACCGTCGCACTCCGCCACCTCAGCGGGGACGGCCTATCGACGTTGCGTGGCCGACTGGCCTGACCCTGTCCCGTCCCGAACATCCCCGGCGGCCCACGTGGGCCGTCACGAGACAGTCGGGCCGGCTCGCAGTCAGGGCGGTCGCCAGGACGCAGGAGCATGGGCGCTGAGGTCCAGTCCCCGATTCCCGAACGCCTGACCTCACCGGCCGATCGGTGCGGTGCGGGCCCTCGTCAGGCCCACCAGGTCCGCGGGTGGCAGCTCCACCTGGAGGCCGCGGCGGCCGGCGCTCACCATCACCGTGGCGAAGCCGAGTGCCGACTCGTCGACGACCGTGGCCAGCGCCTTCTTCTGGCCGAGCGGGCTGATGCCGCCGAGCACGTAGCCCGTCGTCCGTTCGGCGTCGGCGGGCTCGGCCATCACCGCCTTCCGGCCGCCGACCGCCGCGGCCAGGGCTTTGAGGTCCAGCGTGCCGCTCACCGGGACGACCGCGACGGTGAGGACGCCGTCGACGCGGGCCACCAGGGTCTTGAACACCTGGCGGGGATCGGCGCCGAGCGCGGCCACCGCCGCCTCGCCGTGCCCCTGGTCGGCGGGGTGCTCCGGGTCGTAGGGGTGCAGGGTGTGGGCCACCCGGGCCCGTTCGAGAACCCGCACCGCGGGGGTCGCCGCCACGGCGCCGCAGCGTAGCGGCGGTTCCGACCCGGCTCGCCGGTACCGGGAATGCCCGCCCTCCCGCCCGCCGTTGGACCGGCCGTGAGCAGCACCGTCTCCAGCGCCCGCCCGCGGGCCGCGCACCGGCGCCCCCCGGGCCGCCCCGATGCCGCGCGGCTAGGATCGATCGATGCGGCGCCCCGCATCCGGGGGCCCCAGAGAGGACGGTCGGTGCCTGAGCAGACCGCAGATCAGACCCCCGAGGACACGGCTCCGGTCGAGACGCCCGAAGCGCGGGCGGACGGCAGCCGAGCCGGGGAGGCGGAGACCCGCGCCGAGCGGGACGCCCGTTTCGAGCGCGACGCGCTGCCCTTCCTCGACCAGCTCTACCCGGCGGCGTTGCGGATGACCCGCAACCCGGCCGACGCCGAGGACCTCGTGCAGGAGACCTTCGTGAAGGCCTACTCGGCCTTCCACCAGTTCGCCGAGGGCACGAACCTCAAGGCGTGGCTGTACCGGATCCTGACCAACACCTACATCAACAGCTACCGCAAGAAGCAGCGGCAGCCGCAGCAGTACCCCACCGAGCAGGTGCAGGACTGGCAGCTGTACGCGGCGGAGGAGCACACCTCGAGCGGGCTGCGCTCCGCCGAGATCGAGGCGCTGGACCACCTGCCCGACTCCGACATCAAGGAGGCCCTCCAGCAGTTGCCGGAGGACTTCCGTCTGGCGGTGTACCTCGCGGACGTCGAGGGCTTCGCCTACAAGGAGATCGCCGAGATCATGGGCACGCCCATCGGCACGGTGATGTCCCGTCTGCACCGTGGTCGACGGGGACTGCAGAAGCTGTTGGCCGATTACGCCCGCGAGCGCGGCTTCGTCCGCGCCGGAGCCGGTGAGGGGGCGAGCCAGTCATGACCGACGACGTCCATGGCGCAGGCGAGCCGATCGAGATCCATTCGTGCGACGACGTCCTGTCGCACGTCTTCGAGTTCCTGGACCACGAGACCGGCGACGAGCGGCGCGCGCTCATCGCCGAGCATCTCGAGGACTGCTCCTCGTGCCTCCGGGAGTTCGGCATCGAGGCGGAGTTCAAGGCGCTGGTGCGCCGGCGCTGCGGGGGAGACGCACCCCCGGCCGGCCTGCGCGAGCGCATCAAGGTGCAGCTGACCAACGTGTCCTTCGAGGAGGACGGCACGCAGGTCAGCGTCCAGCGCGTCACCGCCGAGAGCGCCGGGGACCACCCCGCCCCCGCCTGATACGCACTAACGAAAGCGCCCCTCTCCGCAATCTGCGGCGAGGGGCGCTGTCTTTCGGGTCCTCTTTCAGGCGTTGGGCCGCTTGCCGTGATTGGCCTTGCTTCCCTTGCGGGAGCGACGCTTGCGTCCACGCTTGGACATCGCTGCCCTCCTCTCGCGGTGCTGGTGGGCCGGTCGACCCCTGTCCTCGCGGACCGGGACAGGGCGCACGTAGGGTGCGCGGCGTCGCCGGAGCCGCCAAGCTGGCTCGGTAAGCCTCTCACGAGGCGGGCCGGCTCACTGCACAGCGGTGGTTCCGGACGGGGGGTCGCAGGAGGGGGCGGGCGTGGCACAGCTGGGGATCGAGAGCGTGCTCGTGGCCGGCCGCGGACCGGCCGCGTGCGCGGTGATGTCCGCGTGCGCGCGGCTGGGTGTGAAGTCGGTCGCGGTGCACTCCGAGGCGGAGCGCTCGGCCTTGCACGTGCGGCTGGCCGATGACGCCGTGCTGCTCGGGCCGGCGCCGGCCAGCGAGTCCTATCTCGCCGTGGACCGCATCGTCGAGGCTGCCCGCCGCAGCGGGGTCAGCGCCGTCCTGCCGGTGCCGCCGGCGCTGGCCGGGAACGCCCGCCTGGCCGCCGCCGTCCTGGCGGCGGGGCTGACCTGGGTCGGTCCGGACGCCGACGTGCTGGAGCGGCTGGGGGGCGACGGCGTGGAGCCGGCCAGCGAGCGGGGTCTGCTGGCGTGGGTGACCGCCGACGGTCTCCGGTTCCCGACCTTCGTCTCGCGCGACCGGGCCGCCGGCATCGCACGGGTGTCCTGGACACCCGGGGACGGTGACCCGGCGGAGCTCCCCCGCAGCGCGAAGCGGCTGGTGGACGTCGGCTGGCGAGGCCTGGTCACCGTCGGCGTCTCCCCGGACGGCGAGCTCGCCGAGGTGGCCGCCGGCTTCTCTCTCGACATGGCCGTCCTGGAGCGGGCCCACGGCGTGGACGCGGTCGAGCTGGCGCTGCGCAGCGCCGGGGGACCCGCTGCGGTGGCGGCCGCACCTGCCGGACCGGCCGCACGCGCCGCGGTCGCCGTCCAGCTGCGGTCGACGCTGCCGCCGGGAACCGCGGGCCGGGTCACCGGGCGGCTGCCCGTCGGCCGCTCCGGAGGCCCGGGTGCCGAGGTCGTCTCGGTGCGCGGGTACGAACCGGGGGACCGGCTGGACGGCTGGTACGACGCCCTGCTGGCGACGGTCAGCGCCGCCGGTCCCGACATCGCGTCTGCCGCGCGGGCGGCGTCCGACGTGCTCTCCGCGCTGCCCGACACCGGGGTGCCGCACGACGGCGCCGACGTGTGTGCCGTCCTCGGCCGGCTGGCTGCCGGAAGAGCGGTCCCGACCGCCTGACCCCGTGCTTGGATGATCATGTCCGGAGACGGCAGGTCGGTGAGGAGGCCCGGTGGCGGTCGAGGAGATCCACGCGGAGATGGTGTCCAGCGTGTGGAAGGTCCTCGTCGAGCCGGGCACCGAGGTCGCGGCCGGCGACACGCTGGTCATCCTCGAGTCGATGAAGATGGAGATCCCCGTCCTCACCGAACGCGCCGGCACCGTGCAGGAGCTGCACGTGGTGGAGGGCGAGGTGCTCCAGGAGGGCGACCTCATCGCCACCGTCGCCGGTGGCTGAGGTCGCCCCTCCGTCAGAGCACCTCGTAGGAGACCTCGCCGCTCTCGTCCACGGTCGCGGTCACCTCGATGCTGTCCGAGGCGTCCCCGGCGTTGACCACGGTGCAGGGGATGGGCGTCCCGACGCCGTCCACGAGGACGGAGTGCCCGTCGGCGTCGCACGTGCTCTCGACCTCCACGCCGGAGACCTCGCCCAGCTGCTCGTCCAGCGACGCCTCGACCGTGGCGATGTCGACGAAGGTGTTGTCGCCGTCGATCTCGACGTTGCCCCGGTCGTCGGTCTGCGTGACGGTGAAGGTGATCGGCTGGTCCTCCAGCGACGCCGAGCAGGCGAACGAGCCCCCAGCGTCGGCCTCGATGTCGGCCGGGCAGGAGACGTCGGTCGGCGCGACGCCGGCCTGGTCCTGCGTCAGCTGGGCGATCTGGCGCTCGGCCTCGGCGGTGTCCAGGGTCTTGCTGCCGAACAGCAGGAGCGCGCCGACGACGAGCCCGCCGAGCACCACGACGGCGGCGACGACGGCGCCGACGATCACGCCGGTGCGCCTGCGCCGGGGCGGCGCAGATGGCTGGCCGGAGCCGGCAGCCGCGGGGCCGTAGGGGGCGTACGACGGGGCGTACGGCGGCGTCGGCTGGCCGGAGGGCGGGGTCGGGTACGTCTGCTGGGTCATGGCGATTCTCCTCGTCGGGTGGGCCTGGGAGGACCATGACCCGGGGCGCTTTCGGTGGACTTGGCACGCACTAGAGGCCCACTTGAACCGCCCGGATACCGGCACCGGGCGGGCTCAGACCTCAGGCATCGGTGCGTCGAGGAAGGTGCGGACGACGTCCAGGACGAGCTCGGTCCGCGCGAGGCCGTTGAAGTGGGTGGTGCCGGCGAACACCGCCAGCTGCGAGGCCGGCACCCCGGTGAAGTCGCCGTTCACGTCACCGCCGCGCAGCTGCAGGAAGCGGACGGCGTGGTCGAGCGTGATCGCGTCGCAGTCGCCCAGCGTGATCAACGTCGGGGCGGGAATGCCCTGGATGTCCGCGTCCGACCGGCCGGCGAACCCCTCGTCGCACGTCCCCAGCTTGTCGAGCAGGACCTGCAGCCGGTCGGGGTGCGGCGACTTGGCCCGGTATGCCGGCTCCATCGGCGTACCGGCGATCATCTCGACAGTCAGCTCCGGCACAGCGGTCTTGTTCTCGGGGCGGTCGCCGTCCGGGTGGAACGAGGCCGACGACACGATCAGCTTCCGGACCAGCTCCGGCTGCCCGATGGCCAGGTGCAGGGCCGTCGCCCCGCCGACGCTGAACCCGAAGACGTCTGCCCGAGCGACGTCCAGGTGCCCCAGCAGGCCGACGACATCGGACGCCAGATCCGCACTGCGCAGCGGCCGGTCGACGTCGTTGGTCCGCCGGTGCCCCTGGAGGTCGGCGGCGATCACCTGGCGGTCGGCGGTCAGCCCGGGCAGGACCTGGCCGAACTGCTGATCGATGTCGAAGAGCCCGCCGTGCAGCAGGAGCAGGGGCGTCCCGCCGGAGCCGTGCACCTCGTGGTACATCTTCAACGCCGTCCGGCGTCCCCTCCTACAGCTCGCGCGCGTAGACGAGCAGGTCGATGGCGGGCTCGGGCGACCAGTCCCGCTCGGGCAGCCGCGTGAAGCCCATCCGCCGGTAGAGCCGCTGGGCAGCGGTCATCCGCGGGTCGGTCGAGAGCACCATCCGGCGCTTGCCGGCGGCGCGCGCCCGCTCGAGACAGGTGCGGACCAGCAGCTCGCCGACGCCACGCCCCTGCGCCGACGGGTCGACCACCAGCATCCGGAACGCCGACTCGTCCTCGGAGGCGGTCACGTTGCCGAAGTCGCCGTCCAGGACCAGCGCGACGCTGCCCACGATGCGACCGGAGTCCCGGACCACGAGCAGCTCCGAGCGGTCGGCGCGGCCGGCGACGTCGGCCAGCTCGACGCCGTACCCGGGGGAGGCGAGACCGCCGTCCACGTAGACCCGCACCGTCAGCTCGGCGATCGCGTCGTAGTCCTCCGGTCGGGCCGGCTCGACGGACGGGGAGGCGAGGGGCTCGGCCACGCGGAGAGCGTATGCGGCGGCCGCCTTAGGCTCGGAACCATCATGAGCAGCCTCTCGGACCGCCTCACCCGCGGCTCGGCGTCCAGCCCGTCCCAGGTCGAGCACGCCCGCCGCCTGGTCGCCGACTGGCAGCTGCTCGCCGATCTCGCCTTCGCCGACCTGACGCTGTGGGTGCCGCTCCCGACGGGGAGCTGGTGGTGCGTCGCGCAGGTCCGGCCCCTGACCGCGCCGACCAGCCGTCCGGAGGACCTGGTGGGCACCGAGGTCGACGGGGTCGTGGCCGAGCCGTTCGTGGTCGCGCACAGCGAGGGCCGGCCGGTGACCGAGGGCGAACCCGACTGGTCGGGCGTAGCCCCGCGGCGGCGCGAGGTGATCCCCGTGCGCCACGACGGCGTCCCGGTGGCCGTCCTGGCCAAGGACACCAACCTGGCCGTCACCCGGTCGCCGTCCACCCTGGAGCTGACCTACCTGGACATCGCCGCCGACCTCTGCCTGATGGTCTCGTCGGGCAGCTTCCCGCCCCAGAAGCTGCAGGACGCGGAGGTCAGTCCCCGCGTGGGTGACGGCCTGGTCCGCCTGAACAGCCACGGCCGCGCGACCTACGCCAGCCCCAACGCGCTGTCGGCCTACCGGCGGATCGGCGTGGCCGGCGACGTCGTCGGCGCCGACCTCGCGGAGCTGACCCGGGGCGCCTCGGCCGACCGCGTGGCCGGGGAGGCCGTGGCGGCCGGCATCGCCGCAGCTGTCGCCGGCCGGTTCCCCGATCCGATGGACGTCGAGGGCGCCACCGCCACGATGCTGCTGCGCGCGCTGCCGCTGCGGCCTCCCGGCTCCGAGCCCGGCGCGCTGGTGCTGGTCCGCGACGTGACCGACGTCCGGCTGCGGGACCGCGCGCTGCTCACCAAGGACGCCACCATCCGCGAGATCCACCACCGCGTGAAGAACAACCTGCAGACGGTCGCGGCGCTGCTCCGCCTGCAGGCCCGCCGGATGACCGAACCGGCCGCCCGAGCGGCGCTGGAGGAGTCGGTGCGCCGGGTGGCGTCCATCGCCGTGGTCCACGAGACGCTCGCCGGCAGTCGGGAGGACGTCGTGGTCGTGGACGACGTCCTGGACCAGGTCTTGCCCATGCTGGGGGACCTGACGTCCGTCGGGCCGGCCGCGCACACGCGGCGCACCGGCTCCTTCGGCGAGCTCCCGGCCGCCGCGGCGACGCCGCTGGTGCTGGCGATCACCGAGCTGCTGCACAACGCCGCCGAGCACGCCTTCGAGGGGGTCCCGGGTTCGATCGAGCTGATCGCGGAGCGGACCGGCGACGACCTCGTCGTCCGGGTGCGGGACAACGGCCGCGGGCTGCCCGAGGGCTTCGACCCGGCCGGCAGCGACGGGCTGGGCCTGCAGATCGTGCGCACCCTCGTCACCAGCGAGCTCGGCGGCACCCTCGCGATGGGCACTCCTACCGACCAGCCGGGCACGGAGGCGGTGCTGAGGCTCCCCGGGGTCGGCCTGCCGCGGAGGTGAGCAGTGTGCGCTGATGGGCAGTTCCAGCGGCCAGAACTGCCCATCCGCGCACATCGTCGCCACACACAGCCGAGGCCGGCCCGGGGGATCCCGGACCGGCCTCGTGGCGGTTCGTCGTGCGGTCGTGCTCCGGATCAGGCGGTGCGCACCCGGGTACGAGCCTGACGGCGCTTCAGCGCACGCCGCTCGTCCTCGGAGAGCCCACCCCAGACCCCGGAGTCCTGGCCCGAGCGCAGTGCCCAGTCCAGGCACGACGACACGACCGGGCAGCGCTGGCACACGGCCTTGGCCTGCTCGATCTGGACGATCGCCGGGCCGGTCGTCCCGATCGGGAAGAACAGCTCGGGGTCCTCGTCCCGGCAGAGCGCGCGGTGGCGCCAGTCCATGGCTTCGTACTCCTCGGTGTCGTTTACGGTTGCTATCTCAGTCGCCGGCCTCGGACCGCAGTGCAGGGCCGACACCGGTTGCCCAGCGCTTTGGCTCAGCGACTTCGAGCGTTGTCCTCACCGGCGAAGTTTTGTTACCGGCAAGTTGCGTTCACGTGCGATGTTTTCACGACGAGGACGCCTGTCAAGCAGATCGAGGCCGTCGTTCGACCCCTCGTGAGCAAGCTCACCACGGGCGTGCTAGGCCCGCCACTCGACGGAACCACACACCGGTGCGGGACGTTGACAACCGTACTGCGACGTGCGTGAGAGCCCCAGCGGGATTTCTCAGGCGACGACGCGCAGAGCGGCGGGAACGTGCGTCAGCCGCAGTCCTGTCGCGGTGCCGAGATGGTCGCCGTCCACCTGCCAGCCCTGCGGACGGGAGGCGGTGAGCGACAGCTCCTCCAGGTCGTGCCACCGGTGCACGCCGCGCCCGCGGGCGTCGGGTTCCCGCGCCAGGGTCTGGCGGAGCGTGTGCAGCATCCGGAGCGGACCCATGCGGCCCATCGCGAAGACGTCGAGGCCGCTGTCGAACGAGGCCTCGGGGGACGGGTTGACCGGTCGCGCGCCGAGATAGGTCCACGGGCTGACGTTGGAGACCAGGCAGAGGAACAGCCCCTCCAGCGGCGGCTGACCCGGCAGCTGGAGCGTCATGGCCGGCCGCCGGCGTTCCCGCCCCACCAGGAAGGCGCTGGTCGCCTCCCGGACGTAGAGGGCGCCGGTGGAACGGCGGCCCCGCGCCCGCTGCGCCTCGACGCGCGCGATGACCTCGGCGTCGAAGCCCAGGCCGGCGGCGAAGACGAACCAGCGCGGCGGCGTCCAGTCGTCGTCGTGCCGGGCGGCGTCGGCGTCGGCGTCGGCGGCTGCCGTCGCCGGGTCGCCGCCCTCGACCGGTGCGGCGCTGCAGCCCGAGGCGCTCGCGGTGCCGAGGGAGACCAGGCGGGTCCGGCCGGCGCGCAGCGAGTCCAGGATCTCCGCGGTCGCCTCGATCGGGTCGCGGGAGCGGCCGATCGCGCGGGAGAAGACGTTCGTCGACCCGCCCGGCACGACGGCGAGCATGGGCAGGTGCGGGGCGGGGCCCTTGTCGAGGATCCCGTTCACGACCTCGTTCACGGTGCCGTCGCCGCCGACGGACACCAGCAGGTCGATGCCCTCGGCCGCCGCCTGGGCGGCGAGCTCCCGCGCGTGGCCGCGGTGGTTGGTCTGGACGACGTCGAGCTTGAGCTCGCTGGCGAGAGCGCCGACGAGCACGTTCCGCATCTTCTCCGTCGTGGTGGTGGCCGCAGGGTTGACCACCACGAGCGCGCGCATGGACGCCAGGCTAACCAGCCGCGACGCTTTTCCCCGGGAGGAAGGGCGCAGGAGCAGCGTCCGTGCCCGCGTAATCTCGCCGTCGTGACGGAGCAGAGCGGTGCAGCGCCGCAGCCGCCCCGCAGGGCGCTGGACCGGTTGCTCGGTGCCGCGGCCGAGCCGCCGGCACCCCGGCCCGAGCGGTCGCGCCCCGAGGCGCCGCGCGCCCTGAAGTGGGCGGCCGCGGTCGTCGGCCTGGAGGCGGCGCTCATCGCGATCGGCGCGCTGGTGCTGCTCTGGCTGACCGTGACCAGCTCGGCGGACAGTGTCTCCCGCGCGCTCGCGGAGGTGGTGATCGTCGCCGGCGGTGCCGCGGCCCTCGCGGTGGCCGCGACCGGGCTGTGGCGCGTGGCGAGCTGGGCTCGCGGCCCGGTCGTCGTCCTCCAGCTGCTCCTGGCCGCGCTGGCCTACACGACCGCGTTCGAGGCGGAGCAGCCCGCGATCGGGTTGCCCGTCCTCCTCCTGGTGGCCGCCGAGCTCTACCTGCTCGCCACGCCCGAAGCTCGCCTGGCCTACCTGGAGCGTTAGACCAGATCGATGACGTCTGCGATCGAGTCGAGGATCCGGCTCGGGCGGAACGGGAACCGGCTGACGTCGGCCGCGGCCGTGGAACCCGACAGCACCAGCACGGTCTCCAGGCCGGCCTCGATGCCGGCCACCACGTCGGTGTCCATGCGGTCGCCCACCATGATCGTGGACTCCGAGTGCGCCTCGATGCGGTTCATGGCGCTGCGGAACATCATCGGGTTCGGCTTGCCGACGAAGTAGGGCTCCGCGCCGGTCGCCCGGGTGATCATCGCCGCGACCGAGCCGGTCGCCGGCAGCGGACCCTCCGGCGACGGGCCGGTGACGTCCGGGTTCGTGGCGATGAATCGGGCGCCGCGCCCGATCAGCCGGATCGCCCGGGTGATGGCCTCGAACGAGTACGTGCGGGTCTCCCCGAGGACGACGTAGTCGGGGTCGGTGTCGGTGAGCGTGTAGCCGACCTCGTGGAGCGCGGTGGTCATCCCCGCCTCACCGATGACGTAGGCGGAACCGGCCGGCAGCTGCGTGGCCAGGAAGTCCGCCGTCGCCAGCGCCGACGTCCAGATCGACTCCTCGGGCACCTGCAGGCCGGCCCGGACCAGCCGGGCGGAGAGGTCGCGCGGCGTGAAGATCGAGTTGTTGGTCAGCACCAGGAACCGGCGCTGCTTCTCGACCAGCCGCTCCAGGAACTCCGCGGCGCCGGGCAGCGCCTTCTCCTCGTGGACGAGGACGCCGTCCATGTCGGTCAGCCAGCACTCGGGCGGCGTGCGCTCGGTGGTCATGGGGTCCTCCGGTCGTCGGCGAACGTGCTGAGGGCCTCGTCGGTGAGGCGGAAGACGGTCCAGTCGTCCATCGGGACGGCGCCGGCCGCCTTGTAGAAGTCGATCGAGGGCGCGTTCCAGTCCAGGACCGACCACTCGAGGCGGGAGTACCCCCGCTCGACGCAGACGGCGGCGAGGGTGCGCAGCAGCTCCCTGCCCAGACCGGTGCCGCGGTGGCCGGGTGACACGTAGAGGTCCTCGAGGTAGATGCCGTGGGTGCCGCGCCAGGTGGAGAAGTTGAGGAACCACAGCGCGATCCCCACGACCTCGCCGGGGTGCACCCCGTCGTCAGCTGTTGCCACGTGCCCGAACAGGGCGGGGGAGTCGCCGAACAGCACGGCGGTCAGCTGCTCCTCGGTGAGCCGCACCTCGTGCAGCGCCCGCTCGTAGTCGGCGAGCTCGCGGACGAGCCCCACGACGGCCGGGACGTCGTCCGGACGGACCGGTCGCACCGTCATGAGAGCACCTCCTTGAGCCGGTCCGGCAGCAGCCGGCCCAGCGGCGACACGATCGGGACCAGCACCGGCGCCAGCAGGTAGCCGTAGGCCAGGGCGATGCCGGTCCACACCGGATCGATCACGAGGCCGATGACGATCACGAGGGCGGCCGCGATCAACCCGTACGGCCGGCTGCTCTTGGGACTGACCAGCGACCGGAACGACCGGAAGCGGATGTTGGTGACCATCAGCAGCGCCGGGACGACGACGACCAGCAGCACCCACAGGCGGTCGCGGCCCTGCATCTGGTCGCCGAACGCGAACACCGACGCGATGACCACGCCGGCCGCCCCCGGACTGGGCATGCCGATGAAGTACCGCTTGTCGGCCGTGGGATCGATGGTGGTGTTGAAGCGGGCCAGCCGGATCGCGGCGCAGGCGACCCAGATGAAGCAGGCCACCCAGCCGAGCGGGTCCCACTCGTCGCGGCCCTGCGAGAACACCGTGAAAGCCAGCAGCGCCGGCGCGAGACCGAAGGAGACCAGGTCGGCCAGCGAGTCGAACTGCAGGCCGAACGGGGTGACGGCGCCGACCAGGCGCGCGACCGCGCCGTCGGTGATGTCGAAGACCACCGACAGGCCGATCAGGACGGCGGCGAGATCGTGGTCACCCCGGATCGACACCAGGATCGCGAAGAACCCGCAGAACATGTTGCCGAGCGTGAACAGGCTGGGCAGCGTCGCCAGAGCGCGGCGCCGGGTGCCGCGGACGGAACCGCGGACGAACTCGACGGTCGCCCCGCGCCGGGTGGGTGGCACGCGCGACCTCCTCAGCCGGCCGCGGGCCAGCGGGCGATGACGGTCTCGCCACCGCGCACGCGCTGCCCCTCGGTCACGGTGATCGTGCACTCCGGCGGCACGAAGACGTCCATCCGGGAGCCGAACTTCATGAGGCCCATCCGCTCGCCGGTCGCCAGGCGCCGGCCCGGCCCGGTGCGGGTCACGATCCGCCGGGCCAGGACGCCGACGATCTGCCGGAAGACCACGGTGCGGTCGCCCTCGCGCAGCCACAGCTCGCTGCGCTCGTTCCGGTGCGCCGACTCCTTGCGGTAGGCGGCCAGGAAGCTGCCCTTGCGGTAGGAGCTCTCCACGACCTCGCCGCGGTAGGGCGACCGGTTGACGTGCACGTCGACGACGGAGAGGAAGACGCTGACCTGCTGCCAGTCGCCCTCGGGCGCCACGTCGGGCTGCGGTTCGCCGGCGACCATGACGACGCCGTCGGCCGGGGAGAGCACCTCGTCGGGGTCGGGCGGCACGGCGTCACAGCGGCGGTCGGGGTCACGGAAGAACAGGGCCATGTAGGCGGAGAGCCCGAGAAAGGGCCACGCGGCCCACCGTCGTCCGGCCGCGAGAGCGAGAGCCGCAGGGGCCAGGGGTCCGGTGATGAAAGGCCACCCGGCCCGGTCGATGCGCATGGTGGCCAAACGTTACCGGCCGGGTCCCGGGCGGCTCCGGACGTCCGGCTCAGACGGGCGCGGAGGCGCGGTCGGGGTCGGCGCCCTGCTCGCTGTTGCGCCCTCGCGGGGGCCCGCCGTACCAGTCGAGGCAGACCATCGTGGCGTCGTCCTGCAGGTCGCCGCCGGTGGCCCGGAGGATGGCCGACCCGAGCTCCTGCACGACCTCCCGGGGGTGCAGGTCGGCGCTGGCGGCCAGCGTGGCGGCGACGTCGAGGTTGACGGCGTTGCGCTCCTGCATGCCGTCGGTGAGCAGCACGATCCGGTCACCGGGCTCCAGCGGGAACTCCTGGACGTCGAAGCCCTTGCCGGGGACGACCCCGAACGGCGGTTCGATGCCCAGCTCGACCTCCTCGACCTTCCCGTCGCGCAGCCGCAGCGGGAACGGGTGACCGGCGTTGACGATCGTTGCGGTGCCGGTGTGCAGGTCGACCCGCATGAGCTGGCCGGTGACGAACTGCCCGGCAGGCGCGTTCTCGGCGAGGGAGTCGTTGGCGTACATCGCCTGCTTGCCGAGGTCGAGGCCCTTGCGGCGCCCGTTGCGCAGGCTGCCGACCAACAGCGTCGCCAGCAGGGCCGCCGACACCTGGTGACCGACCGCGTCGGTGATCGACACCTGGAGGGAGTCGCGGTCCAGGGTGTAGTCGAAGGTGTCCCCGCCCACCGAGCTCGCCGGCTCCAACCAGCCGGCGAGGGTGAACTGTCCCGCCTCGCACGTGTAGGAGGCCGGCAGCAGCCGGCGCTGGATCTCGGCCGCCAGCGCGAAGGGCGTCGAGCGCTGGCCCCACTCGAAGACGTCGGTGTGCCGGCGGGCGGCGATGACGACGTAGGCCAGGGCGTGCGCCGCGCTCCCGATGTCGGAGATCTCCTGGGGGGAGGGGTGGCGCGGCAGCGTCAGCTCGAGCAGCCCGATCGCGTCCCCGCGGTCGGTGACCGGGACCAGCATCCGGGCGAAGCCGTCGTCGAGCGGCCGCACGTCGGCCCCCTGGGTGCGCAGCACGCGCTCGTACAGCGTGCCGGGCAGGGGCAGGGTCTCCGCCTGCTCGATGCCGTGGCTCCGGGCGCCCTCCACCCGGTCCGTCGACGTCAGCCGGACGACGGCCCGTCCGGTGAAGTCGGTGATGAGGAGGCTGACCTCCCGGGCGTCGACCATCTCGCCGAGCGAGGCGGCGACTGCCTCGACGGAGTCGATGGGGGCCGCGGCCTCGACCTTCTCCAGGAGCGCGCCGACGTCGATCATGTAACCCTCCGAGCCGCGCATGCGGCGAACCCTAGGCGCAGCGGAAGGATCGACGCGGTCGTCGCGCCCGCAGAGAAGACGACGCTGCCGGACCGCCCGTGTATGGGTGGCCCGGCAGCGACGGGGAGAAACGTGAGAAATCAGGCAGCGGCCTTGGTCTCCCAGAAGATCTTGTCGATCTCGGCGATGTAGTCGAGGAGCTTCTGGCCCTCGGCCGGGTCCATGCTGCCCTTGCCGCCGGCGGCGCCGGCCTGCTTGGTGGCCTTGTTGAACAGCTCGTGCAGCTGGGGGTACTTCTCGAAGTGCGGCGGCTTGAAGTAGTCGGTCCACAGCACCCACAGGTGGTGCTTGACCAGGTCCGAGCGCTGCTCCTTGATCAGGACCGCGCGCTGACGGAAGACCGGGTCCTCGTTGCCCTGGTACTTCTCCTGGATGGCCTTGACGGACTCCGCCTCGATGCGGGCCTGGGCCGGGTCGTACACGCCGCAGGGGAGGTCGCAGTGAGCGGTGGCCTCCACGGCGGAGAACATGCGGGTGAAACGCATGGACGTGCCTCCGGATGTCGTGGGGTTGGGTCGTCTGCGACCCTACTCGCGGTGATCGACAGCGACAGCGCGGGAGAAGCCGTTCCCGGACCCGGCAGCGCCTGGACCATGGCGCGGATCACCGGCCCGTCGATGTCCCCGACCGTCCGCCACGGCGACCGGCTGCTGGTGCGCCGTGTCCGGTCGGCAGCGGCCGTCCGGCCGGGGGACGTCGTCCTCGCTCGGTTCCCCGCTCGCCCCGACCTGCTGGTCGTGAAGCGGGTCCTCCGGCCGGTGCCGGGCGGCCACTGGGTCGAGGGGGACAACTCCTTCGCCACCGAGGACAGCCGGTCCTTCGGCGCCGCAGTGGTCGTCGGACGCGTCGTCTGCCGGCTCTGGCCCCGCCCGGGCAGGCTGCCGCAGGGGCCACCCCATTAGGCTCCCGTGTCCATGAGCGGCAGTCCGGGTTCAGGGCACGACCAGCAGCCCGATCGCTTCGCCGACGATCCCGCGTTCGCGGTGCACGAGGGCGGCAAGCTGTCGGTCACGCCGACCCGCTCGATCGACTCGATCGCCGACCTCGCGCTGACCTACACCCCGGGCGTCGCCCGCGTCTCCAGCGCCATCGCCGCCGAGCCCGAGCTGGCCCACCGCTTCACCTGGGCGCCCCGCGTCGTCGCCGTCGTCTCCGACGGCACGGCCGTGCTGGGTCTGGGCAACATCGGCCCGGTCGCCTCCCTGCCGGTCATGGAGGGCAAGGCCTGCCTGTTCAAGGAGTTCGGCGGACTCGACGCCGTCCCCATCGTGCTGAGCAGCACCGACGTCGACACGATCGTCGAGACCGTCGCCGCGATCGCGCCGTCCTTCGGCGGGATCAACCTGGAGGACATCAGCGCTCCGCGCTGCTTCGAGATCGAGGCCCGGCTGCGCGAGCGGTTGTCCATCCCCGTCATGCACGACGACCAGCACGGGACGGCGATCGTCGTCCTGGCGGCGCTGCGCAACGCGGCGAAGGTCGTCGGCCGCGAGCTCGGCGACCTCCGGGTGGTGGTCGCCGGAGCGGGTGCGGCGGGCGTCGCCTGCACGAAGATCCTGCTCGGGGCCGGCATCGGCGACATCTCGGTGGCGGACTCGCAGGGCGTGCTGCACGCCGGCCGGGAGGGCCTGACGCCGATCAAGCAGTGGCTCGTCGAGAACACCAACCGGTCGGGGTACGCCGGCACCATGATCGGTGCTCTCGCAGGCGCCGATGTCTATCTGGGGCTGTCGGGCGGTTCGGTCCCCGAGTCGGCGATCGCGTCGATGGCCCCGAACTGCATCGTCTTCTCCCTCGCCAACCCCACGCCCGAGGTGGATCCGGAGATGGCGGCCCGCTACGCCGCCGTCGTCGCCACCGGCCGCAGCGACCTCGCGAACCAGATCAACAACGTCCTCGCCTTCCCCGGGATCTTCCGCGGCGCCATCGACGCCGGCGCCACCGCGATCACCGAGGAGATGAAGCTCGCCGCCGCGTCGGCGATCGCCGGCGTCGTCGGGGACGAGGTGCGGGCGGACTACGTCGTGCCCAGCCCCATGGACGACCGCGTGGCCCGGGCCGTCGCCGACGCCGTCGCCACGTGCGCGCGGGAGCAGGGCATCGCGCGCTGACCTCGGCGGCGGTCGGTGCACTAATCGCCCTTCACGTTGACCAGCTGGCGCAGGGTGTGCCGCACCTCCACGAGATCCTTCGCGTCCTCCATGACGACGTCCACGGGCTTGTAGGCAGCAGGGATCTCGTCCAGGAAGGCGTCGCTGTGCCGCCACTCGATGCCCTGCATCGACTCCTCGAGCTGGGCGCGGGTGAAGGTCCGCCGCGCCTGGTTCCGCGAGTACGCCCGCCCGGCGCCGTGGGGCGAGGAGTTCAGCGACAGCGGGTTGCCCAGGCCGGCGACGACGTAGCTCGCCGTCCCCATGGAACCCGGGATCAGGCCCGGCTGCCCCTTCCTCGCCTCGATCGCGCCCTTGCGCGACACCCAGAGGTCGACGCCGTCGTGGGTCTCCCGCTGGGTGAAGTTGTGGTGGCAGTTCGTGACCTCGAGGCGAGGGGTCTCGTCCGCGCGCATGTGGACGGCGAGGCAGCCGGCCACCCGGTCCATCATCTCCTCGCGGTTGAGCAGGGCGAAGTGCTGCGCCCACCGCAGCTCGGCGATGTACCGGTCGAACTCCGGCGTCCCCTCCTCGAGCCAGGCGAGGTCACGGTCGGGCAGGTCCAGCCGCTCGCGCTCGGCCCGCTTGCGGGCGATCGCGATGTGCCGCATGGCGATCTTGTTGCCCACGCCCCGGCTGCCGGAGTGCAGGAACAGCCAGACCCTGTCCTGCTCGTCGGCGGTGACCTCGATGAAGTGGTTCCCCGAGCCGAGGCTGCCCAGCTGGAGCTGCCAGTTCGGGGTCGCCCCGGTGACCGCGGGCAGCACGTGGTCGCCCAGCTCGGCGGCGAGCTCCTCCAGCTCCGCGGCCCGGCGCTTCGCCGACTCGGTCAGCCTCTTGTTGTACTTGCCGGCCGACAACGGGACGGCGCGCTCGATGTCGCCCCGCAGCGGCGCGAGCGAGCCCCGGGCGCGGACCTCCTCGACCGTCCACGGGGTGCGGACGGCGATCATGCCGCAGCCGATGTCGACGCCGACAGCTGCCGGGATGATCGCGCGTCTGGTCGGCAGCACCGAGCCGACCGTCGCCCCCTTGCCCAGGTGCGCGTCGGGCATGAGGGCGACGTGGGGTGCGATGATCGCCAGGGAGGCGGTGTTCTCGGCCTGCCGCCGGGTGACGTCGTCGAGGATGCTGGCCCAGTTCAGCAGTTTGTCGGAGAGGCGTTCCACCGCCCGATTCTGCGGGCCGTGCGACGCGCTGGCGACCGGATTCAGCCGAGGCTGAGGATCCGGTCGACCAGGGGGTCGAGGGCCGTGCGGGCCTCGGTGTTGAGGTAGACGAAGACCGCGATCGCCACGATGAAGGCGGGCACCAGCACCGCCTTCTCCAGCACCGTGCCGGTCCGCATGGGCGAGAACTTCAATCGGGTGCGCCGGACCAGCCACAGCACCGGCAACGGGATGCCTGCGTTGGTAAGGGCGTCGCCGGCGATGTGGGTGAGCACGCCCAGAGCCACGGCCCACGGCAGCCATGCCGGTTGCGGGCTGTGCTCGAGGAGCCACCAGGCCCCTGCCCACGACAGCGCGACGTTGCCGATGATCGTCGTCTCCGTGTTGCCAGGGATGACGAAGTGCAGTGCGTGGAGCGCCAGGCCGATCGCCAGGGCCATCAGCAGCAGGCTCGCCCAGTAGGTGTCCGCGGCGAGCATCGCCAGGCCGCCGAACGCCAGCGGGGCGAGCACCGCGTCGTGAGTGCCCCATCGGTGTCCGCCGGTGACCTTGCCGACCAGCCCGGACGGGACGTCGGTGACCGGACCCCACATGTCCGAGACGGTGGAGCCCCGGTGGTCGAGGTCGGGGAGCATCGCGAACCCGCCGGCGGCCGCGACCCAGGCGACCTGCGCGACGGTGCCCTGGATGGGTGCCCACGGCAGCGTCGCCGCGCCCGCGGCGAGGCCGGAGAGGGCATGCGAGTGACCGAGCACGGTCAGAGGGTGACGTCCCTGCGGCGCCAAGCCCGGTAGGCGCGCCCGGGAGCCGCCCTGCGAGGGCGGAGCGCAGCGACGGGCCCGGAAGGTCCTCACCGCGACCCGCGGCAGGGCTCAGCTCAGCCGGGGGACGGCACCTGGCCGCGGTGCGATCCGGAGGATCGCAGTGTCATTCGTCCGGGTCGGCGCCGCCGCGGGCGAGCCAGGTGGCCAGCCGCTCGACGGGCACCTCGAAGTCGGGGAACTGGTCCACGAACGCCTGCATCTGGTCGGCCAGCCAGGCGAGGGTCACCTGCTCCTCGCCCCTCCGGTCGGCCAGCTCCTCCAGCCCGCGATCGGTGAAGTACACGTCAGTCCGCGAAGGCCTCTGCGACGAGCTGGCGCTGCTCGACGTCGTGCACCTTCGCCGAACCCACGGCCGGGCTGGCCGAGGCCCGCCGGCTGACCCGGCGGAACGTCCGGCCCTCCGGCAGGTGCTCGGGCAGGTTGACGGCCATGAACTGCCAGGCGCCCATGTTCATGGGCTCCTCCTGGACCCAGACCACGTCGGTCGCGTTCGGGTACCGCTCCAGCTCCGCCCGGATCTGCTCGGCCGGCAGCGGGTACAGCTGCTCGACCCGCACGACGGCGACGTCCGCGGTGCCGTCGGACTCCCGCTGCGCCATCAGGTCGTAGGCGACCTTGCCGCTGCAGAGCAGCACCCGCCGCAACGCGGCGTCGTCCAGGGGCTCGCCGCCGACACCGCTGTCGGGCAGGACCGGACGGAAGCCCTGCTCCGTGAAGTCCTCGACCGCGCTGACGGCGGCCTTGGCCCGCAGCAGCGACTTCGGCGTGAACACCACCAGCGGGCGGTGCACGTCCGACAGCGCCTGACGGCGGAGGAGGTGGAAGTAGTTGCCCGGCGTCGTGCAGTTGGCGACGGTCATGTTGTTCTCCGCCGACAGCTGCAGGAACCGCTCGATCCGGCCGCTGGAGTGGTCCGGGCCCTGGCCCTCGAGGCCGTGCGGCAGCAGCATCACCACGCCGGAGCGCTGGCCCCACTTGGCCTCGCCGGAGCTGATGAACTCGTCGATGACCATCTGGGCGCCGTCGACGAAGTCACCGAACTGCGCCTCCCAGAGGACGAGCGCCTTCTGGTTGGCGACCGAGTAGCCGTACTCGAAGCCCAGCGCGGCGTACTCCGACAGCAGGGAGTCGTAGACGAAGAACTTGGCCTGGTCCTCGGTGAGATTGGCCAGCGGCGTGTACTCCGCACCGGTCTCCCGGTCGATGAGCACCGAGTGGCGCTGCACGAACGTGCCGCGGCGGGAGTCCTGCCCGGCGAGCCGGACCGGCACCCCCTCCATGAGCAGCGACCCGAACGCGAGCAGCTCGCCCATCGCCCAGTCGATGCCGCCCTCGCTGGCCATCGCCGCGCGCCGCTCCAGCATCTTCTGCAGCTTCGGGTGCGGGGTGAAGTCCGGCGGGAAGGAGACGTGCGCGTCGCCGATGGTCTTGAGGACCTCCGGCGTGATCGCCGTCTTCACCTGCGACTCCTGCGCCGTGCGCGGGTCCATCACGGGCTCGGGCTTGGACGTCTCCTGCGCGTCGTGCGTCTCGGCGAAGGCCCGCTCGAGCTGACCGCGGTAGTCCTTGAGGGCCTCCTCGGCCTCGGCCAGCGTGATGTCCCCGCGGCCCACGAGCGCCTCGGTGTACAGCTTCCGGACCGAGCGCTTGCGGTCGATGATGTCGTACATCAGCGGCTGGGTCATCGACGGGTCGTCGCCCTCGTTGTGCCCGCGGCGGCGGTAGCAGACCAGATCCACGACGACGTCCTTCTTGAACGCCTGGCGGTACTCGACCGCGAGCCGCGCCACGCGGACGCAGGCCTCGGGGTCGTCGCCGTTCACGTGGAAGACCGGCGCCCCGATCATGCGGGCGACGTCGG
>NZ_SPQM01000069.1 GCF_004570345.1 Blastococcus sp. CT_GayMR20 | reverse complement strand
CGGAGGCGGCGGTACTCAGCCGGAGATCTCCGCGTTCCAGCGTTCGGCCACGACCGCCTGCGCGGCCGACTCCTGCTCCTGCGTCGGGAAGTCCGCCGTCCCCTCCACCTCCGGGAGCGCGCTGAGCGCGTCGGCGTCCGCGGTACCGGCCTCCTCCATCGACGGCAGCCGGACCGGCCGGGCACCGCCCTTGAGCCAGATGTTCTGGCCCTCGTCGCCGTAGAGGAACTCCTGCCAGAGCCGCGCCGCCGCCGGGTGCGGGGCGAACTTGCT
Organism: Blastococcus sp. CT_GayMR20; assembly: GCF_004570345.1. The sequence continues at coordinate 24,658 of NZ_SPQM01000069.1, read as the reverse complement.
GATCGCCTGGCTGTAGTAGCCGCCGAACAGCCCGTCGCTCGGGACGTTCACCTCCCACTCGACGCCCTCCGCGGCGAACGTCTCGGTGAAGGAGGCGTTGAGGTAGTCCCAGTCGATCGACAGCGGGGTCTCGCCGCTCTGGATCGTGGCGGGGGTGATCTCGACCGGGTTGAAGTTGCCGGCGTCCTTCACCTGCTTGAAGAAGTCGATGCCCGGGCCGATGTCGTCGAGGCTGCCGCCGTTGGACAGCGACGCCGCCCAGACACCGCTGAACGCCGCGGCCGCCTGGGTCGGATTGCCGTTGAGCGCCACCTGGCCGGCGTACTGCGGGTCGAGCAGGTCGGCGAAGGACGTCGGGCACTCGGCGATCACCGTGGCGTTGCAGCCGATGGAGATGTAGCCGCCGTAGTCGTTGACCCAGTTGCCCTCGGGGTCCTTCTGGTCCTCGGGGATCTCGTCCCAGGTCTCGACCTGGTACGGCGCGAGGAGGTCCTGCGCCTGGGCCTGCCGGGCGAAGGCGGTCCCGAGGTCGAGGACGTCGGGGGCGCGGTCCTGGCCCTTCTGGCTCTCCACCGCGTTGAGCTCGTCCTGGCTGGACCCGTCGGGGCTGGCGCTGTTGATCTCGATGTCGTACTTCTCGCTGAACGTGTCGAGCATCTCGCCGTAGTTGGCCCAGTCCGGGGGCAGTGCGATGACGTTGAGCGTGCCCTCGGCCTGTGCCGCCTCGACCAGGGCGTCCATCCCGCCGAAGTCCTCGGCGGAGGTGGCGGTCGCGGCGTCCGTCTCGCTCCCGCTGCCTCCGCCCGAGCCGCCGTCGTCCGAACCGCAGGCGGTGAGGGTGATCCCGGCGGTGACGACCGCGACCGCGGTCCGCAGGGTGCTACGTCGCACGTGTCCTCCTGAAGTGGTGCCGCGCCGGCCCGGTGCCCCGTTGACGCCGGGCGGCCGGCTTCGCGATTGTGGCGGACCCGGCCCCCTCCGGGGCGGTTACGGCACACGAACGTGTGGTGAAGGCTCAACGGCCGGTGAATGTCGCCTTTCCTGGACCGCTCTCCAGGAACGAGCGCATGCCCGTCTTCTGGTCCTCGGTGTCGAACAGCTCCGCGAACAGCCGGCTCTCGAGGTCCAGCCCCGCGTCGAGGGTGCCGTCGAGTCCCTCGTCGATGGCCTTCTTGGCGGCGGCCAGCGCCAGCGGCGGCCCCGCGGCGAACCTGGCGGCCATGGCGAGCGCGGTCGAGTACACCTCGTCGTCGGGGACGACGGCGTCGGCAAGACCGATCTCGAGGGCCTCCTCCGCGCCGACGTGGCGGCCGGTGAAGACCAGGTCCTTGGCCTTGGCCGGGCCGACGAGGCGGGCCAGGCGCTGCGTGCCGCCGGCGCCGGGGATCACCCCGAGCAGGATCTCCGGCTGGCCGATCCTGGCGCCGGCACCGAGCACCCGGAAGTCGGCGCAGAGGGCGAGCTCGTAGCCGCCGCCGAGGGCGTAGCCGGTGATCGCGGCGATGACCGGCTTGGGGATGCGGGCCACCGTCCGGAACGAGTCCTGCAGTTCCCGTCCCCACGCCACCATGCCGGTGCCGTCGAGCTGCGACATCGCCTTGATGTCGGCCCCGGCGGCGAAGACGCGCTCGCCGCCGTAGATCACGACCGCGCGGACGTCGCCGTTCTCCGACGCCTCCGACGCTGCGGCCCGCACCTCCCGGTGCAGCTGCTCGTCGATCGCGTTCATCTTCGGGCGGTCGAGACGGATCGTGCCGATGCCGTCCTGCACCTGCAGGGTCACGAACTCGGGGGTCGTCATGGCCGCACCCTAGCCAGGGGCGTTCTCACCGGCAGCGCTCGGCCGACATCACCGGGATCGGCCGGGGCCCCCCTTTCAGGCGGCCCGGCGGGCCGTGAACCGGCCGTTCGTCCGGGACAGCGACAGGGGCAGGCCGAACGTCTCCGACAGCGCCGCCTCGGTGAGGACGTCCTCCGCCGGGCCGGCCGCGACGACCTCTCCCCCGCGCAGCAGCAGCGCGTGGGTGTAGCCCGGCGGGATCTCCTCGACGTGGTGCGTGACCAGCACCTGGGCCGGGGCGTAGTGGTACCTCGCCAGGTCCGACAGCCGGGCCACCAGGTCCTCGCGGCCGCCGAGGTCCAGGCCGGCGCCGGGTTCGTCGAGCAGCAGCAGCTCGGGGTCGGGCATGAGCGCCCGCGCGATCTGGGCGCGCTTGCGCTCGCCCTCGCTGAGGGTGCCGAAGGGCCGGTGGGCGAACTGGGCGACGCCCCACTGCTGCATGAGCATCCCGGCGCGGGTCAGGTCGTGGACGTCGTAGCGCTCGCGCCACCGGCCGACGACGGCGTACCCCGCGGACACCACGATGTCGCCGGTCGTCTCCGACGCCGAGATGCGCTGGGCGAGGGCCGCGCTGGTCAGGCCGATCCGCGGCCGCAGCTCGAAGACGTCGACGGCGCCCAGCGTCTCGCCGAGGAGGCGGACCTGGCCGCGGGTCGGGTGCATCTGCGCCGCCGCCAGCTGCAGCAGCGTCGTCTTCCCCGCCCCGTTGGGCCCGAGCATCACCCACCGCTGATCGGCCTCGACGGTCCAGTCGACACCGCGCAGGAGGTGGGTCTCCCCCCGGACGACGTCGACCCCGGTCATCGCGACGACCGCCGTGTCGGAGGACGGCAGGGCAGCGGCTGGGCTCGACACGCCCCCATCCAATCAACCCGGCGTGCGCCTCCTGCGCACCCACGCGGCCCGGAGTTGGCAGGATCGGGCTGTGACCGACCGCGGCAGGACTCCCCGCCCACTGCCGCGACGCCGGTGGACCGACCGCACGGTGCCCGGACCGGCACCGGACGTGCTGCCCGGCTCGCCGACGCCGCTCGGCTCGCAGTGGGACGGCACCGGCACGAACTTCGCCCTCTGGTCGGCCGGGGCGCAGGCCGTCGACCTCTGCCTGTTCGACCCCGACGGCACCGAGCACCGGCACCGCCTGGACGAGACCACCCACCAGGTCTGGCACGGCCGGCTCGCCGGCGTCGGCCCCGGTCAGCGCTACGGGTACCGGGTGCACGGCCCCTACGAGCCGCTGGCCGGCCTCCGGCACAACCCCGCCAAGCTGCTGCTCGACCCGTACACGCGGGCGGTGGACGGCTCTCTCTCGCTGCACCCGTCGCTGTTCGGCTACGCCGGCGACTCGGTGGACAGCGGGCTGCGCGACGACCAGGACTCCGCCCCGTACGTCCCGCGCGGCGTCGTCGTCCACGACCCGTTCCCGTGGGACGGCGACCGGCCGCTGCGGACCTCGTGGTCGGACACCGTCATCTACGAGGCGCACGTCAAGGGCGCGACGGCGCTGCACCCCGACGTGCCGCCCCACCTGCGCGGCACCTACGCCGGCCTGGCCCATCCCGCGTTCGTCGAGCACCTGCAGTCGCTCGGCGTCACCGCCGTCGAGCTGCTGCCGGTGCACCAGTTCGTCAGCGAGCCGCACCTGCTGCGCCGCGGGCTGACCAACTACTGGGGCTACAACACGCTCGCGTACTTCGCGCCGCACGCCGGCTACAGCTCCGCCGGCAGCGACGGCGGCCAGGTCACCGAGTTCAAGACCATGGTCAAGCAGCTGCACGCGGCCGGCATCGAGGTGATCCTCGACGTCGTCTACAACCACACCGCCGAGGGCGACCACACCGGCCCGACGCTGTCGCTGAAGGGCATCGACAACGGCGGCTACTACCGGCTCGACGGAGGCAACCGGGCCCGGTACACCGACTACACCGGCTGCGGCAACACCCTCGACGTCCGCCGGCCCGCCGTCCTGGCCCTGCTGATGGACTCGCTGCGCTACTGGGTCACCGAGATGCACGTCGACGGGTTCCGCTTCGACCTCGCCTCGGCCCTCGCCCGCTCGATGCACGACGTCGACCGGCTGTCGGCGTTCTTCGACGTCGTCCACCAGGACCCGGTGGTCAGCAACGTCAAGCTCATCGCCGAGCCCTGGGACGTCGGCCCCGGCGGCTACCAGGTGGGCAACTTCCCGCCGCCGTGGACGGAGTGGAACGGCAAGTACCGCGACACCGTGCGCGACGTCTGGTCCGGCGCGCACGTCGGCGTCCGCGACCTGGCCTACCGGCTGACCGGCTCCTCGGACCTGTACCGCTCCGACGGCCGGCGTCCCTTCGCTAGCATCAACTTCGTGACCGCGCACGACGGCTTCACCATGGCCGACCTGGTCACCTACGAGCACAAGCGCAACGAGGCCAACGGGGAGGACAACCGGGACGGCGAGAGCCACAACCGCAACTGGAACTGCGGCGTGGAGGGCGATACCTCCGACCCGGAGGTGCAGTCGTTGCGGGCCCGGCAGGTGCGCAACCACCTGGCGACGCTGCTGCTGTCCACCGGCGTGCCCATGCTGACCGCCGGCGACGAGCTCGGCCGGACGCAGCAGGGCAACAACAACGCCTACTGCCAGGACAACGAGATCTCCTGGATCGACTGGAAGGCCCTCGACGAGGACCTGTTCGCCTTCGTCGCCCGGCTCATCCGGCTGCGGAGGTCCTCACCGGTCCTCCGCCAGGAGGCGTTCTTCGAGGGGCACGAGATCGCCGGCACCGGCGGCACCCGTGACCTGGCCTGGTTCGCACCGGACGGCGGTCAGCTGAGCACCGGCGACTGGTTCGACACCGGTCTGCAGACCATCGGCATGTACCTCGACGGGCGCGGGATCCGGCACCGGGACGAGGCGGGACGGCGGCTGGTCGACGACAGCTACCTCGTCCAGCTGCACGCCGGCGCCGAGCCGGTCGAGGTGCAGCTGCCGGGTGCGCCGTGGGCCGACGGCTACGAGCTCGTGGTCTCCACCGAGTACCCGACCGGCGCACCCCCGGAGCGGACCGTCGTCGCGCCCGGCACGGTCGAACTGCCGGGCCGCAGCATCTGGGCGCTCAGGATCCTCCGCCGCCCCTGACCCTGCGATCCTCCGGATCGCACCGCGGCCACGAGCCGTCCCCCAGCCGAACTGAGCCCTTCCGTCGCGCCCGCGCGGAGCCCCTCCGGGCCCCACTCGGCGCGACCCCTCAGTCGCTCGGCTGCTCGAAGGTGATGACGGTCCAGCCGAGGAGCAGGCGGTCGCCGTCGGAGAGCGGGTGCGCGACACCCGGCTCCAGCTGGGTCCACTCCGTGGCCTCGGGCCCGGCGACGTGCGTGCCGTTCAGCGAGCCCAGGTCGACGAGGGAGACCTCGCGACCCGAGCGCTGCAGGGCGGCGTGCGCCGAGGAGAGCACGTTCTGGGTGTCGGCGATCGGCACCGGACGGGCACCGCCGGTCGTCACCAGCTCGTGGTTGTCGGGACGGCGACCCAGCACGAGGTCCTCGTCGACGGTCACGACGAGGCCGTCGTCGAAGCGCAGCACCGGCGCCGCGCTCTGCTCGGGACGCCAGAACGCCGTCTGCTCGCCGGAGTCCGGGGGCGCGCTCGCCATCCGGCTGGAACCGGAGCCCAAGCCCGCGTCGGATCCCGCGGTGAACGACGACGGGGTCGACGTCGCCGGGGGGACGGCGGAGGAGGACGGATGGGCGACGGCGGCCAGCTGCAGCATCGCGCCGGAGCCGGGCACCGTGCCCTCGACGAGGTCGAAGGCGACGCCCGGGGGCATCTGCGGTGCCGCCTGGCCGGGCCCCACGTACAGGGTCTGGCCGAGCTGGAAGCCGGCGGCGAGCGTGCAGCCCTCCACCGACGAACCGGACACCGGGACGCCGTCGACGGCCGGCTGACCCTTGCCGGACCACAGGGCGACACCGGTGCCGGCGCCTCCCGACGTGTCGGCGAGCACCAGGGCGAAGGAGGCGGCACCGTGGGCGAGCGAGCTCACCTGTCCGGCGACGGCGGCCAGCACACGGTCGGCGCCGGGGCCGGCAACACCGAGGCACGCGTGCAGAGCCGCGACGAGGGCGGGCGAGCCCGGAGCGTCGACCCACAGCAGTCCGCCGCCGCGGCGGGCGACGACGGAGTCTCCGGGGAGGACTTCACAGCGGTCAGGCATGGCCTCCAGCCTAGTGATCCACGGCCGGTCTGGCTGACCGCGCGCCACCGCCACGCCGGGCGTTCACCAGGTCACACGGGGTGCATGGGACCCGCGTGGTTGAAGTTTCACAAGTTTCCTCTTCAAGCACTGGTGACCACTCCCAGCTCCGCCGGATCGGCCATGCGCTCGGAGTGCGGGAGCACGCGCACCGTGTAACCGAAGGCACCCGTCCGCTCGAGCGGCAACGTCGCCGTGAACCAGTGGCGGGAGCCGTCGGTGTGCTCGTGCGCCATGGGCACCGTCGTCACGTCGTGCAGCCCGTCGGAGTCGTCCACCCGGCCGTAGGCCGCCTGCACCTCGACGTCGGACGTCGCGAGGCCCGGGAGCTCCACCTCGGCGCGCAGGTCGAGCGTCGACCCGATCTCCGGGGCGCCGGCACCCGTCGCCTCGACGTGCGCGACCCGCACGCTCGACCAGTTGTGCAGCAGGTGCGACCGCCAGGACGCCTCCTCCCGCGCCGGGCCGTACCCGTCGACGGCCATGGCGCGGGCCGACCCGGCCGAGGGGACGTACAGCGCCTGCACGTAGTCGCGGACCATGCGGGTGGCGAGCACCTTGGGCCCGGTCTCCCGGAGCGTGTGCCGCACCATCTCCACCCAGCGGGTGGGTATGCCGTCGCGGCCGGACTCGTAGAAGCGGGGCACCACCTGGTTGCTCAGCAGGTCGTAGATCGCCCGCGCCTCGACCTCGTCGCGGCGGTCGGCGTCGATCACGCCGTCCGCGGTCGGGATGGCCCAGCCGTTCTGCCCGTCGAACCACTCGTCCCACCAGCCGTCGCGGATCGAGAGGTTCAGCCCACCGTTGAGCGCGGCCTTCATGCCCGAGGTGCCGCACGCCTCCAGCGGGCGCAGCGGGTTGTTCAGCCAGACGTCGCAGCCCCAGTAGAGGTAGCGCGCCATGCCGATGTCGTAGCCGGGGAGGAACGCGATCCGGTGCCGGATCTCCGGGTCGTCGGCGAAGGTGACCATCTCCTGGATGAGCTGCTTGCCGCCGTCGTCGGCGGGGTGGCTCTTGCCGGCGATGATCAGCTGGATCGGCCGCTCGGGGTCCAGCAGCAGCGCCCTGAGGCGCTCGGGGTCGCGCAGCATGAGGGTCAGCCGCTTGTAGGACGGCACCCGCCGGGCGAACCCGATGGTGAGGACGTCGGGGTCGAAGGCTTTCGCCGTCCAGCCGACCTCCGCCTCCGTGGCACCGCGGGAGAGCGCCGTGTCCCGGATGCGGCGGCGCACCTCCTCGACCAGCCGTGCGCGCAGCGTGCGGCGGATGCTCCACAGGTCCGCGGACGGGATCTTGTCGACGCCGTCGAAGTGCACGTCGCCGTCCACCTCGACCGGATCACCCTGGGCCGAGCTCTGCGTGCCCATCTCGACCAGCTCGCGCGCGGTCCACGTGGGGGCGTGGACGCCGTTGGTGATGGAGCCGATCGGGACGTCGCTCTCGTCGAAGCCGGGCCAGAGGTCGGAGAACATGCCCCGGCTCACGTGCCCGTGCAGCCGGCTGACGCCGTTGGCGCGCTGCCCCAGCCGCAGCCCCATGTGGGCCATGTTGAACTTCGTGGGGTCGTCCTCGGCGCCGAGGGCGAGCAGTTCGTGCAGCGGCACGCCGAAGCCGGCGAAGTACCGCTCGATCAGCGCCTTCGGGAAGCGGTCGATGCCGGCCGGGACGGGGGTGTGGGTGGTGAAGACCGTGCCGGCCCGCACCGCCTGCAGCGCCTCGGGGAACGACAGCGAGTGGGCCTCGGTCAGCTCGCGGATCCGCTCGATGCCCTGGAAGCCGGCGTGCCCCTCGTTGGCGTGGAACACCTCGGGGACGGGGGTGCCGGTGAGGCCGCAGTACGCCCGCACCGCCCGCACCCCGCCGATGCCGAGGAGCATCTCCTGGCGCAGGCGGTGGTCCTCGTCGCCGCCGTACAGGCGGTCGGTGACCACGCGCTCGGCCGGCGCGTTCTCCTCGATGTCGCTGTCGAGCAGCAGCAGCGAGACCCGGCCGACCTGTGCCCGCCACACGTGCGCGAAGAGGGTGCGCCCCTCGGGCAGCGGGACGTTGATGACCACGGCCGACCCGTCGGCCTGGCGGAGCAGCTTCAGCGGCAGGCCGTGCGGGTCGAGGGACGGGTAGTGCTCGAGCTGCCAGCCGTCGGCCGACAGCCCCTGGGCGAAGTACCCCGCCCGGTAGAGGAGGCCGAGCCCGATCAGCGGGACGCCGAGGTCCGACGCCGCCTTGAGGTGGTCGCCGGCCAGGATGCCCAGGCCGCCGGAGTACTGCGGCAGCACCTCGGTGATGCCGAACTCCGCGGAGAAGTAGGCGATGCCGGCCGGCGCCTCGTCCCCGAGGGACTGGTACCAGCGCGGCGTGGCGAGGTACTCCTCCAGGTCGTCGACCGCGTCCTGGAGCCGGCGCAGGAACTTGCGGTCCTTCGCCAGCTGCGCCAGCCGCTCGGCCGAGACCTCGCCCAGGACCTTGACCGGGTCACCGCCGCAGCGCTGCCACAGATCGGGGTCGAGCGTCTCGAAGAGGTCGCGGGTCTCCGGGTGCCAGGACCACCGGAGGTTCATCACGAGCTGGGACAGGGGCGTCAGGGGCTCGGGAAGGGCCGCTCGGACGGTGAATCGACGGAGTGCGCGCACCGGGCGAGACTAACCGCACTCCGCCCCGCCCCCACGTCCCTCGCGCAACAGACCCAGGCAGGAGCCCCATGGCCCCCAGGCGTTCCTCCGTCCCGCCGATGCCTGCCCGCGGCCGGGCGTCCGCCGCAGCCGATGTGCTGGCCAGAGCTGATCTGGATAGCGTTGCGGCGATGACTGGCCGCCCTGACCTCCGCCTCGGCATCACCGATGTCGCCCCCGTCGTGTCGTGCGGGTCGTTCTCGGCCCGCGCGGTCGTGGGGGAGTACCTGCCCATCACCGCCACCGTCTTCCGCGAGGGCCACGACGCCGTCGCCGCGAACGTCGTCTGGACGGGACCCGACGGCTCCGGCGATCCGTTCGTCCGCATGGCCAAGCTCCCGCCGGAGCCCGACCGCTGGCTGGCGACCGTCGTCCCCGCCCTCGAGGGCCGCTGGACCTTCTGCGTCGAGGCGTGGAGCGACCCGCTGGCGACGTGGCACCACGCGGTGGAGGTCAAGGTCGGGGCGGGCCAGGGTGCCGAGGACCTGGCCAACGACCTCGAGGAGGGTGCCCGGCTGCTCGATCGCGTCGCCGCCGAGGCCGACCCCGAGCACAAGGGGGCGCTCACCGACGCCGCGGCCGCGCTCCGGGACACGTCGCTGGAGCTGACCGCGCGCATCGCGCCGTCCTTCACCGCGTCCCTGCAGCAGTACCTGCACGCCCACCCCGTCCGGGAACTGGTCACCCGCTCCCCCGAGTACGAGGTCTGGGTCGACCGGCGGCAAGCCCTCTACGGCTCCTGGTACGAGTTCTTCCCGCGGTCGGAGGGGCCCGTCGTCGGCGGGAAGGCCACGCACGGCACCTTCGCCAACGCCCAGGACCGGCTGCCGGCCGTGGCCGAGATGGGCTTCGACGTCGTCTACCTGCCGCCGATCCACCCCATCGGCCGGGTCAACCGCAAGGGCCCGAACTCACCCCAGTTCCCCGGCGGCAACCCGACCGACGTGGGCCCGGACGAGGTCGGCTCCCCGTGGGCCATCGGCAGCGCGGAGGGCGGGCACGACGCCGTCCACCCGCAGCTGGGCACGATGGACGACTTCACGGCCTTCGTCGCGCGCACCCGTGAGCTGGGCATGGAGGTGGCGCTGGACTTCGCGCTGCAGGCCGCCCCGGACCACCCGTGGGTCGAGGCGCACCCGGAGTGGTTCACGACCAAGCCCGACGGGACGATCGCCTACGCGGAGAACCCGCCGAAGAAGTACCAGGACATCTACCCGATCAACTTCGACAACGACCCCGAGGGCATCTACGCCGAGTGCCTCCGGGTGATCCGGGTGTGGATCGAGGCCGGCGTCAAGATCTTCCGCGTCGACAATCCGCACACGAAGCCGCTGAACTTCTGGCACTGGCTGATCTGGGAGGTCAAGAAGACCGATCCGGACGTGCTCTTCCTGGCCGAGGCGTTCACCCGGCCGGCGATGATGCACCAGCTCGCCCGCATCGGCTTCACGCAGTCCTACACGTACTTCACCTGGCGCACCGAGCGCGGCGAGATCGAGGACTACGGCCGCGAGCTCGCCACCAACTGCCACTACATGCGGCCGAACTTCTTCGTGAACACCCCGGACATCCTCCACGAGTCGCTGCAGTTCGGCGGCCCGCCGATGTTCAAGATCCGCGCCGTGCTCGCCTCGATGATGAGCCCGACCTGGGGCGTCTACTCCGGGTACGAGCTCTTCGAGCACGTCGCCGTCCGGCCGGGCAGCGAGGAGTACCACGACAGCGAGAAGTACCAGCTGCGGCCGCGCGACTGGGCCGCGGCGGAGGCCTCCGGACGGAGCCTCGCGCCCTACCTGCGGCGGCTCAACGGGATCCGCCGGGCCCACCCGGCGCTGCAGCAGCTGCGCACGCTGCACTTCCACTCGGTCGACAACCCGAACCTGATCTGCTTCTCCAAGACCGACCCCGGCTCGCAGGACGCGGTGATCGTCGTGGTCAACCTGTCCAGCCACCACACCCAGATCGGGACGACGGCACTGGATCTGCCGGTCCTCGGTCTGGACTGGCACGAGCGGTTCGGCGTGACCGACGAGCTCAGCGGCGCCCAGTACGACTGGGGGCAGTTCAACTACCTGGAGCTGGACCCCTACCGGGAGCCGGCCCACGTCTTCGCGGTCACCCTGCCGCGACAGGTGGTCTTCCCGCCGCCGGTCTCCTGAACCTTCCCCTGAAGCACCAGAACCCGATCGAGGTCTGTCTCCGCCGATGAGCGTTCCCGTCCCCGACTTCCCCGCCAACCGCTCCGCCCTGCCGCCCGCCGGCTCCGATCCGGAGTGGTACAAGCGCGCGGTCTTCTACGAGGTGCTGGTGCGAGGCTTCGCAGACAGCAACGCCGACGGCGTCGGCGACCTGCGCGGCATGATCGACAAGCTGGACTACCTGCAGTGGCTCGGCGTGGACTGCCTCTGGCTCCCGCCGTTCTTCGCCTCGCCGCTGCGCGACGGCGGCTACGACGTCGCCGACTACACCGCCGTCCTGCCGGAGTTCGGTGACATCGAGGACTTCCACGAGTTCCTCGACGCCGCCCACTCCCGCGGCATGCGCGTGATCATCGACTTCGTCATGAACCACACCTCCGACCAGCACCCGTGGTTCCAGGCGAGCCGGAACGATCCCGAGGGGCCCTACGGCGACTTCTACGTGTGGAGCGACGACAACACCCGCTACGCCGACGCCCGGATCATCTTCGTCGACACCGAGGTCTCCAACTGGACCTTCGACCCGGTCCGGAAGCAGTACTTCTGGCACCGGTTCTTCTCCCACCAGCCGGACCTCAACTTCGAGAACCCGGCGGTGCAGGAGGCGATCATCGACGCCCTCCGGTTCTGGCTCGACCTCGGGATCGACGGCTTCCGGCTCGACGCGGTGCCCTACCTCTTCGAGGAGGAGGGCACGAACTGCGAGAACCTGCCGCGCACCCACGAGTTCCTCAAGCACGTGCGCAAGGTGGTCGACGCGGACTACCCCGACCGGGTGCTGCTCTGCGAGGCCAACCAGTGGCCGGCCGACGTCGTCGAGTACTTCGGCGAGAACGGCGACGAGTGCCAGATGGCGTTCCACTTCCCGGTCATGCCGCGCCTGTTCATGGCGGTGCGCCGGGAACAGCGGTTCCCGATCTCGGAGATCATGGCGCAGACGCCGGACATCCCCGACAACTGCCAGTGGGGCGTCTTCCTCCGCAACCACGACGAGCTGACCCTCGAGATGGTCACCGACGAGGAGCGGGACTACATGTGGGGTGAGTACGCGAAGGACCCCCGCATGAAGGCCAACATCGGCATCCGCCGCCGGCTGGCCCCGCTGCTGGACAACGACGTCAACACCCTCGAGCTGTTCAACGCGCTGCTGCTGTCCCTGCCCGGCTCCCCCGTCCTCTACTACGGCGACGAGATCGGCATGGGCGACAACATCTGGCTGGGCGACCGGGACGGCGTCCGGACCCCGATGCAGTGGACGCCGGACCGCAACGGCGGCTTCTCCACCGCCGACCCGCAGCGCATGTACCTGCCGCTCAACCAGGACCCGGTGTACGGCTACCAGGTGACCAACGTGGAGTCGCAGCTGCGCAACACCACGTCCCTGCTGCACTGGATCCGCCGGATGATCCAGGTGCGCAACGAGCACCCGACTTTCGGCCTCGGCACGTTCGCCGAGATCGGCTCGCGAAACCCGACGGTGCTCTCGTTCGTGCGGGAGTTCGGCGACGACGTCGTCCTGTGCGTCAACAACCTGTCCCGGTTCCCGCAGCCGGTGGAGCTCGACCTGCGCCGCTTCGAGGGCTACACACCGATCGAGCTGACCGGGCGGGTGGAGTTCCCGCAGATCGGCGTCCTGCCGTACATGCTCACGCTCGCCGGGCACGGCTTCTACTGGTTCGAGCTCTCCAAGCCCGCACCGGAGGCGGTCGTCGACGAGCACGAGGACTGGGAGAGCGCCACCTCCAGCGCCGTGGCCGACTCGCTGCTGGCCGCCGGCGTGGTGCACGCCGCCGAGGACATGCCCGGCGACAGCGACCAGGAGGAGCCGTCATGAAGGCCCTGACCGACCTCTTCCGGGACTGGATGCCCCACCAGCGGTGGTTCGGGGGCAAGGGCCGCGAGTGGGCCGACGTCACCGAGGACGGGTTCTTCATGGACCGCGGCAACCCGGTGATCTCGGTGCACCGCGTGCGCGTCACCTACACCGACGGCGTACGCGAGACGTACCTGGTGCCGCTGTCGTGGCGCGACCACCCCGCCGACGAGCTCAGCTCCGCCCTCGTCGGTGCGGTGGCCAACGAGGGCAAGGAGACCTACGCCTACGACGCGATGCGCGACCGGGAGGCGACCGCACCCTGGCTGATCCACATGGTGAACGCCTCCACGATCGGGCCGATGCACTTCCACCCGGCGGGGGTCGCCTACATCCCGGAGGGGCTGCCGGGCGACATCGTGTCCGGGGAGCAGAGCAACACGTCCCTGATCTACGGGCAGGAAGCGATCCTCAAGCTGTTCCGGCGGCTCGAGCCCGGCCTCAACCCGGACGTCGAGGTCCACGCCGCCCTGCGCTCGACCCAGAACGAGCACATCGCCCCCCTGCTGGGACACGTCGAGATCCTCGACCCGGACCCCGCCAACGAGCCGGCGACGGTCGCGATGCTGCAGACGTTCGTGCCCAACGCCAGCGACGGCTGGCGGCTGGCCACGGCCAGCGTGCGCGACCTCTACGCCGAGGGCGACCTGCACGCCGACGAGGTGGGCGGCGACTTCGCGGCCGACAGCGAGCGGCTGGGGGCGGCGACCGCGTCCGTCCACGCCGACATGGCGGCCGTGCTGCCGACGCAGCCGGCCGACGAGGACTGGTACGCGACCATCGCGGGGCAGATGACCGACCGGCTCACCGCCGCGACGGAGGTGGTCCCCCAGCTGGCCGAGCACGCCGACGGGCTGCGGCAGCTGTACGCCGCCGTGGCCGGGAGCCGCGAGCCCGTCGTCCGCCAGCGGGTGCACGGCGACCTGCACCTCGGCCAGGTGCTGCGCACCGCCACCGGGTGGATCGTGCTGGACTTCGAGGGCGAGCCCGCCCGGCCCCTGGCCGCGCGCCGCGAGCTCGACAGCCCGCTGCGCGACGTCGCCGGGATGCTGCGCAGTTTCGACTACGCGGCGCGGCACATGCTGGTCGAGCAGCCCGACGACGCCCAGCGCGCCTACCGGGCGCAGGAGTGGGCGGCCCGCAACCGCGCGGCCTTCTGCACCGGCTACTCCAACGCCAGCGGGCTCGACCCGTGCGGCGAATCACCACTCCTTCGGGCGTTCGAGGCGGACAAGGCGGTTTACGAGTGCGTCTACGAGGCACGCAACCGTCCGCACTGGTTGATGATCCCGCTGAACTCGCTGGCCCGGCTGACCGGCCGGGACTGAGCAAGGCCCCTCTGCCCCCACCGCTCGCACGCTCGCGGCGGGACCCCGCAGACAGGCCAGACCACGCAGACGGCAACACACAGAGGACGGCGACACGATGAGCACCGACGACCGACGGCAGGTCCCCGGCAAGGAGGACCTCCAGCGCGCCGTGGACGAGAAGGTCGCGGCTGCCGCCGAGGCCGCCGGGAGCGAGCCGATCGTGAACGCGGAGCCGCCCCGGAAGACCGTGCAGAAGGCGACGGCCGCGAAGAAGGCACCCGCCGCCAAGAAGGCTCCCGCGACGAAGGCCCCGGCCAAGAAGGCCCCGGCCAAGCGGGCGGCCGCCAAGAAGGCCGCACCAGGGGCAGGCGCCGCCGACCCGGGTGTCACGGCCACCCCCGTCGTGGCACCCGCGCCGATCGCCGAGCCCGGCGTCCCCACCGGCAGCCCCGCGACGGAGGAGCGGGGCCACTCGGCACCCTCCGGGGACGCGCGCGAGGTCAGCGGCGACGATCTGCGCGCCGTCGTCGAGGGCTGGTCCCACGACCCGCACGGCGTCCTCGGCACCCACCTCACGCGCGACGGCTGGGTGGTCCGCACGCTGCGGCCCGACGCCGTCTCCGTGGCCGTCCTGGACGAGGACGGCTCGCGCTATCCCGCCCGGCAGCTGCACGGCGGAGGCGTCTACGAGGCGCACCTGCCGCAGCAGCCGGGTGACTACCGGATCGAGGTCACCTATCGGGACGGCGAGGGCGGCAGCAACGCCTACATCGTCGACGACCCGTACCGCTGGCTGCCCACGCTGGGAGAGCTGGACCAGCACCTCATCCGCGAGGGCCGGCACGAGCGGCTCTGGGACGTGCTCGGCGCACACCTCCGCCGCTACGACACCCCGCGCGGCGTCGTCGAGGGCGTGTCCTTCGCCGTGTGGGCGCCGAACGCACGCGGCGTGAAGGTGACCGGCGACTTCGACTACTGGGAGGCCCGCGCCTATCCGATGCGCTCGCTGGGCTCCTCCGGCGTCTGGGAGATCTTCATCCCCGGCGTCGGAGTCGGCAGCCGGTACCGCTACCACGTGCTCGGTGCGGACGGGACGTGGCGGGAGAAGTCCGACCCGTTGGCCTTCGCCACCGAGGTTCCGCCGCTGAACGCCTCCGTCGTCACCGAGTCCACCCACGTGTGGAGCGACGACGCGTGGCTGGCCGAACGGGCGAACGGCGGCTGGCACGAGCGACCCATGAGCGTCTACGAGGTGCACGCCGGCTCCTGGCGGCAGGGCCTGTCCTACCGCGAGATGGCGGACGAGCTCATCGACTACGTGGTTGCCGCCGGGTTCACGCACATCGAGTTCATGCCGCTGGCCGAGCACCCCTTCGGCGGCTCCTGGGGCTACCAGGTCACCTCCTACTACGCGCCCACGTCGCGGTTCGGCAGCCCCGACGACCTGCGCTACCTCATCGACCGGGCGCACCAGGCCGGCATCGGCGTCATCGTCGACTGGGTGCCCGCGCACTTCCCGAAGGACGAGTGGGCGCTGGCTCGCTTCGACGGCACCCCGCTGTACGAGCACGCCGACCCCCGCCGCGGCGAGCAGCTGGACTGGGGCACGTACGTCTTCGACTTCGGCCGCTCCGAGGTCCGCAACTTCCTCGTCGCGAATGCGCTGTTCTGGTGCAAGGAGTTCCACATCGACGGTCTCCGCGTGGATGCGGTCGCCTCGATGCTCTACCTGGACTACTCGCGCACCGACTGGGTGCCCAACGTCCACGGCGGCCGGGAGAACCTCGAGGCCGTGGCGTTCCTGCAGGAGATGAACGCGACCGTGTACCGCGAGGTGCCCGGTGTGGTGACCATCGCCGAGGAGTCGACCGCGTGGCCCGGCGTCACCCGGCCGACCCATCTCGGGGGCCTGGGCTTCGGCTTCAAGTGGAACATGGGCTGGATGCACGACTCGCTGGCCTACATGTCCAAGCAGCCGGTGCACCGCAGCTACCACCACGGGCAGCTGACCTTCTCGATGATCTACGCGTACTCCGAGAACTACGTGCTGCCCATCAGCCACGACGAGGTCGTGTACGGCAAGGGCTCGATGCTGCGGAAGATGCCGGGCGACCGGTGGCAGCAGCTGGCGAACCTCCGGGCGTACCTCGCCTACATGTGGGCGCACCCCGGCAAGCAACTGCTCTTCATGGGTTCGGAGTTCGGTCAGGACGCCGAATGGGCCGAGAGCCGCTCGCTGGACTGGTGGCACCTGGACGACCCGGCGCACCGCGGCGTCCTGCAGCTGGTGACCGACCTCAACGGCCGGTACAAGGAGCTGGACGCGCTCTGGTCGCTGGACGTCGACCCGAGCGGCTTCCAATGGATCGACGCCAACGACGCCACGGGCAACGTGCTGTCGTTCCTGCGGTACGGGAAGCCGGCCAAGGACGGCGACGACGCCGGCTCGGCGCTCGCGTGTGTGGCGAACTTCTCCGGGTCGCCGCACCACGAGTACCGGATCGGCCTGCCCCGGCCGGGTCATTGGCGCGAGGTGATCAACACCGACGCCGACGGCTACGGCGGCTCCGGGGTCGGCAACTTCGGCGGCGTGGAGGCGGTGGCGGAGCCCTGGCACGGCCAGCCCTATTCCGCGACCGTGGCCGCTCCCCCGCTGGGCACCGTCTGGTTCCTGCACGGCGGCTGACCGGCGCACCGGGAGCCTCCGGCGTGCCGGAGGCTCCCGCAGCCGTCCCGGACCGGGCATTCTGTCCGAGCCGCTGACCACGGTGGCCGAGGAGACAGGGGGACGGACCTTCATGAGGCAGGTCCTGCGTCACGTACTGCCCATGACCGTCGCCGGCCTGCTGGTCGCCGGCTGCGCCGCCGAGGTCGTCGTCGGGCAGGCCTCCCCCGGCCCGGGTGAGCCGGTGGACGTCGCCCCCGAGGACTTCCCGATCACCGGCGTCAGCGACACCGGGATCGACCAGTTCGCGCGCAACGCGCTCACCGACCTCGACACCTTCTGGGCCGACGCCTATCCGGAGTTCTTCGGCGACGAGTACACGCCCCTGGAGAACGGCTACTTCTCCGTCGACTCCGAGGCGATCGACGAAGGCGCCTACCCCGAGACGGGCATCGGCTGCGAGGGCTCGCCGACGTCGCCCGACTCGGTCGCCGGCAACGCGTTCTACGACCCGGCGTGCGACCTGATCGCCTACGACCGCGCGCTGCTCGAGGAGCTGTCGACGGAGTACGGGCGCTTCCTCGTGCCGGTGGTCATGGCGCACGAGTTCGGGCACGCCATGCAGGGCCGGTTCGGCTTCTCCGAGCGCGGCATCCAGGACGAGACCCAGGCCGACTGCCTCGCCGGCGCCTGGACCAGCTGGGTCGCCGCGGGTGAGTCGCAGCACGTCTCGCTGCGCACCCCCGAGCTGGACGACGTCATCCGCGGCTTCCTGCTGCTGCGCGACGACGTGGGCTCCGACCCGGACGACACCCAGGCGCACGGCTCCTACTTCGACCGGGTGTCGGCGTTCTACGAGGGCTTCGAGGGCGGCGTGGGCCCGTGCCGCGACGACTTCGGCCCCGACCGGCTGTTCACCGCCGCCGAGTTCGACCCCCGGGACGTCGACACCGGCGGGAACGCCCCGTTCGACGACATCGTGACGTGGGTCGGGGCGACGCTGCCGGAGTTCTGGAGCGAGGTCTTCCCGGCGGCGTTCGGTGCCGACTTCGAGCCGCCGACCGTCGAGGGCTTCCAGAGCAGCGCACCCGGGTGCGAGGGGCTCGAGGACCGCGACCTGGGGTACTGCCCCGACGACTCCACGGTCTACGTCGACGAGGCCGACCTGGCCACGCCCGCCTACGACGAGATCGGCGACTTCGCGCTCACGACGGCGATCTCGCTGCCCTACTCGCTGGCCGTGCGTGACCAGGCCGGCCTCTCCATCGACGACGGCGCCGCCACCCGGTCGGCCGTCTGCCTCACCGGCTGGTACGAGGCCCAGTGGTTCAACCGCGCGTTCGACGAGTACGCCCAGATCAGCCCCGGGGACATCGACGAAGCCGTCCAGTTCCTGCTCACCTACGGGGTGGACGACCGGGTCTTCCCGAATCTGGACGCCTCGGGGTTCGAGCTGGTGGGCGCCTTCCGCACCGGGTTCCTCGAGGGCGGGGACGCCTGCGAGCTCCAGCGCTGACCGCCTGCGGGGTTTCCGGGCCTCCTCCCGGGCAATGGTCCGGTCATGCACGGCATGCGTGCGGTGGTGGCACTGGTCGCCGTCCTCGGGCTGAGCGGCTGCGTGTCGTTCGTCGACCTGGAGCGCGCCCCCGCCCGGCCCTCCGGGGACGGGGTGGAGGTCGTCGGCGCGGTCGACGGATCGGTGGACGACCAGGCGCGCGCGGCGCTCGCCGACCTCGAGGACTACTGGGCGCAGACCCTGCCCGAGGTGTTCGGCGAACGGTTCGTCCCGCTGGCGGGCGGCTACTTCAGCGTCGACCCGGACGACGTCGACCGGGGCGAGTACCCCGAGGGCGTGGGCTGCGGCGCCCAGCCGCTGGAGGCGGAGAGCAACGCCTTCTACTGCCTGGCGCAGGGAGCGCCCAACTCCGACGCCATCACCTACGACCGCAGCTTCCTGGCCGAGCTCGCCGAGGGCTACGGCGCCTTCATCCCGGCGCTGGTGATGGCGCACGAGTTCGGGCACGCGGTCCAGGCGCGGGTGGGGTCTCCGGGATCGTCCATCGCCACGGAGACCCAGGCCGACTGCTTCGCCGGCAGCTGGACGCGGTGGGTCGCCGAGGGAGAGGCAGAGCGCTCCCGGATCCGGCCCGCCGAGCTCGACGAGCTGCTCAGCGGCTACCTGCTCCTGCGTGACCCGGTGGGCACCAGCACGGCCGCCCAGTCGGCGCACGGCTCCTACTTCGACCGCGTCTCGGCGTTCCAGGAAGGCTTCGACAGCGGAGCGGAGGCGTGCCGGGACAACTTCGGGCCGGGCCGCGTCTTCACCCAGGGCCAGTTCACGACGGACGAGGACTTCGAACAGCAGGGCAACTCGCCCTACGGAGAGCTGATCCGGCTGGTCCGTTCGTCGCTGCCGGAGTTCTGGCGACGCGCGTTCACCGAGGTCCTCGGGGAGACCTTCACCGAGCCGGAGCTCGTCTCGTTCGACGGGACGGCGCCGGACTGCGCGGCCGAGGACCGGGACCTGGTGTTCTGCCCCGACGAGGACCTGGTCGGCTTCGACGAGGAGCTCACCGGCGAGGTCTACGACATCGGCGACTTCGCGGTCGCGACGGCCATCGCGATCCCGTACGCCCTGGCCGCCCGCGACCAGCTCGGGCTCTCCGTCGACGACGAGGAGGCCGTCCGTTCCGCGGTCTGCCTGACCGGCTGGTACGCCGCGCAGGTCTACAACCGGACGATCACCAGCGTGCTGATCTCACCGGGCGACCTCGACGAGAGCGTGCAGTTCCTGCTCGACTACGGCGACGACCCGGAGGTGCTCGGCGGCGCGGACCTGACCGGCTTCCAGCTCGTCGACCTGTTCCGGGGCGGCTTCGTGGAGGGCGCCCGCGTCTGCGACGTGGGCGCCGGTTAGAAGAGGGCGAGCGTCAGCTGACGGCGGGCGGCGCCGACGCGGGGATCCTCGTCGCCGACCACGGCGAAGAGCTCGACCAGGTGCTTGCGGGCCTGGTCGCGGTCCTCCCCCGTCGTGCGGCGGACGACGTCCAGGAGACGGTCGAAAGCGGCCTCGATGTTCCCCGTGCCCAGCAGGAAGTCGGCGGCCCGGGTCTGGGCCGCCACGTCGTCGGGCGCGGCGTCCGCCGCGGCCAGCGCGTCCGGGCCCGCCTCGTCGGCACGCCGGAACAACTGCACCTGCCGCAGGGCCAGGCCCGCCTCCGGGTGGTCGGGCTCGGCGTCCAGGATCGCCTGGTAGGCCGCCTCCGCGCCCGCGAGGTCACCGCGCTCCAGGGCCGCCTCGGCGGCGTCGAGCCGCGGGTCGTCCGGGCCCTCGGACGCCTCCGGGTCGGCCCCCGGGAGGGCGCCGCCGGTCGTCGCCCGCACGAGCTCGTCGACGAACTGGCGGGCCTGTTCCTCGGGGATGGCCCCGCTGAACTCGGCGACGAGCTGCCCCTGCCACACCGCCTTGACGGCCGGGATGCCCTGGACGCGCAGACCCTGCGCGAGCGCGGGGTTCGCGTCGACGTCGACCTTCGCCAGCACCCACGCGCCGCCGCCCTCCGCGGCGAGGCGCTCGAGCACCGGGGAGAGCTGCTTGCACGGACCGCACCACTCGGCCCAGAGGTCCAGCACGACCGGCACCTGGAAGGAGCGGTCGAGCACCTCGGCCTGGAACGTGGCCTCGGTGACGTCGACGACGGCAGCGCCCGGAGCGCCGGCCGATGCGCCGGCGCTGGGCGGCGGCGCGGCCTGCGCGCGGGCCGCCGCCTCCGACCGCGCCTTCACGGCCGCGAGGTCGACGGCGCCGGACATGGCGGCCGCCAGCTGGGCCTGTCGCGGGTCGGGACGTCCGGGACGGGTGGGCTGCATGGCAGTCATGATCCCACCGCCCTGCCGGGCGTGACGCACGGGGAGGCAAGGCCGACGGCACCGTCGCGACGGTGCCGTCGAGGTCGGCGCCCTCGTGTCCCCGCGGAATGACGCCGGTGTGCGGCTGCAGCCATGCCGCTGATGGGGCCCGGGGGTGGGGTCAGAAGCGTGCGGGCTCGGTGTAGTTGCCCCACTCGGCGCGCAGTGCGTCGCAGATCTCGCCGAGCGTCGCCTCGGCCCGGACGGCGTCCAGCATCGAGGGCAGCATGTTGGCCTCCGTGCGGCCCACCTCGACCATGCGCTGCACCGCGGCGCGCGCCGCCTCGTCGTCCCGGGCCTGCCGGCGGGCGGTGAGCTCGGCCTTCTGGTCGATCTCCACCTGGTGGCTGACCCGGAGGATGTCGAGGGTGTCGTGGGCGTCCACCGAGCCGATGAGCGTGTTGACTCCGACGACCTTCTTGTCGCCCTTCTCCAGCGCCCGCTGGTAGACGAAGGCGGCCTCGGCGATCTCGCCGGTGAACCAGCCGTCCTCGATCCCGCGCAGGATGCCCGAGGTCATGGTGCCGTCGGTGCCCATGTCGCGGATGCGGGCGAAGATCTCCTCCGCCTGCCGCTCCATCTCGTCGGTCAGCGCCTCGACGTACCAGGAGCCGCCCAGCGGGTCGGCCACGTTCATGACGCCGGTCTCCTCGGCGATGACCTGCTGGGTGCGCAGCGCGATCTGGGCCGCCTTGGCGCTCGGCAGTGCCAGCACCTCGTCGAGGGCGTTCGTGTGCAGCGACTGGGTTCCGCCGAGGATGGCGGCCAGCGCCTCGACCGCGGTCCGGGTGATGTTGTTGTCCGGTTGCTGGGCGGTCAGGGAGACGCCGGCGGTCTGGGTGTGGAAGCGCAGCTGCTGCGCCTTCTCCGTCCTCGCGCCGTAGACGTCGCGCAGCCACCGGGCCCAGATCCGGCGGGCGGCGCGGAACTTGGCGATCTCCTCGAAGAAGTCGAGGTGGGAGTCGAAGAAGAAGGACAGGCCCGGGGCGAACTGCTCGATGTCCAGGCCGCGGGACAGCCCCAGCTCCACGTAGGCGAAGCCGTCGGCGAGGGTGAAGGCGAGCTCCTGCGCGGCGGTCGAGCCGGCCTCGCGGATGTGGTAGCCCGACACCGAGATCGGCTTGTAGGCCGGGATGTTCTCGGCGCAGTACTCCATGAGGTCGCCGATGAGGCGCAGGTGCGGCTCGGGCGCGAAGAGCCACTCCTTCTGCGCGATGTACTCCTTGAAGATGTCGGTCTGCAGCGTGCCGTTGAGCTTCCCGATGTCGACGCCCTGGCGCTCGGCCGCGACCAGGTACATGCAGAACACCGGGACGGCGGGGCCGCTGATCGTCATCGACGTGGTCGTCTGCTCGAGCGGGATGCCGTCGAAGAGGACGTCCATGTCGGCGGCGGTGTCGATGGCGACGCCGCAGTGCCCGACCTCGCCGAGTGCGCGGGGGTCGTCGGAGTCCCGGCCCATGAGCGTGGGCATGTCGAAGGCCACGGAGAGGCCTCCCCCGCCCTCGGCCAGGATCATCTTGTAGCGCTCGTTGGTCTGCTGGGCGTTGCCGAACCCGGCGAACTGCCGGATGGTCCAGGCCCGCCCGCGGTAGCCGGTGGCGTGCAGGCCGCGGGTGAAGGGGAACTCCCCCGGATAGCCGATCCGCTCGAAACCGGGGACGGCGGACTCGTCGGCCGGCCCGTAGACGGGGTCGACCTCGACGCCGGAGAGCGTGGTGAAGTCGGCGTCGCGGACCTTGCCGGCGGCCTGCGCCGCATCGAACCGCTGCTGCCACCGCTGCCGTGCGTCCAGGCTCATACACCAGATAGTAGGACGTCCAACTATCTGCCGTCGACCGTCACGGCGTGTCGGCGACGTCCCCCGCCCCGAGTCGCACTCGCTTGAGGATGTCGAACAGCGTCGTCCGCTCGTCCTCGGGCAGCTCGGAGAGACCGAAGTCCAGGCCGGTGAGCGCACTCGTGGCCTGCTCGACGACGGCCCGGCCGCTGTCGGTGATGCCGGCCAGGACCCCCCGGCCGTCGTCCGGGTTCGGTCGCCGGCTCACGTAACCCGCGGCCACCAGGCGGTCGATCGCGTTCGTGACGCTCGTCGGGTGCACCATCAGCCGGCTGCCGATCACCTTCAGCGGCAGCTCACCGGTGCGGCTGAAGGTCAGCAGGACGAGGACCTCGTACCGGGCGAAGGTCAGCGCGTGCGGCTTGAGCGCGTCGTCGAAGCGGGCGAGCAGGATCTGCTGGACGCGGAAGACCGAGGTCGCCGCGCGCATGGCCGACGCCGGACCGAAGCGCTGCTCCCAGGTCTCGCCGGCGCGCTCGATGGGGTCGAAGGGCAGCCCCAGCGGTCGCACCATGCCTCGAACGCTACAAGGACGCCTCGACACCCAGATCGAGCATGCGCGATGCCGCACGACCGCCCGGATGCGGATACCGGCGGTATTCCGGGCGTGGATGGCCGCCGCCGTGCGCATGCGGGCCGGGAACGGGGTCGACGAATCGATGAGTCGACAGGTCAACACCTGTGGACGGGCGCTCCGGCCGGCTCCACGAGGCGGCAGTGTGCTCCGGTGTCCCGCACTCCCGCACGACCGGCCCACCTGCGCGGCAAGATCTTCCGAGGTTCCGAGCAGCTCTCTGCCGGGCTGCTGACCAGAGGGCAGCTGCGCAGTACTGCCTGGCGGCGGCTGTTACCTGACGTGTACGCCTGTGCATCCCTCCCGATCGACCACGCTCGGCGGGCACGGGCGCTGGCCGCCCTGGCGATCCCGGACGCCGTGATCAGTGGCCGGAGCGCCGCCGTGTTGTGGGGCGTCCCGCTCGCCGGACCGGACGACCACGTCGAGTGCACGATCGCCCCCTCGTGTCGCTCGGGGGCGATTCGCGGTGTCCTGGCGACCCGGCGCGCCCTGACCGACGACGAGATCACGCGACGGGCGGGGGTGCGTGTCACGACGGCTCTGCGGACCGCCCTGGACCTCGCCCGCATCGAGCCCGCGGTGGACGCGGTCGTCTGCCTCGACCAGTTCCTCCGCGCCGGACCGGTGACGCTCCCGGCGCTCCGGACCGCCGCTCGTGGGCTCACCGGTTCGGGATGCCGGCGCATCCGGCGGTCGATCGACCTGGCCGACGGGCTGGCCCAGTCACCCCAGGAGACCCGCCTGCGCCTGCTCCTGCACGCCTCGCCGCTCCCGAGGCCCGTCGCCCAGCACGAGGTCTTCGGGGCTGACGGCCGGTTCGTCGCCCGGGTCGACTTCGGCTGGCCCGACCGGAAGGTCGCCGTCGAGTACGAGGGGCTCTGGCACGGGGAACGGCAGAACGTCGCCAAGGATCGCCGCCGGCTCAACGAGCTCCGGGCGGCCGGCTGGACGGTCATCTTCGTGACCGCCGCCGAGCTGCACGACCCCGTCCGGCTGATCGCGGCCGTCGCGGCCGCGCTCCGAGCGCCGGGATACGTCTGACGGCGGTGTTCGGGGCGCTCACAACCGCCACCGCGCGCATCCGGGCGCGAAAGGCGGCGTCAGTGGAGGGCGGGGCGGAGCGGGGGTGCGTGCCGTACGCCGAACACCTCGCGCAGGGCCACCCGGGCCGCGTTGTCGCCGCACGCCCCGTGCACCGCGGGCCCGGGTGGCGTGGCCGCCGACGCGAGGTACACGCCCTTCACGGGCGTCTTGTAGGTGTTCCACCGGGGCACCGGCCGGGCCAGCATCTGCCGCAGCGTGGCCTGGCCGTTGGAGATGTCACCGCCCAGGTAGCTGATGTTCCACCGCTCCATCGCGACCGCGTTCTTCGTGTACCGCTCGAGGATCGTGTCGCGGAACCCCGGGGCGAACCGCTCGATCTGGTTCTCGATGGCGTCGGTCATGTCGACGTCGGCGCCGTGCGGCACGTGCACGTACGCCCAGAAGATGTGGCCGCCCTCGGGCGCCCGGGTGGGGTCGGGCACCGTCGGCTGCACTGCGAGG
>NZ_SPQM01000338.1 GCF_004570345.1 Blastococcus sp. CT_GayMR20 | reverse complement strand
GAAGACGTCGGAGTCGGTCGCGCGCCGGGTCAGCGCGCGACCGATGCGATGACGGCGGAGGCGTCCTAGCCAACCTGTTCAGCAGCCGGGGAGGCGGGCGGCGAGGAACGCCTCGACCGCGTCCAGCCCGACCCGCTCCTGGTTCATCGAGTCCCGCTCGCGGATGGTCACGGCCTGGTCCTCGAGGGTGTCGAAGTCGACCGTGATGCAGAACGGCGTCCCGACCTCGTCCTGACGGCGGTAGCGGCGGCCGATGGCCCCGGCGTCGTCGAAGTCGACGTTCCAGTTCTTCCGCAGGACGGCGGCGAGGTCCTTCGCCTTGGGCGAGAGGTCGGCGTTGCGCGAGAGCGGCAGGACGGCGGCCTTCACCGGCGCCAGCCGCGGGTCCAGCCTCAGCACCGTGCGGGTGTCGACGCCGCCCTTCGCGTTGGGCGCCTCGTCCTCGGTGTACGCCTCGATGAGGAACGCCATGAGCGAGCGGGTCAGGCCGGCCGCGGGCTCGATGACGTACGGCGTCCAGCGGGTGTTGGTCGCCTGGTCGAAGTACGACAGGTCCGTGCCCGAGTGCTCGGAGTGCGTCGACAGGTCGAAGTCGGTGCGGTTGGCGATGCCCTCGAGCTCGCCCCACTCCGAGCCCTG
>NZ_SPQM01000068.1 GCF_004570345.1 Blastococcus sp. CT_GayMR20 | reverse complement strand
CGGCCCGCTGCTGGGTGGTGCGGTGTGTCAGCCGACGACCACGTGCTCGTTGGGCACGCAGTGCGTCATGGTCAGGCCGGTGACGTCGCGCGGACCGTTCTTGCCGAGGTTGGCGGCACGCTGCTGCTCCTCCTCGGTGAGGGTCTGCGTCTGCAGCGGGGGCAGGCCGCGGACGTCGTCCGCGCTGATGCCGAGCGCGTCGCCGACGCGCTGACCCCACTCGTCCTCGCACATGAAGAAGTGCCAGACCATCCGCTCCTGGATCTCGCGGCGGCACTGCTGGAGGGCGCCGACGAGGTTGGTCACCAGGTCGTCGCGCTCCCACTGCTCCGACAGCAGGTAGCGCTCGCCGGCCTGCTTGTAGTCGTTGGTGCGCGGGATCCGCTTGCGGGTCAGGCGGCCGGTGATGACCGGCCCCTGCTCGTCGTGCGTGGGGTAGGTGGCCTCACGCAGGCCGCCGGTGATCGACGGCTCGTAGTTGACGTGCGGGTTCTGGCCGGGGGCGATGTCGACGCCGTAGGCCATCTGCCCGTCGCGCTGGTTGGTGTAGACCTTCGCGTTCCGGGCCTGGTTCACCGGCAGCTGCAGGTAGTTCGGGCCCACCCGGTAGCGCTGGGTGTCGGAGTAGGAGAACGTCCGGCCGACCAGCATCTTGTCGTCGGAGAAGTCCAGTCCGTCGACGAGGACGCCGGTGCCGAAGGCGATCTGCTCGTTCTCGGTGAAGAAGTTCTCCGGCATCCGGTTGAGGGTCATCGTGCCGACCTTGCGGAGCGGGAAGAGCTCCTCCGGCCACACCTTGGTGTCGTCGAGCGGGTCGAAGTCCAGCTCGGGGTGCTCGTCGTCGCTCATCAGCTGGACGTGCAGGTCCCACTGGGGGAAGTCGCCGCGCTCGATGGCGTCGTAGAGGTCCTTGGTGTGGAAGCCGAGGGTGCCGGCCTGGATGGCAGCGCCGTCGGCGGCGGTGAAGGACTTCACGCCCTGCTTCGGCAGCCAGTGGTACTTGACCAGCTGCGTCTCGCCCTGGGCGTTGACCCATTTGTAGGTGTTCACCCCGAAGCCCTGCATGTGCCGGTAGGACGCCGGCAGTCCGCGGGGGCTGAAGACCAGCGAGATCATGTGCATGGCCTCGGGGGTCTGGCTGAAGAAGTCGAACGCGCGCTCGGCGACGTTGGCCTCGAAGGTGACCGGGTCCGGCTTCTGCGAGTGGATGAAGTCGGGGAACTTGATCGCGTCGCGGATGAAGAAGACACCCAGGTTGTTGCCGACGAGATCCCAGTTGCCGTCCTCGGTGTACATCTTCACGGCGAAGCCGCGCGGGTCGCGGGCCATCTCCGACGAGTCGCGGCCGCCCGCCACCGTGGAGAAGCGGACGGCGAGCTCGGTCTGCTTGCCCTTCTCCTGGAAGAGCTTGGCGCGGGTGTACGTCGCGATCGGCTCGTCGCCGACCGTGCCGTCGGCCTCGAAGATCCCGAAGGCGGTGACGCCGCGGGCGTGGACGACCCGCTCCGGGATCCGCTCGCGGTCGAAGTGGCTGATCTTCTCGAGGAACTGGTAGTTCTCCAGGGTCGCCGGGCCACGGGCGCCCACCGTCCGCTGGTTCTGGTTGTCGTAGACCGGGTGGCCCTGACGGTTGGTCAGGACGGCGCGGTCGGCCTCACTGGCCGCCGGGCCCTGCGATGCGACGTCGGTCATGCGGTAGCTCCTCCTCGGATTTCCTGCTGATGGTCCTGGCAGTTCGAGCAGAGCCCCCAGAACACGACCTCGGCCTCGTCGACGACGAAGCCGGCCGCGTCCGAGGGGCTCAGACAAGGGGCCGCCCCGACGGCGCAGTCGACATCGGCGACCGCGCCGCACGAGCGGCAGACCAGGTGGTGGTGGTTGTCACCCACGCGCAGCTCGAACAGCGCGGGGGCACCCGCGGGCTCGATCCGGCGGGCGACGCCACCGGCGACGAGCGCCCGGAGCACGCCGTAGACGGCCTGCGGCGACAGCGACGGGTGCAGCGCGCGGGCGCTGGTCACGATCGTGTCGGCGGCGGCGTGCGGGTGCTCGGCGAGCACGCTCAGCACGGAGAGACGGGGTCGCGTGACGCGCAGGCCTGCGGCCCGCAGCTGGTGCGCCCACGTCGTCTCCATCGGGCCCCACTCAACCCCGTTGTTTTGAACGAGTCAAATCTAGGGCGGGGTGTCGCTGCTCACCGCCGGCGCCCGGGACTGAGCGAGCGGATTCAGGCCTCGGGCAGCGCCGCCCGGCGGGCATTGGCCACGTCGAACAGGTCGCCGTACTCCTCCACCCGCGCCAGGACGTCGTCCGTCCCGAAGCGCAGCATCGCCGGGTCGCCGCCCTCGCGCACCGCGTCGACCTCGTCCCAGCCGATCGGCGTGGACACCGTGGCGGCGGCCCGGGCGCGCAGCGAGTACGGCGCCACCGTCGTCTTGGCCGGGTTGTTCTGGCTCCAGTCGATGAGCACCTTGCCCGGCCGCAGTACCTTCTCCATGCGCCACACCACGTCGTCCGGCGTCTCGGCGGAGAGCTCCTGCGCCAGCGCCTTCGCGTACCTGCTCGGGTGCTCGCGATCGGTCGGCGTCTCGATCGGCGCGTAGACCTGCATCCCCTTCGACCCGGAGGTCTTCACCACCGGGTCGAGGCCGTCGGCCTCCAGCCGCTCACCCAGCCGCTCCGCCACGGCGCAGCACTCCGGCAGTCCGGTCTCCGGCCCCGGGTCGAGATCGAGGACGAGCAGGTCGGGCAGCTGCGGGACGCCGTCCTCGTCGACCTGCCACTGCGGCACGTGCAGCTCCAGCGCGGCGAGGTTGGCCGCCCACGCCAGGTCGGCGACCGACTCGAGGATGACCATGTCGAGGGTCTCCCGGCCGGTCGAGCTGCCGGGGCTGGGGATGGTCACGCGGCGGACCCACTCGGGGGCGTGCCGCGCGCTGTTCTTCTCGAAGAAGGTCTGGCCCTCGATGCCGTCGGGCCAGCGGGTGAACGTCACCGGGCGGCCGGCGAGATGCGGGAGCAGGACCGGGGCGACGCGGACGTAGTAGTCGATGACCTGCGCCTTGGTGAAGGGGACCTCCGGGAAGAGCACCTTCTCGAGGTTCGAGACGTTCAGCGTCCGCCCGTCGATCTCGACCCGCTGCTTGGCGGGGCTCACGGTGTCACCTGTTCGCTCCCGCGGCGCGCTCCGCTCCTCGCTCGTTCCTCGCTGCGATGCTCACGCCCCTGACCGCTCACGGCTCCACCACGACGTCGTCGGGCTCCAGGTCGTCGCGCACGCCCTTCCACGAGGGGTGCCGCAGCCGGCCGTCCGCCGTCCACACCGCGTAGGCGACCTCGCCGACCAGGTCGGGCTCGATCCAGTGCGCGTCGCGGGTGACGTCGCGCGGCAGGGTGCCCTCGAAGGGCGACGTCCTCCGCGCGGTGAACATCCGCTTCAGGTCCTTGAGGTCCTGGTCGGTGAAGCCGGTGCCCACGTGCCCGGCGTAGATCAGCCGCCCCTGGTCGTCGGGGACGCCGAACAGCAGCGAGCCCACTCCCCCGGCACGGCGGCCCTGCCCCGGCCGCCAGCCGCCGACGACGACCGACTGCGTGCGGAAGTTCTTGACCTTGCGCCAGTCCGGGCTGCGCACCCCGGGGCGGTAGGGCGAGGCGAGCCGCTTGGCGAGGACGCCCTCGAGCCCGTTCTCGAGGCTGGCCGCGTGCACGCCGGCGCCCCCGCCCTCGAACCACGGCGTGGCCACCCACCGGTGCCCGGCCAGCTCCAGCCCGTCCAGCCTCCGGCGGCGCTGGGCATAAGGCAGCGCGGTGAGGTCCTCGCCGTCCCAGGCCAGCAGGTCGAAGACGAGGAAGGTGACCGGCTTCGCCGCGGCCAGGGTCGGCACCTCGGGGCCGGTGCGGTGCATCCGGTTCTGCAGCGCGCCGAAGTCCGGACGGCCGTGCTCGTCCATCGCGACGATCTCGCCGTCGACGACCGCGTCGTGCCCGCTGAGTGCGGCCGGCAGCGTGGCCACCTCCGGATAGCGCACGGTGATCGAGGTGCCCTTCCGGGAGGTCAGGGAGAGGACGCCGCCGTGCACCGCAGCCACCGCGCGGACGCCGTCCCACTTGAACTCGTAGCCCCACAGCGCGTCCTCGTCCGCCGGCGGCAGCTCGCCGGCGGTGGCGAGCATGGGCAGCGGCACCTCCGGAGGGGTGTCCGCGGGCGCCGCGGTCGCGTCGAGCTTGCGGATGTTCCAGGCCTTGCCGTCGACCGGGAAGAGGGCGTAGCGGCCGGCCAGCCGGCGTCCGTCGAAGGTGACGATGATGTGCCGGTCGTCCCACTTCTCCGTGGCGTACCGGCCGGCGTCCCAGATGGTGACGTGCCCGCCGCCGTACTCGCCGGCGGCGATCTCGCCGCTGAAGGAGGCGTACTCCAGCGGGTGGTCCTCGGTGGGGACGGCGAGTCGGTTGGGACCGGGCGCCGTCGGCGGCCCCTTCGGCACGGCCCAGCTCTTCAGGACGCCGTCGCGCTCGAGGCGGAGGTCCCAGTGGACCCGCTCGCCCGTGCGTCCACGGGGCGTGTGGTGCTCCTGCACGACGAACGTGTCGTCGTCGCCCACCGGAAGCGGTCGACCGGCCGCCGGGACCGGCTCGGCGGTGCGGGCTGGGTCCCGTTTGGCGCGGTACTCGGCGAGCGGGTCCTCCCGCCCGCCGCGCGGGCGCGCCGGCACGTCAGGCGCTGCGGCGGGCGCGCTTGGCCGGCGGCTTGTCCGCGGTGGTCGACTTCTTGGCGGCCGTCGTCTTCTTCGCGGCCGGCTTCTCGGCGGGGGCCTTCTTCGCCGGCGCCGCCTTCTTGGCGGGGGCCTTCTTCGCCGGGGTCTTCTTCGCCGGGGCCTTCTGCTCCGCAGCCGGGGCCTCGTCCGTCTCGTCGGAGGCGTCGTCCGCGATGTCGTCGGCCGAACCGCCGCGGGCGCGCTCGACGCTGCGCCGCAGGGCGCTCATCAGGTCGACGACGGCACCGCCGGCGTCCTCCACCTCGGGCGGCTGGGCGACCTCGCCGCCGCTCTGCTTGGCCTCGAGCAGCGCGGTCATCGCCTGGCGATAGTCGTCGGTGAACTCGGTGGGGTCGAACTCGCCGGTCATCGAGGCGATCAGCGCCTCGGCCATCTTCAGCTCCTGCGGCCGGACGGTGATGTCCTCGTCGAGGAAGCCGAAGTCCGGCGTCCGGATCTCGTCGGGCCAGCGCATGGTGTGCAGGACGAGGACGCCGTCCCGCACCCGCAGGACGGCCAGCGACTCCCGCTGCCGGATGGCGATCTTGGTGATGGCGACCTGCCCGGCGTTCTCCAGGGCGTCGCGCAGCAGCACGTAGGGGCGGGTGGCGGGGCCGTCGGGCTCGAGGTAGTAGGTCTTCTCGAACTGGATGGGGTCGATCTCGTCCTGGTCGACGAACTGCAGGACGTCGATCTCGCGCCGGGTGCTCAGCGGGAGGTCGTCGAAGTCCTCGTCGGTGAGGATGACGACCTGGCCGTCCGGCAGCTCGTAGCCCTTGGCGATGTCGCTGTACTCGACCTCTTCGCCGTCGATGGAGCAGACCCGCTTGTACTTGACCCGGCCGCCGTCGATCGCGTGGACCTGGTGGAAGCGGATGTCCTTGTCCTCGGTGGCGGAGTACAGCTTCACGCCGATGCTGACGAGGCCGAAGGACACGGCCCCGCGCCAGATCGATCGCATGCCGCTCCACCTCTCACCAGCTGGGAACCCGCTCCCGTGACGCAGGGTCAAGATCGCAGGATAGGCGCGCGCGGGCCGGAGCGGCAGGTCGGCGGCTCCCGGGCGTCCCCCCGTAGGAGGACATGCCGTCCGAACGCGCACGCTCCGTGAGCGGACCTCTCAGCTCTGGTCGTCGGGCTTCGGGTCCTCGGGCGCGAGGCCCCCGTTCTGGATCGCGTCGTAGACGAACTGCAGGACGTCCGAGCCGGCGATCATCGTCATCGTGAGGGCGGCCAGGCGGGTCGCCGCGGGCGCGCTGATGTAGCCGAACACGAACCCCGTGCCGACCCACTGGGCGAGGCAGAACGGGCAGGTGAGCAGCTCGCCGACGGCGTGCTTCACGCCGCCGTGCTCCCGGACCTCCTCGGCCACCTCCGCGTGCCCGGACTGTCCCTCGAAGCGCACGAACGGGGCCCGGATCGGGGCGGTGACCGGGTCCTTGGCGATCCGGCGGGCGAGCCGGAAGGTGGCGACGGTCAGGAGGAGGGCGTCGCCGACCGGGATCCGCTCGGGCAGCTCGCGGCCCGAGGCGCGGACCGCCGCGGCGGCGGCGGACACCAGGCCGACGTAGACGCCCATCGCACCGAGGTCGCCGGCGAGCGGTCGCTCCTCACCGTTGGTGTACTCGCGCTTCTGGGTGCGCGCCCACCGGCGCACCGGTGCGCCGATGCGCTGGACCTCCTGTGCGAACGACATGGAGCCGCGCTACCCCCGCCGTCGGCCCGCCACGCCCTCCTTTCCGACGTCGTGGCAGGACGCACACCCGCGCATGGCCCGCCACCCCCCGGGTAGGGCGGTCAGCAGACGCCGGTCGCCGACCGGCTGCGCGTCCCGCCACGACTCGCGTCCGGCGCGGACCACCCGACAAGGAGGCACAGCGATGACGGAGCCCGAGGGCCAGACCGCCCGCGACATCTTCCCCGAGGACGAGGGCATCCCCGAGGTCTCGCAGGACGACTCCCCCACCCAGGAGCGCGCCGAGGACCCGCAGTTCGCCCCGGTTCCCGGCGAGCGACCCACCGCCGCCGACGACTTCGGCACGACCGCCGCCGAGCAGGCGGAGGGCGAGTCCCTCGACGGCCGGCTGGCCCGTGAGATCCCGGACGACGCCGTCGACGTGCGGCCCGCCGAGGACCCGGACCACTCGTTCCAGCTGGAGCAGGACACGTCGACCACTCCCGAGACCGACTCGGGCACCAACCGCACGGCCGACGACGTCGAGGCCACCGCCGACCCGTCGGTCGGCGGTCAGGGTCCCGAGGAGCGCGCGATGCACGTCACCGACGGCTGACCTGCCCACCTCCCCCGGGGACGACGGCGACCCACCGTCTCCGGGGGTGGGTTGGCGCGTCCACGATGGGTTGTCTACGTTTGGTTGGCGGTTCAGCAGGCAGCCGTACCGGTACCGGGCCCGACGGGTCCGGTCCACGACACGATCGATCACCGGCGGAATCGGGGACGACGAGCCCCCGGAACGCCCAGCGGTAGATTGTCCGGGCGGTCACCACCGCACGGGAAATGCCGCCGAGAGGAGCCACTGTCCGTGACCACTTCCGACCTGCCCGCCGAGGGGCAGCCCGACGTGTCGACCGAGGGCACCGAGGCACCCTTCGACGACGTGATCACGCTCTCGACCTCCACCGGTGAGGACGGCGCGGTCACGGTGACGGTCGTCGGCGAGGTGGACACGTTCACCGCTCCGGTCCTCCGTTCGACCCTCGACAGCCAGCTCGAGCAGCAGCCGCGCGAGCTGGTCATCGATCTCTCGGGCGTTCAGTTCCTCGGCTCCGCCGGCCTGGCGGTACTCGTCGAGACGCAGAAGTCCTCCCGCGCCCGCGAGGTGGACCTGCGCCTGATCGCCACCACGCGCGCCGTCACCCGCCCGCTCGAGGTGACCGGCCTGATCGACCTCTTCACGATCGCGGACAGCACCGCCCGCTGAGCTCGGCAGTCGAAGGCCCCACCGGTTCGCCGGCGGGGCCTTCGGCGACTAGGCCGACAGCAGCTGGCAGACCGCCTGCTCCAGCACCTTCTGGGTGTCGCGGTCGGCCATCCCCCCTGACGACAGGGCCTCGTCGGCCTCCCGGAGCACGTGTGCCACGGTCTCCCCGTTCTCGAACCGGTCGACCACCCGGGGGTCGACGTAGCTGGCCTTGCACACCGCCGGCGTGTTCCCGAGCTGTTCGCTGACCTGCTTGTACGCGGCGCTGATCACCTTCTTCCGCGCGGTCCTCGACGCCGGCGGCGGCACCTCCGCCAGGGCGGCGGCCATCAGCACCGTGGCGGTCCACGTGCGGAAGTCCTTCGCGGTGATCTCCGCGCCGCTGATCTCCTTGAGGTAGGCGTTGATCTCGGCGCTGGTCACGTCGCGCCACTCGCCGTCCTCGGTCTGGTAGGCCAGCAGGTCCTCACCGGCGTCGTCCGGCCGCTCCAGCAGCTGCCGGACGACGGTCGCCGTGGGCCGGTCGGTGATCTCGACCTCCCGCTCGATGCCGCCCTTGGCGGTGTAGGAGTAGAACGTCCGCTCACCGCGCACCGACACGTGCGAGCGCTTCAGGGTGGCCA
Source organism: Blastococcus sp. CT_GayMR20 (assembly GCF_004570345.1). Next base: position 16,803 of record NZ_SPQM01000068.1, on the reverse strand, counting down.
GCCCGTAGGTGCCGTTCTCCTCCTCGTACTGCTCGCTGCCGATGCGGAACGCGCCGAGGTCGAGCAGCCGGATCGCGGTGGCCAGCACCCGGTCCCGGTTGAGACCGCGGGTGCGCAGACCCGCCTTGACGGCGTCCCGGACGTCGGGCAGCTCGCGGGCGATCTGCAGCACCCGCTCGTGCTTCTCGGCGTCCCGTCGGGCCCGCCACTGGTCGTGGTACCGGTACTGCCGACGCCCCGCGACGTCGAACCCGGTGGCCTGGATGTGGCCGTTCGGCCACGGGCAGATCCAGACGTCGCGCCACGCCGGCGGGATGGCCAGACCCCGGATGCGGTCCAGCCGGTCGTCGTCCTTGATCAGCGCACCGTCGGTGTCGTAGTAGGCGAAGCCCCGACCGGCCCTGCGACGCCGGTACCCGGGACCGTTCACGTCGCTGCGCCGAAGTCTCACGCTCGGAGGATGTGCACCGGACCGGTTCCCCAAACGGGACCCCGCGCGCCGATCCCCGGACGGGCGGGGTCACCGCAGGTCGACCAGCCCCCCCAGGCCGCTGATCTCCAGGATGTGCCGGGTGACCCGGCCCTCCGCGGCGTGCACGACGAGCCGCCAGCCCTCGTCGCGCGCGATGCGGGCGATGGCCAGCACGACCCGCACCGCCGCGCTGCTGAACAGGGTGACCGCCGCCAGGTCCAGCTCCACGCGGCCGGTGCCTCCGTGGCTGGCCTCCAGGAGCCGGATGCGCATCTGCTCGGCGCTGATCTCGTCCACCGCGCCGCTGACGCGCACGACGGGCCGGGCGCCGTCCCGGTCGACGGTGACCGTCGCACCGGCCGTGACCGCCGGATGGTCGGGGTCGACGTCAGGGGTCCGCCGCAGGCGCACGCTGAGGGTCACCGTCGTCCCCCGCGGCTCCTCCTCCAGGACGACGCCGTCGACGAGCTGCCGCATGATCAGCAGCCCCCGGCCACGGTCGCCCGGGTCGCGGTCCGGCGGCCGCCAGGCGCCCTGGTCCCGCACCACCACGGTGAGTACGCCGTCGACGTCGACGCGCGCCGTGACGGACATCGGGCCGGGCTCGGTGCCGCGGTAGGCGTGCTCGGCGGCGTTGGCACAGGCCTCGCCCACGGCGACCATGACCCCCACCCGGTCCTGCTCGCCCATGCCGAGCGCGGTGAGCCAGGCGCCGAGCCGGCGGCGGATCCCCGGGAGCACCGACGGCGTGGCGACGAGGTCCAGGTGCAGGGGCTCGACCGACACCGCCCGGCGGTGCGCCACGAGGACGGCGACGTCGTCGGGCCAGCCCTTCGGCGAGCGCACCCCCTCGGCGACCGACGCCGCCAGGTCCGTCGGCCCCCCGGCGTCGAGCGCCCCGGGTGCCGCGAACACGTCGTGGGCCACGTCGGCGAGCCGCTGCATCGCGTCGTCGGTCTCCGGGGGCGTGCCGGCGACGACCCCGTTGCTGAACAGCACGAGCGTCGCGCCCTGCTCGAGCACGTGCCGTGCCACGACGGTGGCCGCGCCCGGGTCGCTGCCCAGGGGCGGTCGGGGGTCGAGCGGCAGGAACGTGGCGCCGCCGTCCGAGCCGACCACCAGCGGCGGCGGGTGCCCGGCAGCGGCGTAGCTGAGATCGCCGGTGCCGGCGTCGAGCACCCCGTAGAAGACCGACGCGCCCTCGACGTCCTCCATCTGCCCGGCGAAGTCGTCGAGCGCGGCGAGGACGGCGGCCGGCGACGGATCGCGCAGCGCCGAGGACCGCATCGCCCCGCGCAGCCGGCTCATCGCCCCGGCGGCCGGCACGCCGTGACCGACGGCGTCTCCGACGACGAGCGCCACGCGCCCGGAGCCGAGCGACACCGCGTCGTACCAGTCTCCGCCGGCGGCACGCGCGGACGTCGCCCGGTGGTAGCTGCCCGAGAGGTGCAGGTCGGGGAGCATCGGGAGGGACGGCGGCAGCAACGACAGCTGGGCCTGCTCGACGACGTCGGCCGGCCTCGGCCACAGCGAGTGGTCGGTGGCCGCGTCGTCGGACTCCAGGATGACCAGGGCCCCCCGGCCACCGGCCACGCGCAGCGGGCGCACCATCACGGTCGCGCTGGGCCCGTCGGGGCCCAGTGGGCCGCAGACCGTCTGGGGCTGTCCCGTGCGCAGGACGCCGTCGACCACGTCGGCGACCGGACGCCCGTCGACGACCGGGATGTCCTCCGGGCCGGAGCCCAGCGCGCGGGCCCGCTCGTTCGCCCAGACCGGCTCGGCGGTGGCGTCGACGCAGTAGATGGCCGCCGGCGCGCCCTCCATCGCCGCGACCAGCGCAGCGGTCCCCGCGTCCCCGGCGGTGCCAGGGGCGGGTGGCAGACTGCCGGGACTGGTACTCATCTCAGGCCAGCCAATACCAGCCACCGGGTACCGGCAACCGCGTGGACGCCTACGGTGGTGGGTGGCAACCGTTACGTTTGGCAGCCCCGCCGAGGCGGGTAAAGCGCTGCGGTTGGCCACAGCCGGGACTCGTCCCGCTCCCGCTGGAAACCCCGGGCGGGCACCTGACACGAGAACGCGCCGCCGCCCGAGGACCGGGCGTGCGGGACCGAAGGAGCACACACGGATGGTCGACTCGAGGGTTCCCCTCGCCCAGGACGGACGGCGCCCCGAGCGCCTGGAACTCCGGGTGCCCACCACGGCGACCCAGCTGCCCGCCGTCCGGGCCATGGCCGGTGACCTCGCGATCCGGATGGACTACGACCTCGACGCGGTCGAGGACCTCCGGCTCGCCGTCGACGAGGCCTGTGCGACGCTCAGCCAGATCGCAGCGGGTGAGGCGCCGCTCACGGTGATCTTCGAGACGACGCGCGCGGGCCTGCACATCGAGGCGTGGGTCCCGACCGCCGAGGGCACGGAGGTGCCCCAGGACGGATTCGGCTGGGCGATCCTGGCGACGCTCGTCGACGCCGTGCACGCCCGCCGGTCCACGCAGGCCGGCGTGCCCGCGGGGGACGGCAGCGACACCCCTGTCGGCCTCATCGCGATGGACAAGTACCTGCCGGGCCAGCACCCGACCGAGGTCGGGAGCGGTGCGGGCCAGAACCTCTCGGTGGCCCGGTGACCCGGTCACCCTCGACGGACGAGACGCCCATCGTGGAGGTGCCGCTCCCGGATCAGCGGTCCGAGGCGCTCCCGGCTGCGTCGGCCGAGAAGAACGGCGGCCGCGAGGCAGGGGCCGAGGTGGAGCCCTCCGACGTCCCCGACCCGCGGCCGGCCGACCGGGCCGGCGAGCCGGCGGCGGACGTCGCCGAGGTGACGCCCGACGCTCCCCCGGTCTCGGACAACCGCCGCCGCGCCGAGCGCACGGCACCGCTGTTCGCGGAGCTGGCAACCCTGGAGAAGGGTGACCCGCGGCGGGAGCGGCTCCGGGAGATCCTCGTCGAGGAGCACCTGCCGCTGGTCCGCCACTTCGCCCGTCGGTTCAGCAACCGCGGCGAGCCCTTCGACGACCTCCTGCAGGTCGGCACGCTCGGCCTGATCGCCGCCATCGACCGGTTCGACCCGACGCGTGGCGTGGAGTTCCTCTCCTTCGCCGTCCCGACGATCACCGGCGAGATCAAGCGGCACTTCCGCGACCAGGGCTGGTCGGTGCGCGTCCCCCGCCGGCTGCAGGAGCTGCACCTGTCGCTGAACGCGGCCGTGGGTGAGCTGGCGCAGAAGAACGGCCGGGCGCCGACCCCCTCCGAGCTGGCCGAGCACCTCAAGATCCCCCGGGCAGAGGTCCTGGAGGGCCTCGCGGTCGCCAACGCCTACCGGAGCAGCTCGCTGGACGAGCGGCTCTCGGGCGAGGACGACTCCCCCACCCTCGCCGCCACGCTGGGCGAGGAGGACGCCGCGCTCGAGGGCGTGGAGTACCGGGAGTCGCTGCAGCCGCTGCTGGCCACGATCCCCGCCCGCGAGCGTCGCATCCTGATCCTGCGGTTCTTCGGGAACATGACGCAGTCGCAGATCGCTGCCGACATCGGCATCTCGCAGATGCACGTGTCGCGGCTGCTCAGCCAGACCCTGGCCAAGCTCCGCGAAGGCCTGCTCAAGGACTGACCGTCGTCGTGCGAAAGCCCGACGGCTTTCGCACGACGACGCAAGTCCCTGTCACTGCCCCGGGGGGAGCTCCCGGCCCGGGTACGCGGCCGTGCTGCCCTCGCGGGCCTCTTCCTTCGCCTGGGCGAGCGACGGGGTCGGCGGCGGCGGGGCATCGGCAATGCTCGACAGCTCGATCTTGGCCTCCGGCTGCTCGGCCGCGGGCGGCAGCTGCGACTGGAACCAGTCGGTGGTGTCGATGCCGTCGACCTTGGCGGCGCCGTTGCCGTTCGGCTCGACGTCCAGCCACGACTTCCCGTCGCCCTCGACGCCGCCCAGCCTCGACAGCCCCTCCAGTGCCTTGCTGAACTCGCTGGGGACGATCCACATCTTGTTGGCGTCGCCCTGCGCGATCTTCGGCAGCGTCTGCAGGTACTGGTAGGCCAGCAGGCCCTGGTCGGGCTTGCCGTCGTGGATCGCCTGGAAGACCGTCTCGATCGACTTCGCCTGGCCCTGGGCCTGGAGGAACAGCGCGGCCCGCTCACCCTCGGCGCGAAGGATGCGGCTCTGCCGCTCGGCCTCCGCCTCGAGGATGGCCGCCTGCTTCTTGCCCTCGGCGGACAGGATCGCCGCAGCCTTCTGCCCCTCGGCGGTGGTGATCGCCGACTGCCGGGCGCCCTCGGCGGTGAGGATGATCGCCCGCTTGTCGCGGTCGGCGCGCATCTGCTTCTCCATGGAGTCGCGGATAGACGGCGGCGGGTCGATGGCCTTGATCTCCACCCGGGCGACGCGCAGGCCCCAGGGGCCCGTCGTGCCGTCGAGGACCTCGCGCAGCTGGCTGTTGATGCCGTCGCGGCCGGTCAGTGCGCCCTCGAGGTTGAGCCCACCGACCACGTTGCGGAGGGTCGTCGTCGTCAGCTGCTCCATGCCGGTGATGTAGTTCGCGATGCCGTAGACGGCCAGCCGCGGGTCGGTCACCTGGAAGTAGACGACGGTGTCGATGCCGACCTGCAGGTTGTCCGACGTGATGACCGGCTGCGGCGGGAAGGAGATGACCTGCTCGCGCAGGTCGATGGTCGCGCGCACCCGGTCGACGAAGGGCACCAGGAGGTTCAGGCCGGGCGACAGCGTGCGGCTGTAACGACCCAGCCGCTCGATCACCTTCGCCTGGGCCTGGGGCACGATCGTCACGCTCTTGGCCAGCACGACGATCACCACCAGGGCGACGACGAGCAGCGCGATGATTGCCGGTTCCACGGCGGGCTCCCTTCGGTGGGGGCGGTACCGGTCCGATCCTGCCCTGGCCGGTCCGCCGGGTCACGCATGATCCACAGGGTCGACCCTGCGATCACTCCAACGCGTCGCCGACCACCGCGGTTGCACCGTCGACCTGCAGGATGCGGACCGTCGCGCCGACGGCGAACGTCTCGCCGCTGTGCTGGCTGCGCGCCGTCCACTCGTCGGCGCCCATGCGGATCCGACCCCCGGAGGCGTCGACGTCGCGGGTCACCCGGGCGGTGCGGCCGATCAGGGTGTCGACGCCGTCCAGCTGCAGCGGCGTCCGGTTCGTGAGGTGCTTCGTGGCGATGGGACGGACGAGGGCCAGCAGGAGCCCGGAGACCGCGATGAACGCGATCAGCTGCAGCACCGTGGCGCCGCCGAGCAGGGCGACGGTCATCCCACCGAGGGCGCCGCCGGCGAACATGAGCAGGACGAGATCGAGGCTGACGACCTCGCCCGCCGCGAACAGGCCCGCGGCGATGAGCCAGAGCAACCACGCAGCCATGGGCGGAGTGTCGCAGAACCCGCCGGTTCTGAGAGCGTCCACCAGCTCTGCGCTGCCGAACTGATATCGGAACGCCGTCGGGTGCCGTCGTAGCCTCGGGAGGTGCGCGATCTCCCTGCCGGCCGGTTCGCGGTCTGGTCCACGGCCTGGCTCAACGGCCGCACGTCCTACGACGAGGCGCTCGACGCGCTGCTCGGCGACGCCGCCCACCGGGTCGCCGGGCTCCCCGGTACCGAGGACGCCGTCCCGCTCGGCTGGGCGCTCACCGCCCTGCGCAGCCTCGGGGAACAACGCTTCCGCCTGGTCCTGCCCGTGCCGGGCGACGTCCGCGGGCTGCCGTCGGTGCCGGGGCTGGCTGCCCTGGCCGTGGAGGCCGGCCAGGCCGCCGTCGGCGAGCGGCTGGCCCTCGTCCCGGAGGCCGCCGGGCCCGAGGCCGTCCTGTGGACGGCGTTCCCGGTGGACGGCGCCCGGCCGGTCGCGCCGCCCGTCGAGGGCTCGCTGCGCCGGCTGTCCGGGGAGCTGGATCTCGCCGTCAGTGACGCGGCGCGCACGCTCGCCGGGCTCGACGTGGCCCGCTGGAACCCGGAGGTTCCCGCCCTGCTCACGGGGCTGTCCCAGGCGACGGCACCGGGCCTGCCCGCCGACCACGATTCGCTCGCGCTGTCGGTGCTCGGCCGAGCCCAGCGGCTGGCCGCCGTCCTCGACCTGGCGACGGCCGACGCCCCCGGCGCGGCGGTGAACCACGCGCAGGCAGCCGCGCGCGACGACGCGCTGCGGCCGCTGGCACACGCGGTCCGGGAGGCGACCACGGCCGCCTTCAACTGGATCCCGCGCGGCTGAGCGGCCACATCGACGGCGACTCTCGCTAGCGTCCCCGGCCATGACCGAGCCGATGACGATGAACCGGTTGATCCACGGGGCCGTGCGCCGCGACCTCGACCGCCTGTCGGCCGCGCTGGGCCGGCTGCCCGACGGCGACCGGGCCCGCGCCCAGGACCTGCAGCGCGCCTTCGCCAACCTCCGCCGGGAGCTGACCCACCACCACGAGGGCGAGGACACCTACATCTGGCCGATGCTGTCGAAGGTCGGCGTCGACCCGGACCTCCTGTCCACGATGGAGGCCGAGCACCACACGATGGCCGAGGCGCTCGCCGAGACCGACACCGCCATGGCGACCGTGGCCCGCACCGGATCGGCCGCCGATGCCGCGGCCGCCCGCGCCAGCGTCGTCCGCACCCAGGAGGTCGTCAACGGTCACCTCGCGCACGAGGAGTCCGAGCTGGAGCCGCAGCTGCACCGGTACACCGACACCCCCGAGTGGAAGGCGGTCGAGAAGAAGCTCAGCCGGCAGCCACCGGGCGTGGCCGGTCAGTTCTTCGCCTGGCTCACCGACGGGATGAGCGACGAGCACCGGGCGTTCCTCAGGAAGACCGTACCGACGCCGGTCGTGAGCCTGCTCGCGAAGCTCTTCGGCCGCCGTTACAACCGCGAGATCGCTCCGGTCTGGCGCGCGTCCGCCCCGGCCTGAGGCCGGCCGCGTCTCACGCCGCCCGACGGGCGGTGACCAGCCACGCCGCCGAGCCGAACTCGACGCCGTCCTCGGTCAGGTGCCGCTCGGCCGAACGGCGCAGGTCGGCCAGCGCCCGGGCCCGGGCGTCGTCGTCCTGGCCCTCGAGCATCCAGCCGGCGAGGCCGTGGATGAACGAGACGGCGTCGTCGACGTCCCGCCCGAACCACTCCGGCTCCGCCACCCCCGTCACGTCGATCTCGCCGAAGCCGGCCGTCCCGAGGATGGTCCGGACCCGGTCGGGATCGGCCAGCGAGAACGGGCTCGGGACCCCGGGTGGCGGCGTCGGCAAGGGCCGCCCCGGCGCGAGCGACCCGGCGATCTCGCGGAACCATTCGTTCGCCGCCGGTGTCTGCCAGACGAGCAGGACCAGCCGTCCGCCGCCGACCAGCGCCCGCCCGATGTTGGTGAACGCCGCCACCGGGTCGGCGAAGAACATCGCACCGGTGCGGCTGACGGCGACGTCGAAGGAGCCCGCCGGGAACGGGTGGACCTGTGCGTCCGCCTGCACGAACCGGACGTTGCCCAGTCCTTCCCGCTCCGCCGCGCGCCGGGCCACCTCGAGCATCGCCGAGGACAGGTCCACGCCGACGGCTGCACCCGCGGGCGCCCGCCGGGCGGCCTCACGGGTCGTACCACCGGAGCCGCACCCGACGTCCAGCACGCGATCGTGGTGGCCGATGCCGGCGGCGGCGAAGAACGGTGCGGTGTAGCGGGCGACCGCGCGCTCGAAGTACTCGGCGCGCGCGGCCCAGTACGCGCCGCCGTCGCCGTCCCAGGCGCGCAGTTGGTCCCGGTTGCCCGGGTGGACGGCCACCGCCGGGAGATCGGCCATGCCGCATGGTCGCCCCGCGACGTCAGCCGGCGGAAGGCATCTGGGCGCTCGACCGGCGGACGAAGCAGCAGGACGCGGGGCAGTTGGTGCCCAGGCGCGGCAGTCCCCCGGCGCGGCGCTCCTCCAGGAGCACCCGGATCGACTCGACGAACGCCGGGTGCGTGCCCGCCGTCGCTGCGCGCGCGAAGGCGAGCCCGAGCCCCTCGGCCGTCTCCCGTGCCTCGTTGTCGAGGTCCCAGATCACCTCGAGGTGGTCGCTGATGAACCCGACCGGGAAGAGGACGACGGCCTGCTCACCGCTCGCCGACAGCGCACGGAGGTGGTCGTTGACGTCGGGCTCCAGCCACGGCACCGAGGGCGGCCCGCTGCGGCTCTGCCACACGAGGTCGAACGCCCGGCCGGGCGCCGCCTCGGCCACGACGCGCTCGGCGGCGGCCATCAGCTCGGCCTCGTAGGCGTGCCCCTGCGGCCCGGCGACGGCCGCCATGGAGTCGGGGATGCTGTGCGCCGTCGCCACGAGCCGCGCGGAGCCGCGCAGGTGCACCGGGAGCGATCCCAGCGCCTCCGCCAGGGCGTCGGCGTTGGCCTGCACGAACCCCGGGGTGTCGTAGTAGTGCGGCAGCTTCTCCGCCGTCGGTCCCCCGCCGGACGAGACCCGCGCCCGGGCGATGTCCTCGTGGTACTGCCGGCAGCCGGAGAAGGACGCGTAGGCCGAGGTCGGGAAGACGTAGACGTGCTCGATGCCGTCCTCGGCCATCTGCCGCCAGGTGTCCTCGACGTAGGGAGCCCAGTTGCGGTTGCCCCAGTAGACGGCCACGTCGACGCCCGCGGCGGCCAGCTCCTTCTCGACGGCTCCGATCAGCGCCTTGTTCTGGTCGTTGATCGGGCTGACGCCGCCGAAGTGGTGGTAGTGCTCGGCGACCTCCTCGAGCCGCTCCCGCGGGATGCCGCGTCCGCGGGTGACGTTCTCGAGGAACGGCATCACGTCGTCGTGGCCCTCGGGCCCGCCGAAGGAGAGCACCAGCAGCGCCTCCCGCCGTCCCGGTGGGGCCGGCTCGGTCGACGGGTCGGCCCCGCCGTTGTTGCGGACGGCGAGGGACGGGTCCTCGTCGGGGTGTTGACCTGCGGGCGTGATGTCGACGGTGGCGCGGGGCACGGGTGCTCTTCTTCCTGGGGGCGAGGGCGGATGCAGCTCACACGCCGACGGCGTGGAAGCCTCCGTCGACGTGCACGATCTCGCCGGTGGTGGCGGGGAACCAGTCCGACAGCAGCGCGACGACTGCCTTGCCGGCCGGCTCGGTGTCGGTGACCGACCAGCCGAGCGGCGCGCGGCCCTCCCAGGCCTCCTCGAACTGGGCGCTGCCCGGGATGGACTTCATCGCCATGCTGCGCAGCGGGCCGGCGGCGACGATGTTGGACCGCACGCCGTCGCGGCCGAGCTCCCGGGCCACGTAGCGGCTCGTCGACTCCAGCGCCGCCTTCGCCGCGCCCATCCAGCCGTAGACCGGCCAGGCGACGGAGGCGTCGAAGGTGAGCCCGACGACCGAGGAAGGGTTCGCCAGCAGCGGCCGGCAGGCCTGGGTGAGCGAGGCGTAGGACCATGCCGACACCTGGAAGGCCGTGGCGGCGTGCTCCCACGCGACCTCGGGGAATCCCTCGCCCATGGCCTCCTGGGGGGCGAAGCCGATGGAGTGGACGACGCCGTCGAGGGTGTCGAAGCCCTGCTGGCGCAGCCGGTCGGCCAGCGTCGACAGGTGCTCGGTGTCCGTCACGTCGAGCTCGACGACGGCCGCCTCCTGCGGCAGCCGCTTCGCGATCCGCTGGCACAGTGACAGCGCACGCCCGAAGTTGGACAGGACGAGGGTGGCACCCTGCTCCTGGGCGAGCCGGGCCGTGGCGAAGGCGATCGAGGCCTCCGTCAGCACGCCGGTGACCAGGACCTTCTTGCCGTCGAGAATCCCCATCAATGCCCCATCCCCAGTCCGCCGTCGACCGGGACGACCGCCCCGGTGATGTAGCCGGCGGCGTCGCTCGCGAGGAAGCGCACGACGCCGGCGATCTCGTCCGTCGAGGCGTACCGGCCCAGCGGCACCTGCCCCAGGATCTCCTGCTGCCGCTTCTCGGGCAGCTCCGCGGTCATGTCCGTCTCGACGAAGCCCGGCGCCACGACGTTCGCGGTGATGTTGCGGCTGCCCAGCTCGCGGGCGATCGAGCGGGCCAGGCCCACCAGGCCGGACTTGCTGGCTGCGTAGTTCGTCTGGCCCGCCGAGCCGAGGAGCCCGACGACGGACGACACGAAGATCATCCGGCCGGAGCGGGCGCGGACCATCTTCGCGGTGGCGCGCTTGGCGACCCGGTAGGCGGCGGTGAGGTTGGCGTCGAGGACGTCGGTGAAGTCGTCGTCCTTCATGCGCATCAGCAGCCCGTCGCGGGTGATGCCGGCGTTGCTGACGAGCACCTCCACTGGGCCCTGGTGCTCCTCGACGGCGCTGAACGCGCGGTCGACGGCCTCGGAGTCGGTGACGTCGCACTGCACGCCGAAGAGGCCGTCGGGAGCACCGCTGCCGCGGTGGGTCACCGCGACGGAGTCGCCCTGTTCGGCGAACGAGCGGGCGATCGCGAGGCCGATGCCCCGGTTGCCGCCGGTCACCAGCACCGACCTGCCCATGTGCCACTCCCCTGCGCGCCGTCGTTCCCCGAAACCTAGTCGCAGGGCACGCATCACACCGGGCGTGGTCCGCGGGTGATCCACCTCCGCTCCCGGACCAGGGCGTGCAGGCATGATTCGCGCGTGTGCACGGTGGCGGTGCGGTGGTCCCAGGGGCGACCGGCCGAGATCCTGGCGCTCCGCGACGAGCTCACGACGCGCGAGTTCGACGACCCGGGGCAGTGGTGGCCGGAGTTCCCCGCTGTCGTCGCGGGGCGCGACCGCGCCGCCGGTGGCACGTGGTGCGCGACCGACGTCGCGACCGGCGTGAGCGCGCTGGTGCTCAACCGGCCCGAGAAGCGACTGGGCGATGCGGGTGCCCCGAGTCGTGGGCTGCTCCCCCTGCTCGGTGTGGCACACGGCGCCGACTGGCCGGCGGAGATCCGGCTGGAGGGGATGGCCGCCTTCAGCCTCGTCCTGGCCACCGAGCAGCGGCTGACCACGTGGCAGTTCGACGGCGAGCGGCTCACCTCGGCCGAGCATCCCGAGGGCACGCTCGTCGTCACCTCGGGTGGGCCGGAGGACCGCAAGGCCGACCGGTGGCTCGCCCGATTCGCCGAGGCGTCGTTCCCGGACGGCTGGCTGGCGCTGGTGCACGAGTCGGGGCCGGCGGACGACCCGTCGGCTCTCGCGGTGCGGCACGAGCAGGACGGGCTCGTCTACGCCACGGTGTTCGGCCAGCTCGTGCGCGCCGCGCCCGGTTCGCTCCGGCTCGAGTACAGCCGCCGCCCCTGGATCCCGGGCGCCTGGACCGACGTCGTCCTGACCTGACAGCGCTCAGAGATTCCGGCCGCAGGTCGGCCAGGCACCCCGGCCCTGGACGGCGAGCACCTTCTCCGCGACGGCGATCTGCTCGGCCTTCGTCGCGAGGTCGGCCCGGGGCGCGTAGTCGCCCCCACCGAACCCCAGCCAGGTCGACGAGCTGAACTGCAGGCCGCCGTAGTAGCCGTTGCCGGTGTTGATGCTCCAGTTGCCGCCGGACTCGCACATGGCGACGGCGTCCCAGTCGCGGCCGGTCGGCGCCGGCGCCGGCGCGGGGCCGCCGGAGGGAGACCCCCCGCTGGGTGGCGCCGGCGGCCGGGACCGCGACGCTGCCTGCTCGGCGGCGGTCCGCTGACGCTGCAGGTCCACGAGCGTGGCCCGCGCTTCCTGGAGCCGGCTCTGCATGGCGCCCTGGGCCGCCTGCAGGTCGGCGACCTGCCGCGCCGCGGCAGCGCGGCCGGCCTCCGCGGACGCCAGGGCGTCCTGCGCCGCCTGCTGCGACTGCTCGGCGTCTGCGACGGCCGCCCGGACCGCGGTCCGCGCCTCGGCGGCACGTCCCTGGGCTGCCGACGCCGCCGTGAGGACGGCGGACCGGTGGTCGCCCGCGGCATGCAGCAGAGCCATCCGCTCGATCACCTGCGCGGGACCATCGGCGGTGAGCAGGCTCTCCAGGATCGGCGACGTCGAACCGCCCATGTAGCTGTCGCGGGCGAACTGAGCGACGCCGTCCCGTGCATCGCCGACGGCGGCCTGCGCCTCCTGCGCCGCGACGTCCGCGCGCTGCGCGTCGGCCTGCGCCTGCTCGTACGCCCGCCGACGGGCGTCGGCCTGTTCCTGGGCGCGGGCCACGCGCGCGTTCGCGTCGTCGACGCCGGCCTGTGCGGACCCGAGCTGCTCGAGGAGCCGGCCCACCTCCGCGGCAGCGGCATCGGCCGCCGCGGACGCGGCACCCACCTGCTCGTCGGACGGCGCCGCCCATGCGGCGCAGGGCGCACCGCCGACGCAGAGCGCCGAGGCCAGGCCGACGGCGCCCAGCCGCGCGGCCCACCGGCGGCGCCAGTCGATGCCGGTCATGGCCGTCCCATCCACCGCCCGTCTCCTTCGTCGATCCACTGCCTCCTTCTCAGATCGACCCGTCAGAGCGACTTCTTGAGCGCGCATGGGAGGAAGCCCTACCCCAGGGATGAGCCGCGAAAGACGGACCAGCCGCCGGATGTCGTCTCCCCGGTGGTCGTCGGCTGCTGCTCGTCCCCGGCGCCTACGGCCGGATCAGCGGCAATCTGCCGGCTGCCGCCCCTCCATGCGCTACCGGGCCGGCCTGTCAGTGGCCGCGGAACGCCTCCTCGAGCCACCAGGACGGCTCCGAGCGCTGCACCTTCGCATCGATCAGCAGGGGGTCGGTCCGAGGGCCCTCGAGCCAGGAGGCCACCCCTCCCAGGTCCTCCCGCCCGCGGACGGTGACCGCCTCGAACCCGAAGCCGCGAGCCACTGCCGCGAAGTCGGTCTCCGGAAACCGGACGGTGTCCAGCGGCGCGCCGTGCGGGCCGAAGTGGTGCACCTCGGCGCCGTAGGCCCCGTCGTCGTACACGACCACGACCATCGGCAGCCCGAGCCGGACCACGGTCTCCAGCTCCGAGGCCCCCATGAGCGTCCCGCCGTCGCCCAGGGCCGCCACCGGCAGCCGGTCGGGCCGTGCCACCGCGGCGCCGATCGCGGTCGCCAGGCCCAGCCCGACGGACTGGAAGGCCTGGGTGAAGCAGAACCCGAACTCGTCCGGCACGCCCAGGAACATGCTCGGGTAGCCCATGAAGTTGCCCGAGTCGACCGACACGATCCGTTCGGCCGGGAGGAGGTCATCGAGGGCCGTCGTGAGCGTCCGCGGATCGATCCGCCCGGCTTCGGTGACCTCGGTGAAGGGCGCGTCCCGCCAGCGCCCCCGCTCCTCGATCGCCCGCCGCACCTCGTCGGAGCGGTACCCGCTCGCCGCACCGGGCAGGGCCACCGCCACGGCCTCGGCCACCTGGCGCACGTCCCCCACCACACCGAAGGCCAGGCTCCGCTGCGACCCGAGCGCGTCGGGATCGACGTCGACCTGGACGACGACGGCGCCGTCGGCGATCAACCGGCCGTGCCGCATCGTCCACATGTTGAGCGAGCAGCCCCAGCCGATGACCAGGTCGGCACCGCTGATCAGCTCGGCGGCCAGGGGTGTGGCGAAGCCGCCGGACACGTCGAGCGCCCACGGGCTGCCGGTGAACAGGCCCTTCGCCACGGCGGATGTCGCCAGCAGTGCACCGCTGCGGTCAGCCAGCCGCTCCAGGGCCTCGCGGCAGCCGGGCCCGCGGGCGCCCCGCCCGGCCACGAACACCGGCCGCTGGGCCGTGCGGAGCGCCGCGGCGAGCCGCTCCAGGTCCGCGTCCTCCACCTGCACGCGCGGCGGACCCGCCGGCATCGGGGCCGGCTCGACCGGGCCGGCTTCCTGGGTCTGCACGTCGAGCGGGAGGTTCAGCAGGACGACCCGCCGCTCCGCCACCGCGGTGGCCACTGCCGCGGCCGCCTGCTCCACCGCCTGGTCCGCCGACGTGACCCGCATGGATACCGCGCCCACCGCCACAGCCAGCGCCCGCTGGTCGACGTGGAAGTTGGAGCTGGGGCGGGTCGCCTCGGCCGCGACCACGACCAGGGGGGTCCGGCTCTTCGCGGCCTCGGTGATGCCGGTCATCGCGTTGGTCAGCCCGCACCCCTGGTGGACGCTCAGCCCCGCCACACCGCCGGTCATCCGCGCGTAGGCATCGGCCATCGTCGCGGCGCCGCCCTCATGTCGCGCGGCCACGTACCGGGCACCCGCGGCGATCATCGCGTTGGTGACCTCGAAGTTGCCCGACCCCACCACCCCGAACACGGCGCCGATGCCGCAGCCCACCAGGGCCTCCCCCACCGCCGTCGCGACGTTCACCGCTCGACGAGCGCCAGCACCCGCGCCGGGGAGCCCGAGCCGGAGACGATCGGCAGCGGCGCCACCACCAGGACCGCGCCTCGCGGGGGTAGCTGGGCCAGGTTCTGCAGCTGGGTCAGGCCGTACTTGCCGCTGCCCATGAGTGCGGCGTGGCACGGGAACGGCGGATCGAAGGAGTGTGCCGCGCCCGCGTCGGTCCCGACGGTCTCGACGCCCAGGCCGAGGATCGGCGCCTCCTCCCCCAGCCAGCGGGCGCAGTCCGTCGACACCCCGGGCGTGTGCGGGCCGTCCGCGTCGGCGTTCAGGAAGCGCTCCTGCGAGTCCGAGCGGGCGTCCCAGCCGGTGCGGTACAGCAGCCAGCCGCCGGCCGGCAGAGGGCCGTGGGCCTCCTCCCACTCGCGGACGTGCTGCACCTCGAGGAGGAAGTCGGGCTCCGCGGCCACGCGATCGGAGAAATCCAGGACGACGGCCGGCGCGATCAGCCGGGCCGCCGGGATCGAGGCGACGTCCCCGCCGTCCTTGCCGGTGACCCAGTGGTTGGGCGCGTCGAGATGCGTGCCGGTGTGCTCGCCGGTGCGGATGTTGTTCCAGTACCAGGCCGGTCCACGGTCGTCGTAGCGGCTGAGCTCCTCGAGCTCGAAGCGGGCGGTCTGTGCGAACTCCGGCGGAAGCTGGATGACAGGCGTGTCCGCCGACAGGGGCGCCGTGAGGTCTACGACGTCGACGCCCCCTCCTGTCAGCGCAGCGGCGAAACTCTCCAAGATCGGCATGCGGGCCCCTTCTCGACCGGTGCGGTGGACGCCTGAGCATCGCCCACGCCGTCGACGTGCGCGAGACCCACGTCGCGGGCCCGCTCTGATCGCATCGGCCGGCGTGAGGACGCGGGAGTGCGGCCGCGACGGCCAGCTGGCGGCGCCAGGACTCGAACTCCGGAGCAGCAGCCTGGCGACTCACGCCTCAGTGCACGTGTTCGTAGCCGGTGAGCGGCGGAACAGGGCACTGGCGTGGCCCGGGCGCTCGGAACCGTCACCGGGACGCCGTCCACGAGGAGCAGAGCGGAATGGGCGTGACCGACGTCCTGCCCATGATCGCCGGCGGTCAGTTCGGACCGAGTCGCCAGACACGTGTCCGGGTGTCGGGTGTGGGTACCCCGCACACCGCTGAGCAGCCAGCCACGTATGAGCAGTTCAGTGGCGCCCTGATCGGAGTTCCCGCCGCACGGGAGTTCCGACCATCTCTGCGCCATCGAGCGACAGGGGGACGACATGCCCACCAGACGCCGGCTCAAGGGCCGCACGATCGCCGCCCTGGCGGCCGACGGCTTCGAGAAGGTGGAGCTGATCGTCCCGCTGCGAGCGCTGAAGGCGGCCGGCGCCAAGGTGGACGTCGTGTCCCTGCGGCGCGGACGGATCCGCGGGGTGAACCTGCACATGCCGGCCAGCCGGGTCCGCGTGGACAAGACGGTCGGCGAAGCCGATCCCGGCGACTACGACGGCCTCCTGCTGCCCGGCGGGTTCATCAATCCCGACCTGCTCCGGCAGTCCGCCCCGGCGCGGGAGTTCGTTCGCGCGTTCGCCGCGAGTGGGAAGCCGATCGCCACCCTCTGTCATGGACCGTGGGTACTCGCGTCGGCGGGGGTCCTGGACGGACGGACCCTCACCTCCTGGCCAGGGATCCGCGACGACCTGGTGAACGCGGGTGCCACCTGGCTCGATCAGGAGCTCGTCCGGGACGGGAACCTCATCACGAGCAGAGGGCCCCAGGACATGGCCGCCTTCGTCACGGGAATGCTCGATGCCTTCGCCGAGACATCGCCGGAGCCGACGACAGCACCGCGTCGCGAGTCCGATCGGCAGCCCGACGCGCCAGTCGGCTGGGCCGTCGGCGCGCTGCGATGGTCGCCCAAGCCGTCAGCCGCCGCCGTGGTGGCCATCGGCCTGGCCGCTGCCGCCCAACGCGTCCTTCGTGGTCCAGCCGCACAGGGCTGAGGGTCCGGGAGGCCGATCGTGCCCCGGCGATCGCGTGGCGTGAATCGGCCCGGTTCCCGGCTATGGGGAAGGGCTCAGTGCCACCAGCGCCTCCGGCAGGTCGTCCACGACCACGGCGTCGGTGCCGGCGGACACCAGCAACCGG
>NZ_SPQM01000067.1 GCF_004570345.1 Blastococcus sp. CT_GayMR20 | reverse complement strand
GCCGGAGACGCCGTTGCGGACCGCCGTCCGCAGGCCGCCCACGGCTGCGGCGACGACGGGCGTGCCGCAGGCCTGCGCCTCGAGGGCTACGAGGCCGAAGGACTCGTTGTGGCTGGGGACGACGGCGACGTCCGCGGCCCGGTAGTGCTCGGCGAGCCGCTCCGCACGCTGGGGCGGGAAGAAGGTGACGACGTCGGCGATGCCGAGCGACCCGGCCAGCTTCTGCAGCTGTTCGGGTGCGTCGAGGCCGGAGCCGCTGGGGGCGCCGACCACGTGGACGCGGAGCCGGGGGCGCAGCTCCGGGTCGTCGGTGAGCAGCTGGGCGGCGGCATGCAGCAGGACGTCCGGCGCCTTGAGGGGCTGGATGCGGCCCACGAAGAGGAGGACGAGGGCGTCCTCGGGCAGGCCGACGGCGCGCCGGGCGGCGGCGCGGTCGCCGGGGCAGAACCGGTCGAGGTCGACGCCGGGCGGGACCACGAGGGTGCGTGCCGGGTCGGCGCCGTAGAGGCGGACCAGCTGCCGGGCCTCCTCGTCGGTGTTGGCGATCAGCCGGTCGGCTTCGGCGACGACCTGTTCCTCGCCGATGACTCGGGCGCGGGGCTCGGGCCGGTCGCCGTCCGCCAGCGCCTCGTTCTTGACCTTGGCGAGGGTGTGCGCGGTGTGGATGAGCGGCACGCTCCACCGGTCGCGGGCCAGCCAGCCGACCTGGCCGGACAGCCAGTAGTGGGAGTGGACGACGTCGTAGTAGCCCGGCTCGTGCTGGGCCTCCTCGCGCAGGACGGCGGCGGTGAAGGCGCAGAGCTGGGCGGGGAGCTCCTCCTTGCCGAGGCCCTCGAACGGGCCGGCGCTGACGTGGCGGACGGTCACGCCCGGGCTCATCTCGACGACCGGCGGGAGGTCGCTGGAGGTGGCGCGGGTGAAGATGTCGACCTCGATGCCGCGGGCCGCGAGCCGGCGGGACGCCTCGACGATGTAGACGTTCATGCCGCCGGCATCGCCGGCGCCGGGCTGGTCGAGCGGACTCGTGTGCACGGAGAGCGTTGCCACCCGCCGGGGCGCGCCGGGGCGGAAGGAACGCCGAACGGGCACAGCACGTCCTTCCGCTCGGTGGCTCTCCGGTTCCAGGGGCCGGTCCGCCCCTGACGACACTTCAATCCTGCAACAACGTCAGGATGGGGTTCATGCCCGGTACCCAGCGCCCCCACTCCCCGTCTCCGCGCACGCTGCCCGGCGCGGGTCGCACCGCCGTCGTCACCGGCGCCTCGAGCGGCATCGGCGCAGCAACGGCCACCCGGCTGGCCGAGGAGGGGTTCGACGTCGTCCTCGGCGCCCGGCGGATGGACCGGCTGACCGCCCTGGCCGAGGAGATCGGGGCGCGGGCGCTGCCGCTCGACCTGACCGATGCGTCGTCGGTCGCCGCGTTCGCGGACTCGCTGGAACGGGTGGACGTGCTGGTCAACAACGCGGGTGGGGCGTACGACGCCCTTCCCGTCGCCGAGGCGGACGTGGCTTCGTGGGCGCGGACCTACGAGGTCAACGTGCTCGGGACCGTGCGGCTGACCAAGGCGCTGCTGCCGGCGCTGCGGGCCTCCGGGGCGGGCGACGTCGTGTTCGTCGGCTCGACCGCCGGGCTGATCAGCTACGAGGGCGGGGCGTCGTACACGGCGGCCAAGCACGGGGTGCACACGCTGGCGGAGACACTGCGGCTGGAGCTCAACGGCGAGCCCGTGCGGGTGGTCGTGGTCGCGCCCGGGATGGTGCGCACCGAGGAGTTCTCCCTGAACCGGCTGGGCTCCGCGGACGCGGCGGACGCGGTCTACCGGGGCGTACGCGAGCCGCTGGTCGCCGAGGACGTCGCCGACTGCATCGCCTGGTCGATCACCCGCCCGCACCACGTGAACATCGACATGTTGGTGGTCCGCCCGCTGGCCCAGGCGGCCCAGCACAAGGTCGCGCGGGAGAGCTAGGGCCGCACCGCGGTCGGCTCGGGGACGAGGGTGACCCCGAACTGCTCCCGCACCGCGCCGATGATCGTGTCGGCGAACGCGAGCAGTTCGGCGGCCGTCGCGCCGGGTTCCGTCGTGAGGGCGAGGCTGTGGCGGGACGACGTCCCGACGTTCCCCTGCCTCGTGCCGCGGCCGAAGCCCGCGGACTGGACCAGCCACGCCGCACTCAACTTGAGGTGACCCTCCCCGGCCGGCCAGGCCGGGCACCCGTCGACCGCCTGAGCCGCCGGGACGATCGGGTTCGTGAAGAAGGAGCCGGCGCTGCGGCTGTCGGGATCGGCGGGGTCGAGGACCATGCCCTTGCCCCGACGGAGGCCGATCACCACGTCGCGGACGTCGGCCAGCGGCGCTGTCTCGCCCAGCTCGACGCCGAGCGTGCGAGCGAGCTCGGCGTAGCCCACCGGGCGGGAGAGCTTCCCCGGGTGGAGCGCGAACGTGACGTCGAGGACGACGAACCGGTCGGGGTCGCGCTTGAGCCGGCTGTCGCGGTAGGCGAAGCCGCACTCGTCGGGGCTGAGGATCCGCTCGGACTTCTCCGTGCGGTCGTAGACGCGGACCGCGGTGATGGTCTGGGCGACCTCCTGGCCGTACGCCCCGACGTTCTGCACCGGTGTCGCGCCCGTCGAGCCCGGGATCCCGGACAGCGCCTCCATACCGGCGAGGTCGTTCTCGACCGTGAAGGCGACGAGCTCGTCCCAGTCGTGCCCCGCCTGGACGGTGAGGGCGTTCCCGCTGCGCACGATCCCGCGGGTGCGGACAGCGACGACATCGCCCGGCCAGCCGTCGTCCGGCGCGACCACGTTGGAGCCTCCGCCCAGCACCAGGAGCGGTCGTCCCGCCTCGTCGGCGTCACGAACGGCGGCGACGAGTTCGTCGGCGTCCGTGACCTCGAGGAGGCGGTCGATCGGACCGCCGACGGCGAGGGTGGTGAGGTCCGCCAGCCGGACGTCGCGTCGAACCTGCACGACTCCACGCTAACCGGGACTATCCTCCGGACCGGTGAGCGAGGCCCGGAGGGACCACAAGGCACGCGCCTCGCTGTCCGCCGCTCCTCAGCGCAAGGCGCCGCGTCTGGCCGCCGGCCGGGCCCGGGCCCTCGGCCTGCCGACCCGCGGCACGACGAACGCCAACCGGCTGCGGCGCGTCGACCACTGGCTGCTCGCGACCCAGGTGCCGCGGCTGCGCGACTGCCCCCGTCCCCTCGTCGTCGACCTCGGGTACGGCTCCTCGGCGGTGACCACCCTGGAACTGGTCGACCGGCTCGGGCCCGAGGTGGACCGGCTCGAGGTGGTCGGTCTGGAGATCGACCCGGCGCGGGTTGCCGCGGTGGAGGCCGACCGCGATCCGCCGCGGGTGGACTTTCGGCTGGGTGGCTTCGAGCTCGCCGGCCTGCAGCCGGTGCTGGTACGCGCGTTCAACGTGCTGCGCCAGTACGACGAGGACTCCGCTGCCCGGGCGTGGGACACGATGCGCGCTTCCCTCGGCGCCGGTGGAGTCATCGTCGAGGGCACCTGCGACGAGTGGGGACGACGGTCGGCCTGGGTGGCCCTGGATGCCGCGGGTCCGCTGACGTTGACGCTGTCCACGCGGGTGGCCGACATCGCGAAGCCCTCCGACCTCGCCGAGCGCCTGCCCAAGGCCCTGATCCACCACAACGTGCCGGGGCAGCCGATCCACGAGTTCCTGCGCGCGTTCGACGGCGCGTGGGCGGCGGCCGCCGGACTCTCCACGTTCGGGCCGCGGCAGCGGTGGGTGGCGGCGGTCGAGTCGCTGGGGGCACAGGGCTGGCCACTCGTCGGGTCGACGAGGCGATGGCGGCACGGTGAGATCACGGTGCGATGGTCGGCCGTGGCACCGTGACCCGGCTCGCCGGTGAAGTGCTGCGTCAGCGCTGCATCGAGGCCGTCGTCGAAGAAGGCGAGCTGTTCGGCATCGTCTCCCAGCAGCTCGCAGCCGGGCCCACCCCGGCCACCGGCGGTCTCGACGCGCGCGTGCCGTGGGTCCCCGACTGGGCCGCCCGCGACCTCGTCGGGCACCTCGGCACCGTCCACCGCTGGGCAACGACGATCCTGCGGGCCGGCCACACCCAGCGACCGGCACCCGATGCGACCCGGACTCCGCCGCACGACGGCCTGATCGACTGGTACGCCGAGGGCCTGACGGAGCTGATCTCCACCCTGCGCACCACGCCGCCGGACGCCCCCGCCTGGCACATGAGCCCGACGGCCGAGAAGACCGCCGCCTCGTGGGCCCGGCGCCAGGCCCACGAACTCGTCGTCCACCGCATGGACCTCGAGGTCGCCGCCGGCCTGCCGCACAGTCCCGTCGACGCCGACCTGGCCGAGGACGGCGTCGACGAGCTCCTCACCGTCGTCGTCCCCCGCTGGGCGCACACCGAACCGCTGAGCACCGCACGCGCCACCGCCGCGGTCACCGCCACCGACACCCGCCGCACCTGGTCCCTCTCGGTCGACCGCGGCGCCGTGACGGTGCGGTCGGAACGGTCGGGCACCGAGGACGCCCACCTCCAGGGAGAGGCCCTCCAGTTGCTCCTCCGCCTCTGGGGCCGTCCCGCTGACGTCACCGTCGACGGCGACCCTGCGGCGGAAGCCCTGTTGCGCGGACGATGAGGACACCACCCGGTCCGACCTCCGTCACCGGTGGCACGGCCGAACTGCTCGCCGACGCCGACCGCGACGGCTCATGGATGCTCCTCGTCAACGGCACCCCGCAGTCCCACGTCGACCTCGAGGACCCCACGCACCTGGAGTTCGAGTACGTCCGCCGGATGGGGCACGTCCTCGACCTCGCCGCCGATCCCGCTGCGCCCCTCGACGTCCTCCACCTCGGCGGAGGCGCGCTGACCCTGCCCCGCTACGTCGCGGTCACCCGTCCCGGGTCGAGGCAACGGGTCGTCGAGTTCGACCAGCTCCTCACCGACCTGGTCCGCGAGTACCTCCCGTTGCCCCGGAACGCCCGCGTCCGCGTGCGCGCCGATGACGCCCGCGCCGGACTCGAGGCGCACCGCCCCGGCAGCGCGGACGTGATCATCACCGACGTCTTCGCCGGTGCACGCACCCCCGGGCACCTCACCAGCGCCGAGTTCGTGGCGGGCGTGCACCGCGTGCTGCGACCACAGGGCGCCTACACCGCCAACGTGGCGGACGGGCCGCCGCTGACGTTCGCCCGGGCCCAGGTCGCCACCCTGCGCTCGGTCTTCCGGCACGTCTGCCTGCTCGCCGAGCCGGGCACGCTCCGCGGCCGCCGCTTCGGCAACCTCGTGGCCGTCGCGTCCGACGCCGAACTGCCGATCGACGGCCTGCTGCGCGCCTGCGCGAAGGACCCGATGCCCTCGCGTGTCGTCCACGGCGCCGACCTCGACCGCTTCGCGGGCACGGCGCGTCCGGTGCAGGACGCCGACGCCGTCGACTCACCGGAGCCACCCGCCGGAGTGTTCGGCCGCTGAGGCTCAGTCCTCGAGCGCAGCGAGGAAGGCGTCCAGTGCCCGGTCGTCGAACAGCACGAACCGGACCTCCTGCACGTGCTCGACCGACGCTGCGCGCACCCCGGCCACCGCCTGCCGCGCCGCGTCGTCCAGAGGCCACCCGTAGACCCCCGCCGAGATGGCCGGGAAGGCCACCGAGTGCGCCCCGAGCCCGTCCGCGGCCCGCAGGCGCTCGGTGTAGCAGGAGCGGAGCACGGCCGAGTGGTCCCGGGTTGCCGACCAGATCGGCCCGGCCGTGTGCACCACCCACCGCGCGGGCAGCCGCCCCGCCGTCGTCGCCACGGCCTGTCCGCGCGGCAGCCGCGCGCCGGGCAGCCGCGACGCGATGGCCCGGCACTCCGCGAGGATCTCCGGGCCCCCGGCGCGGTGGATGGCCCCGTCTACGCCACCTCCACCGAGCAAGCCCGGATTGGCGGCGTTCACGATCACGTCGGTGTCGGCCTGCGTGATGTCGCCGCGCACCGCCCGCAGGTCCATGTCACGACCGTAGGGTCACGGGCATGACAGGGTCTGCGAGATGACGTCGCCCGCTCCGTACCGCCTCCGTCGCGACTCGCGCAACAAGGTGATCGCGGGGGTCTGCGCCGGCATCGCCCGGCGCTACGGCCTCTCCACCAGCGGTCTGCGCCTGGCGTTCGTGCTGTCGTGCGTCCTGCCGGGGCCGCAGTTCATCGCCTACATCCTGCTGTGGGTGCTGATCCCGGCGGACTGAGGGCTCAGCTCACCAGCTGTTGCCGCGGCGCAGTCCGCGCACGGCCGGACGCACGTCGACCAGGTACACGATCGCGGCGATCACGGCGGGCAGCCCCAGGAAGCTCATCGGCGTGAACCAGTAGACGACCGCGGCCGACAGGCCGGTGATCGCCGCCCAGCCGGGCTTGGTGAGCTTGCCTGCGGCCACGTAACCGGCGGCAGGTCGGATGAGGGCATCGACGAAGGCCCACAGAGTCAGCGCCAGGGCACCGTAGTAGAGGGCGCTGTACACCCAGAAGTCGAACTGCCCCATGGCGCGAGCGTACCCGCCTCAGCCCACGGATCCGGGGAGAACGAGGGGCGAGCCCACCCGGAAGGGGCCAGGGGACGCGACAAGGCCCCGGAGCGCGAAAGCAGCTCCGGGGCCCTGGTCGTTGCGACGCCGGGACGTCAGTTCTTCTTGGCAGGCACCGCGGTCGGGTTGGCCGGCTTGGCGGTGCGGGCGCGGGTCACGCGCGCCGAGGCGGCCTTGGCCGGAGCCTTGCGGGCGGCCGGGCTGCTCTTCTTCGCGGGGGCCGGCTTGGCCGGGGCGGCGGCCTTGACGGTGGTCGACGTGGCCGGCTTCGGGGCCTCGACGACCTTCTCCGCGTTCGCCTTGGTGGTCTCGGCGGCGTCCTCGATCTTGTTCTCTGCCTTGGCCGCGACCTTGGTCGCCTTCGCAGCGGTCTTCTGCGCGATGGAGGTCACCTCGTTGGAGGCCTCGACGACGGCCTCGGCCGTGTCCTCGAGAACGTCCTCGAGGGTGTCCTCGACGGCGTCGACCGCCCGCTCGGCACGACGGACGACCTTGCGGAAAGCGGGCTGACGGCGCAGGTCCTCGACGACCTCGGCGCCACGCTCGGCCAGCGTCCCGACGGTGGCGACCGCCTGGGTGCGGGCGGTCTCGACCAGGCCGGCGACGGTGCTCTTCAGCGTCTCCGGACGGACGGCGACGGCGAGCTGCTGAGCCGTGGTGCGGGCGTTGCCGGCGGCCTCGGTGGCCCGGGTGCGGGCCTCCTTGACGGCCAGGTCGGCCTGGACCTGGGCCTCGCCCGGCAGGGCCAGCACCGAAGAAGCGGCCTTGGACCGGAACTGCCCGAGCGCGGTCCTGGCGCGCTCGACGGCCAGGTCACCGGCGCCGATGACGGCGAGGTTCAGGGTCTTGTAGGTGGAGACGGCGGTCTCGCCGTACTGCTTCACGGTCTGCGTGGTGGTCATGCTGACTCCTGGGAGGTCGGGGTGGTGGCTGCGGCGTGGGAAGAGGTCTGGGCTGCGGCCCGGTGCTCACGGACGTAGGTCTCGTAGAGCTCGAGCAGGACCGCCTTGTGGCGCTCGGACAGGGCGTCGTCCGACCGGATCGCCGCCACGGTGTCCGGGTTACCGGACCGCCGGTCGAGGATCCCCGCCTGCTCGTAGAGCGATTCGGCGGAGATCTTCAGGCCCCTGGCGATCGACGCGAGGATCTCCGCTGACGGCTTCCGGAGCCCCCGCTCCACCTGGGACAGGTACGGGTTGCTGACGCCGGCGGTGCGGGCCAGCTCGCGCAGCGACACCCGGGCAGCGCTGCGCTGCTCGCGGATGAAGTCGCCCACCTGGGAACTCACCGCCGCGACGCTGGGCGCCTCGGCGACCGACTCCGCCACGCTGCCGGCGACCCTGTCCACCTTCTCGCGGACCGTCGTCACCTGCTCACGGACGAACTCACTGGGCGTCTGCACGGGTACGACCGTAGTCGGGGGTGCTAGCAACTGCAAGCGGAGCTGCTAGCAGATCGGCGTGAAGCCGGTCACACGCGAAGGTGCAGGTCAGCCACGCAGGAGCGGAGCGGGACAGACCTCACCGACCACTCCTTCACCACCGGAGACAGGCGTCCGCAACCACGGAGCAAGCACGTCCTCGGGCATGCCGAGCCGCAGCAGGCCGGCGCACAGCGCCGGTGTGCGTCCCCGGTCACCGCCGTCATCCACCTTGAGCGCCACGGCACCGCGGCCCGGCAGCGCTGCGACGTGGACGCCGTCAGCGCCGCACTTGGCCAACAGCCCGGGCACCGCCGTCATGAGGCCGGTGTCCTCGTGGCCGGTACCGGCCACGAACCACGGGTGCGCACGCATCGCATCGGCCACCGACCGCTCCGGTGACCCCTCCTGTGCCTCCACCAGCGAGAGCACCCCGCGGGCCAGACCCGTCACCGACAGCGCGTGCTGCGGGGCGCCGCACCCGTCGACGACGACCGCCGTCACCGGCTCCTCCGCCGCCTCGGCCAGCCGCGCCTCGATCGCCTGCTGCAGCGGGTGGTCGCGCTCCAGGTAGCCGGACGTCGGCCAGCCGGCCGCGACGCAGGCCGACAGCATCGCCGCGTGCTTGCCCGAGCAGTTCATCGCCAGTCGTTCCGGCGCCCGGCCCGCGACGATCCATTCCGACTCCGTGCCGATGTGCTGCGGCAGGGCCGGCGGGCAACCGAGGTCGTCGGGGCCGAGCCCCACGGCCGTGAGCATCCCCGCGGCGACCTGCCGGTGGCGGTCCTCCCCGTTGTGCGAGCCGGCCCCGATCGCCAGTTCCTGCGCCGACCGCGGCGACCAGCCGGCCGCCAGCAGTGCCGTGGCCTGCACCGGCTTGTTCGACGACCGCGGCAGCACCGGCCGGTCGACGGCACCGGCCGCGAAGGTCACCGCACCGTCGGCATCCAGGACGACGAGCGATCCGCGGTGCGCCGACTCGAGGAAGCCCGAGCGCCAGACCTCGACGAGGACAGGGTTGTCGGGCCAGTCGCCGGTCAGTGCCGGCCCTCGTCGGCCAGCAGCTGGGCCACGTCGGCCTCGCCGTCGCGGTAGCGGCGGCCCAGCTCGGCGGCGAGACCGTCCATCACCTGCTGCACCCCGCGCCGACGCTCCGACAGGTTGAGCTCCGCCTCCGCCAGCGCCCGCGCGGCCTTCTCCAGCTTCGCGTCGCTGAGGTCGGAGATCGCCGACAGGTCGATCCCGCCGGTCAGGGAGTTCACCCAGGACTCGTACTCCTCGGGCGCGTGCGGTTGCACGGTCTGGTGGCGGCCCAGCCCGTGGGCGGGCCCCCGGCCCTTCTCCGAGAGGATCTCCGGCAGCAGGTCGACCAGCGACCGGCCGTCGTGCTCCGACCGGCGCTGCAGCTCGCGGCGGACGATGTCCAGCCGGCCCTGGAGGAGCCGCCGGGTGTAGGAGAGGTTGACCTCCTGCTGCTCGGCCTCACGACGGAGCAGGCGCACCTCGCTCATCGGCTGCGTCGTCGCGTTCTCGAGGAAGGCGGGCTCGAGGAGCGCGTCGACGGCGGCACCCCCGGCGGGAGCAGGCTTGGGGCTCACGATTACTCCTCGATTCCCAGGAAGCGGCGGGCGTCGTCGGTACTCATCGGCGGGCGCTGGGCGATGCGGGCGAGACCGGCCGCGCGCGCGACCAGCTGGGCGTTGTCGCGCACCGGCTCGCCGGGAGCGTAGGTCAGCGTGTCCTCCATGCCCACCCGCAGGTGACCGCCGGCCGACAGCGCGCCGAGCATCACCGGCAGCGACGTCCGTCCGACGCCGGTCGCGGCGAACGTGGCACCGGGCGGCAGGTGCGGCAGGCACGCGGCGAGCGCCTGCGTCGTCCCGGGCATGCCGCCCGGGACCCCCATGACGAAGTCGACGTGCACGTGCCCGCCGTGCGGCAGTCCGTACTTGTCCAGCAGCCGGGTCAGGGTGGCCAGCTGACCGAGGTCGAAGACCTCGTACTCCGGCACGATCCGCCGCTGCTGCATCTGCGTGTGCAGTTCGACGATCAGGTCCCAGGGGTTGGCGAAGACGTCCCGGCCGAAGTTCACCGTGCCGAGCGTCAGCGACGCCGCGTCCGGCTCCGCGTCGAGGACGGCGAGCCGCGCGTCGAAGGTGTCGGTCACCGCTCCACCGCTGGACAGCTGGACGACGAGATCGGTCGACTCCCGCACCGCGCCGACGACCTCGCGCACCCGGCCGAGGTCGAGCGTCGGCTTCGTGTCCTCGTCGCGCACGTGCAGGTGGATGACCGAGGCACCGATCGCCTGGCAGTCCTTCGCCGTCGCCGCGACCTCCTCCACCGTCACCGGCAGCGCGGGGACGTCGGCCTTCGCCGACTCGGCTCCCGTCGGCGCGACCGTGATGAGGGTGCTGGACGTCACCGGCCGATCGTCGCAGACCGGACCGCCCGCACCCGCTCCCGGGCTGCTGTGTCCACCGGCGGGGCCGCTCCGTCGCCGGGGTCGATCGAGGCCGTGGAGCCGGCGACCGCCAGGCCCGTACCCGGCTGGACGGACTGCTTCACCAGCGCGAGCGCGATGACGCCCAGCTCGTGGTGCCTGACGACGCTGCCCACGCGGCCGACCTCGCGTGTCCCGGCCAGCACCGGCGTACCGGGCTCGGCCAGCACCTCGCTGACGCCGTCCAGGTGCAGCAGCACCAGCCGCCGCGGCGGCCGGCCGAGGTTGTGCACCCGCGCCACGGTCTCCTGGCCGCGGTAGCAGCCCTTGTCCAGGTGGACGGCGGTGCGCAGCCACTCCAGCTCGTTGGGGATCGTCCGGTGGTCGCTGTCCACGCCCAGGCGCGGCCGGCGGGCCTCCACCCGCAGCGCCTCGTACGCCTGGATACCCGCCGGAGCCGCGCCCGCGGCCAGCAGGCGATCGGCCACCGCTGCGAGCCCGCTCCTCGGCACGACCAGGTCGACCACCGGAGCGCCGTCCCCGATCGTCGGCATGCGGCGGGCGAAGCCGCTGTCGAGGGCCCTGATCCCGTACGGAGCGACCGGCACCGGTAGCTGCGCCGCGGTCAGGACGTCGTCCGCCTTCGGGCCGACCAGGCTCAGCACGGCCCACTGATCGGTCACCAGCTCCGGCTCGACCCGGAGCATGAACCGCATCTTCTGCAGGAACGCCTCCAGCGCCGGTCCCGTCCCGGGCTCCACGTCCGCCCACGTCGTGCCGGTGAGGTCGGCCAGGACCAGGTGGTGCTCGACGTGCCCGTGGGGCGAGAGCACCAGCGCCTCGCTGCCCGTGCTGTCGGCGAGGCGGTCCAGGTGCTGGCTGGTCAGGTTGTGCAGCCAGGAGAGCCGGTCGGCGCCGGGGACGGCGAGGACGTCGCGGTCGCTGCGGTCGACCAGCCCCGCATCCTCGGCCAGCCGCCGCTGCTCGCGGAGCGGGTCGCCGTAGTGGACGGCGATGGAGCCGCCCTCGACGGCGACCGCGCCGGGCAGCGAGAGAAGGGGGGACGTCATGGGGAGTGCTCCGATCCGGCTCGTTCGCGGCACGCGCGGCACGTTCCGGAGAGCGCGACGTGACCCACGTCCACGGTGAAACCCAGTTCGGCCGCCAGACGTTCCGCCGCGCCGTCCAGGAGGTCCGGCGCGACCGAGGAGACCTCACCGCAGGCCTGGCAGACGACGTGCAGGTGCGGGTGCTCGGCCGAGTGGTAGACCGGCGCCCCCTTGCCCAGGTGGGTGTGCCAGACCAGCCCCAGCCGCTCGAGCAGCTCGAGGTTGCGGTAGACGGTCGAGGTGTCGGGAGGGGCGCCGCCCGGGCCGGCCTCGTCGCGCAGCCGCGCCCCGATCGCCTCGGGGGTGGCGTGCTCGAGGGAGCTGACCGCGGCGAGCACGCGTTCGCGTTGCGGGGTCAGGCGCAGGCCGCGCGCCCGCAGCCGCTCGGCCAGCGGCTGGGCCTGCGACGACACAGCACCGTGCTCGTCTCCCACGCATCGAGCGTAAACCTGGGCGTACGGCAGGCTGGGCCCGTGAGCGATCTGCGCAGGGTGGCGGTCTGGCGGGACGGCGCGGCGGTGGCCGCGTCCGCCGACGAACCGGTGGTGTCGGCCTTCGACCTCGGCCTCGGCCGGGGGGACGGCGTCTTCGAGTCCGTGGACGTCGTGGACGGCGGAACCCCGTGGCTCGCCGCCCACCTGGACCGGCTCGCCCGCTCGGCGGCGCTGCTGGAGCTCGCCGACCCGGGCGAGCGGGTCTGGCGCGCGCTCCTGGCCGCCGTGCTCACCGACTGGCCCTCCGGCGAGGAGGGCGTCTGCCGGATCTACCTCACCCGCGGGCTCAGTCCCGACGAGACCCCGACCGCGCTCGCCCTGCTCTCCCCCGTCCCCGCGGAGACCGTGCGGCAGCGGGTCGAGGGCATCTCCGTCGTCAGCCTCGGCCTCGGCGTCCCGGCCGACTTCCGGGCCGGCGCCCCGTGGCTGCTCGGCGGGGCGAAGACGCTCTCGTACGCGGTCAACATGGCGGCCCAGCGGCACGCCCACACGCTCGGTGCCGACGACGTCGTCTTCACCTCGCTCGAGGGGCGGCTGCTGGAGGGGCCCACCTCGACCGTGGTCTGGGCGAGCGGCGGAACGCTGCACACCCCGCCGGTGGAGACCGGCATCCTGCCCGGCACGACGATGGCCCGGCTGTTCGATCGTGCCGCGTCCGACGGGTGGCCCACGGCGGTCACCGTCGGAACGGTGGCCGACCTGCACGCCGCCGACGCCGTCTGGCTGCTGCGTGGTCACGGGGGCGGCTCCAGGGGTCGACGAGGACGTTGCCGACCAGACTTCCCGGCGCACCGGGCCCCACGTTAGCGGGCGAGAAGGTCCCGTACCCGCGCGGAGAGGCCGTCGTCACCGCGCGCGACGCCGTCCAGGGTGTGCACAGTGGCCGCCCCCCGGACGCCCGACAGCAGCCAGACGGCGTCGGCGGCGTGCAGGTCGGCCACCGTTCCGACGGTGACCGCCGTGGGCCACCCGTCGGACGCGGCACGATCGAACAGCCGGGCCATCGTCGTGCCGGGCAGGATGCCGGTCTCCACCGGCGGGGTGTGCAGCGTTCCGCCGCTCGCCCAGACCACGGTCGAGGTGGGCCCCTCCAGCAGCCGCCCCTCGAGCGAGGTGAAGACGACGTCGTCGGCACCGAGCGTGTGGGCGTGCCGCTGGGCCGCCATGTTGACCGCGTACGAGAGCGTCTTCGCCCCGCCGAGCAGCCACGGGGCGCCGGCCCGGAAGTCGGCCGGGACGCCGAGGCCGAGGCTGACGACGGAGATGCCCTCGACCCGCTGCCGCACGGTCTCCGCGGGGACGGGGGAGAGCAGGGCGAGCGCGGTCGGGGTCTCGTCGGGACTGAGCCCGCGGGTGAGGTAGATCCGGCAGACGCCCTCCTCGCCGGAGGGCCAGTCGGTGAGCACGGCGGCCAGGAGCGCGCGCCAGACCCGCTCGCCCGGGTCGGCGAGCTCCAGCAGCGCCGCCGAGCGGGCGAGCCGGTCCAGGTGGGCGGCGAGCCACGGGGTTCCGCCGTCCACGACGTCCACGGACTCGAAGACGCCGTCCCCCCGGCCGAGGCCGAGGTCGAAGGCCGACACCACCGGTTCGTCGGCGGACGCGGCCACCGCCGCGCCGTCCCGCCAGACCGCCACCCTGCGCAGATCGCTCACGGGCCCAGCCTGCCGTACGCCCAGGTTTACGCTCGATGCGTGGGAGACGAGCACGGTGCTGTGTCGTCGCAGGCCCAGCCGCTGGCCGAGCGGCTGCGGGCGCGCGGCCTGCGCCTGACCCCGCAACGCGAACGCGTGCTCGCCGCGGTCAGCTCCCTCGAGCACGCCACCCCCGAGGCGATCGGGGCGCGGCTGCGCGACGAGGCCGGCCCGGGCGGCGCCCCTCCCGACACCTCGACCGTCTACCGCAACCTCGAGCTGCTCGAGCGGCTGGGGCTGGTCTGGCACACCCACCTGGGCAAGGGGGCGCCGGTCTACCACTCGGCCGAGCACCCGCACCTGCACGTCGTCTGCCAGGCCTGCGGTGAGGTCTCCTCGGTCGCGCCGGACCTCCTGGACGGCGCGGCGGAACGTCTGGCGGCCGAACTGGGTTTCACCGTGGACGTGGGTCACGTCGCGCTCTCCGGAACGTGCCGCGCGTGCCGCGAACGAGCCGGATCGGAGCACTCCCCATGACGTCCCCCCTTCTCTCGCTGCCCGGCGCGGTCGCCGTCGAGGGCGGCTCCATCGCCGTCCACTACGGCGACCCGCTCCGCGAGCAGCGGCGGCTGGCCGAGGATGCGGGGCTGGTCGACCGCAGCGACCGCGACGTCCTCGCCGTCCCCGGCGCCGACCGGCTCTCCTGGCTGCACAACCTGACCAGCCAGCACCTGGACCGCCTCGCCGACAGCACGGGCAGCGAGGCGCTGGTGCTCTCGCCCCACGGGCACGTCGAGCACCACCTGGTCCTGGCCGACCTCACCGGCACGACGTGGGCGGACGTGGAGCCCGGGACGGGACCGGCGCTGGAGGCGTTCCTGCAGAAGATGCGGTTCATGCTCCGGGTCGAGCCGGAGCTGGTGACCGATCAGTGGGCCGTGCTGAGCCTGGTCGGCCCGAAGGCGGACGACGTCCTGACCGCGGCGCAGCTACCGGTGCCGGTCGCTCCGTACGGGATCAGGGCCCTCGACAGCGGCTTCGCCCGCCGCATGCCGACGATCGGGGACGGCGCTCCGGTGGTCGACCTGGTCGTGCCGAGGAGCGGGCTCGCAGCGGTGGCCGATCGCCTGCTGGCCGCGGGCGCGGCTCCGGCGGGTATCCAGGCGTACGAGGCGCTGCGGGTGGAGGCCCGCCGGCCGCGCCTGGGCGTGGACAGCGACCACCGGACGATCCCCAACGAGCTGGAGTGGCTGCGCACCGCCGTCCACCTGGACAAGGGCTGCTACCGCGGCCAGGAGACCGTGGCGCGGGTGCACAACCTCGGCCGGCCGCCGCGGCGGCTGGTGCTGCTGCACCTGGACGGCGTCAGCGAGGTGCTGGCCGAGCCCGGTACGCCGGTGCTGGCCGGGACACGCGAGGTCGGCCGCGTGGGCAGCGTCGTCAGGCACCACGAGCTGGGCGTCATCGCGCTCGCGCTGGTGAAGCAGTCCGTCCAGCCGGGTACGGGCCTGGCGGTCGCCGGCTCCACGGCCTCGATCGACCCCGGCGACGGAGCGGCCCCGCCGGTGGACACAGCAGCCCGGGAGCGGGTGCGGGCGGTCCGGTCTGCGACGATCGGCCGGTGACGTCCAGCACCCTCATCACGGTCGCGCCGACGGGAGCCGAGTCGGCGAAGGCCGACGTCCCCGCGCTGCCGGTGACGGTGGAGGAGGTCGCGGCGACGGCGAAGGACTGCCAGGCGATCGGTGCCTCGGTCATCCACCTGCACGTGCGCGACGAGGACACGAAGCCGACGCTCGACCTCGGCCGGGTGCGCGAGGTCGTCGGCGCGGTGCGGGAGTCGACCGATCTCGTCGTCCAGCTGTCCAGCGGTGGAGCGGTGACCGACACCTTCGACGCGCGGCTCGCCGTCCTCGACGCGGAGCCGGACGCGGCGTCGCTGACGCTCGGCACGGTGAACTTCGGCCGGGACGTCTTCGCCAACCCCTGGGACCTGATCGTCGAACTGCACACGCAGATGCAGCAGCGGCGGATCGTGCCGGAGTACGAGGTCTTCGACCTCGGTCAGCTGGCCACCCTGACCCGGCTGCTGGACAAGTACGGACTGCCGCACGGCGGGCACGTGCACGTCGACTTCGTCATGGGGGTCCCGGGCGGCATGCCCGGGACGACGCAGGCGCTCGCCGCGTGCCTGCCGCACCTGCCGCCCGGTGCCACGTTCGCCGCGACCGGCGTCGGACGGACGTCGCTGCCGGTGATGCTCGGCGCGCTGTCGGCCGGCGGTCACCTGCGGGTGGGCATGGAGGACACGCTGACCTACGCTCCCGGCGAGCCGGTGCGCGACAACGCCCAGCTGGTCGCGCGCGCGGCCGGTCTCGCCCGCATCGCCCAGCGCCCGCCGATGAGTACCGACGACGCCCGCCGCTTCCTGGGAATCGAGGAGTAATCGTGAGCCCCAAGCCTGCTCCCGCCGGGGGTGCCGCCGTCGACGCGCTCCTCGAGCCCGCCTTCCTCGAGAACGCGACGACGCAGCCGATGAGCGAGGTGCGCCTGCTCCGTCGTGAGGCCGAGCAGCAGGAGGTCAACCTCTCCTACACCCGGCGGCTCCTCCAGGGCCGGCTGGACATCGTCCGCCGCGAGCTGCAGCGCCGGTCGGAGCACGACGGCCGGTCGCTGGTCGACCTGCTGCCGGAGATCCTCTCGGAGAAGGGCCGGGGGCCCGCCCACGGGCTGGGCCGCCACCAGACCGTGCAACCGCACGCGCCCGAGGAGTACGAGTCCTGGGTGAACTCCCTGACCGGCGGGATCGACCTGTCGGCGATCTCCGACCTCAGCGACGCGAAGCTGGAGAAGGCCGCGCGGGCGCTGGCGGAGGCGGAGCTCAACCTGTCGGAGCGTCGGCGCGGGGTGCAGCAGGTGATGGACGGTCTCGCCGCCGAGCTGGGCCGCCGCTACCGCGACGGCGAGGCCGACGTGGCCCAGCTGCTGGCCGACGAGGGCCGGCACTGACCGGCGACTGGCCCGACAACCCTGTCCTCGTCGAGGTCTGGCGCTCGGGCTTCCTCGAGTCGGCGCACCGCGGATCGCTCGTCGTCCTGGATGCCGACGGTGCGGTGACCTTCGCGGCCGGTGCCGTCGACCGGCCGGTGCTGCCGCGGTCGTCGAACAAGCCGGTGCAGGCCACGGCACTGCTGGCGGCCGGCTGGTCGCCGCGGTCGGCGCAGGAACTGGCGATCGGGGCCGGCTCGCACAACGGGGAGGACCGCCACCGGCAGGTCGCCGCGGGGATGCTCACGGCCGTGGGGCTCGGCCCCGACGACCTCGGTTGCCCGCCGGCCCTGCCGCAGCACATCGGCACGGAGTCGGAATGGATCGTCGCGGGCCGGGCGCCGGAACGACTGGCGATGAACTGCTCGGGCAAGCACGCGGCGATGCTGTCGGCCTGCGTCGCGGCCGGCTGGCCGACGTCCGGCTACCTGGAGCGCGACCACCCGCTGCAGCAGGCGATCGAGGCGCGGCTGGCCGAGGCGGCGGAGGAGCCGGTGACGGCGGTCGTCGTCGACGGGTGCGGCGCCCCGCAGCACGCGCTGTCGGTGACGGGTCTGGCCCGCGGGGTGCTCTCGCTGGTGGAGGCACAGGAGGGGTCACCGGAGCGGTCGGTGGCCGATGCGATGCGTGCGCACCCGTGGTTCGTGGCCGGTACCGGCCACGAGGACACCGGCCTCATGACGGCGGTGCCCGGGCTGTTGGCCAAGTGCGGCGCTGACGGCGTCCACGTCGCAGCGCTGCCGGGCCGCGGTGCCGTGGCGCTCAAGGTGGATGACGGCGGTGACCGGGGACGCACACCGGCGCTGTGCGCCGGCCTGCTGCGGCTCGGCATGCCCGAGGACGTGCTTGCTCCGTGGTTGCGGACGCCTGTCTCCGGTGGTGAAGGAGTGGTCGGTGAGGTCTGTCCCGCTCCGCTCCTGCGTGGCTGACCTGCACCTTCGCGTGTGACCGGCTTCACGCCGATCTGCTAGCAGCTCCGCTTGCAGTTGCTAGCACCCCCGACTACGGTCGTACCCGTGCAGACGCCCAGTGAGTTCGTCCGTGAGCAGGTGACGACGGTCCGCGAGAAGGTGGACAGGGTCGCCGGCAGCGTGGCGGAGTCGGTCGCCGAGGCGCCCAGCGTCGCGGCGGTGAGTTCCCAGGTGGGCGACTTCATCCGCGAGCAGCGCAGCGCTGCCCGGGTGTCGCTGCGCGAGCTGGCCCGCACCGCCGGCGTCAGCAACCCGTACCTGTCCCAGGTGGAGCGGGGGCTCCGGAAGCCGTCAGCGGAGATCCTCGCGTCGATCGCCAGGGGCCTGAAGATCTCCGCCGAATCGCTCTACGAGCAGGCGGGGATCCTCGACCGGCGGTCCGGTAACCCGGACACCGTGGCGGCGATCCGGTCGGACGACGCCCTGTCCGAGCGCCACAAGGCGGTCCTGCTCGAGCTCTACGAGACCTACGTCCGTGAGCACCGGGCCGCAGCCCAGACCTCTTCCCACGCCGCAGCCACCACCCCGACCTCCCAGGAGTCAGCATGACCACCACGCAGACCGTGAAGCAGTACGGCGAGACCGCCGTCTCCACCTACAAGACCCTGAACCTCGCCGTCATCGGCGCCGGTGACCTGGCCGTCGAGCGCGCCAGGACCGCGCTCGGGCAGTTCCGGTCCAAGGCCGCTTCTTCGGTGCTGGCCCTGCCGGGCGAGGCCCAGGTCCAGGCCGACCTGGCCGTCAAGGAGGCCCGCACCCGGGCCACCGAGGCCGCCGGCAACGCCCGCACCACGGCTCAGCAGCTCGCCGTCGCCGTCCGTCCGGAGACGCTGAAGAGCACCGTCGCCGGCCTGGTCGAGACCGCCCGCACCCAGGCGGTCGCCACCGTCGGGACGCTGGCCGAGCGTGGCGCCGAGGTCGTCGAGGACCTGCGCCGTCAGCCCGCTTTCCGCAAGGTCGTCCGTCGTGCCGAGCGGGCGGTCGACGCCGTCGAGGACACCCTCGAGGACGTTCTCGAGGACACGGCCGAGGCCGTCGTCGAGGCCTCCAACGAGGTGACCTCCATCGCGCAGAAGACCGCTGCGAAGGCGACCAAGGTCGCGGCCAAGGCAGAGAACAAGATCGAGGACGCCGCCGAGACCACCAAGGCGAACGCGGAGAAGGTCGTCGAGGCCCCGAAGCCGGCCACGTCGACCACCGTCAAGGCCGCCGCCCCGGCCAAGCCGGCCCCCGCGAAGAAGAGCAGCCCGGCCGCCCGCAAGGCTCCGGCCAAGGCCGCCTCGGCGCGCGTGACCCGCGCCCGCACCGCCAAGCCGGCCAACCCGACCGCGGTGCCTGCCAAGAAGAACTGACGTCCCGGCGTCGCAACGACCAGGGCCCCGGAGCTGCTTTCGCGCTCCGGGGCCTTGTCGCGTCCCCTGGCCCCTTCCGGGTGGGCTCGCCCCTCGTTCTCCCCGGATCCGTGGGCTGAGGCGGGTACGCTCGCGCCATGGGGCAGTTCGACTTCTGGGTGTACAGCGCCCTCTACTACGGTGCCCTGGCGCTGACTCTGTGGGCCTTCGTCGATGCCCTCATCCGACCTGCCGCCGGTTACGTGGCCGCAGGCAAGCTCACCAAGCCCGGCTGGGCGGCGATCACCGGCCTGTCGGCCGCGGTCGTCTACTGGTTCACGCCGATGAGCTTCCTGGGGCTGCCCGCCGTGATCGCCGCGATCGTGTACCTGGTCGACGTGCGTCCGGCCGTGCGCGGACTGCGCCGCGGCAACAGCTGGTGAGCTGAGCCCTCAGTCCGCCGGGATCAGCACCCACAGCAGGATGTAGGCGATGAACTGCGGCCCCGGCAGGACGCACGACAGCACGAACGCCAGGCGCAGACCGCTGGTGGAGAGGCCGTAGCGCCGGGCGATGCCGGCGCAGACCCCCGCGATCACCTTGTTGCGCGAGTCGCGACGGAGGCGGTACGGAGCGGGCGACGTCATCTCGCAGACCCTGTCATGCCCGTGACCCTACGGTCGTGACATGGACCTGCGGGCGGTGCGCGGCGACATCACGCAGGCCGACACCGACGTGATCGTGAACGCCGCCAATCCGGGCTTGCTCGGTGGAGGTGGCGTAGACGGGGCCATCCACCGCGCCGGGGGCCCGGAGATCCTCGCGGAGTGCCGGGCCATCGCGTCGCGGCTGCCCGGCGCGCGGCTGCCGCGCGGACAGGCCGTGGCGACGACGGCGGGGCGGCTGCCCGCGCGGTGGGTGGTGCACACGGCCGGGCCGATCTGGTCGGCAACCCGGGACCACTCGGCCGTGCTCCGCTCCTGCTACACCGAGCGCCTGCGGGCCGCGGACGGGCTCGGGGCGCACTCGGTGGCCTTCCCGGCCATCTCGGCGGGGGTCTACGGGTGGCCTCTGGACGACGCGGCGCGGCAGGCGGTGGCCGGGGTGCGCGCAGCGTCGGTCGAGCACGTGCAGGAGGTCCGGTTCGTGCTGTTCGACGACCGGGCACTGGACGCCTTCCTCGCTGCGCTCGAGGACTGAGCCTCAGCGGCCGAACACTCCGGCGGGTGGCTCCGGTGAGTCGACGGCGTCGGCGTCCTGCACCGGACGCGCCGTGCCCGCGAAGCGGTCGAGGTCGGCGCCGTGGACGACACGCGAGGGCATCGGGTCCTTCGCGCAGGCGCGCAGCAGGCCGTCGATCGGCAGTTCGGCGTCGGACGCGACGGCCACGAGGTTGCCGAAGCGGCGGCCGCGGAGCGTGCCCGGCTCGGCGAGCAGGCAGACGTGCCGGAAGACCGAGCGCAGGGTGGCGACCTGGGCCCGGGCGAACGTCAGCGGCGGCCCGTCCGCCACGTTGGCGGTGTAGGCGCCCTGTGGTCGCAGCACGCGGTGCACGCCCGCCACGAACTCGGCGCTGGTGAGGTGCCCGGGGGTGCGTGCACCGGCGAAGACGTCGGTGATGATCACGTCCGCGCTGCCGGGGCGGTGCGCCTCGAGTCCGGCGCGGGCGTCATCGGCGCGCACGCGGACGCGGGCGTTCCGGGGCAACGGGAGGTACTCGCGGACCAGGTCGGTGAGGAGCTGGTCGAACTCGACGACCCGTTGCCTCGACCCGGGACGGGTGACCGCGACGTAGCGGGGCAGGGTCAGCGCGCCTCCGCCGAGGTGGAGGACGTCGAGGGGCGCAGCGGGATCGGCGGCGAGGTCGAGGACGTGCCCCATCCGGCGGACGTACTCGAACTCCAGGTGCGTGGGGTCCTCGAGGTCGACGTGGGACTGCGGGGTGCCGTTGACGAGGAGCATCCATGAGCCGTCGCGGTCGGCGTCGGCGAGCAGTTCGGCCGTGCCACCGGTGACGGAGGTCGGACCGGGTGGTGTCCTCATCGTCCGCGCAACAGGGCTTCCGCCGCAGGGTCGCCGTCGACGGTGACGTCAGCGGGACGGCCCCAGAGGCGGAGGAGCAACTGGAGGGCCTCTCCCTGGAGGTGGGCGTCCTCGGTGCCCGACCGTTCCGACCGCACCGTCACGGCGCCGCGGTCGACCGAGAGGGACCAGGTGCGGCGGGTGTCGGTGGCGGTGACCGCGGCGGTGGCGCGTGCGGTGCTCAGCGGTTCGGTGTGCGCCCAGCGGGGGACGACGACGGTGAGGAGCTCGTCGACGCCGTCCTCGGCCAGGTCGGCGTCGACGGGACTGTGCGGCAGGCCGGCGGCGACCTCGAGGTCCATGCGGTGGACGACGAGTTCGTGGGCCTGGCGCCGGGCCCACGAGGCGGCGGTCTTCTCGGCCGTCGGGCTCATGTGCCAGGCGGGGGCGTCCGGCGGCGTGGTGCGCAGGGTGGAGATCAGCTCCGTCAGGCCCTCGGCGTACCAGTCGATCAGGCCGTCGTGCGGCGGAGTCCGGGTCGCATCGGGTGCCGGTCGCTGGGTGTGGCCGGCCCGCAGGATCGTCGTTGCCCAGCGGTGGACGGTGCCGAGGTGCCCGACGAGGTCGCGGGCGGCCCAGTCGGGGACCCACGGCACGCGCGCGTCGAGACCGCCGGTGGCCGGGGTGGGCCCGGCTGCGAGCTGCTGGGAGACGATGCCGAACAGCTCGCCTTCTTCGACGACGGCCTCGATGCAGCGCTGACGCAGCACTTCACCGGCGAGCCGGGTCACGGTGCCACGGCCGACCATCGCACCGTGATCTCACCGTGCCGCCATCGCCTCGTCGACCCGACGAGTGGCCAGCCCTGTGCCCCCAGCGACTCGACCGCCGCCACCCACCGCTGCCGCGGCCCGAACGTGGAGAGTCCGGCGGCCGCCGCCCACGCGCCGTCGAACGCGCGCAGGAACTCGTGGATCGGCTGCCCCGGCACGTTGTGGTGGATCAGGGCCTTGGGCAGGCGCTCGGCGAGGTCGGAGGGCTTCGCGATGTCGGCCACCCGCGTGGACAGCGTCAACGTCAGCGGACCCGCGGCATCCAGGGCCACCCAGGCCGACCGTCGTCCCCACTCGTCGCAGGTGCCCTCGACGATGACTCCACCGGCGCCGAGGGAAGCGCGCATCGTGTCCCACGCCCGGGCAGCGGAGTCCTCGTCGTACTGGCGCAGCACGTTGAACGCGCGTACCAGCACCGGCTGCAGGCCGGCGAGCTCGAAGCCACCCAGCCGAAAGTCCACCCGCGGCGGATCGCGGTCGGCCTCCACCGCGGCAACCCGCGCCGGGTCGATCTCCAGACCGACCACCTCGAGCCGGTCCACCTCGGGCCCGAGCCGGTCGACCAGTTCCAGGGTGGTCACCGCCGAGGAGCCGTACCCGAGGTCGACGACGAGGGGACGGGGGCAGTCGCGCAGCCGCGGCACCTGGGTCGCGAGCAGCCAGTGGTCGACGCGCCGCAGCCGGTTGGCGTTCGTCGTGCCGCGGGTCGGCAGGCCGAGGGCCCGGGCCCGGCCGGCGGCCAGACGCGGCGCCTTGCGCTGAGGAGCGGCGGACAGCGAGGCGCGTGCCTTGTGGTCCCTCCGGGCCTCGCTCACCGGTCCGGAGGATAGTCCCGGTTAGCGTGGAGTCGTGCAGGTTCGACGCGACGTCCGGCTGGCGGACCTCACCACCCTCGCCGTCGGCGGTCCGATCGACCGCCTCCTCGAGGTCACGGACGCCGACGAACTCGTCGCCGCCGTTCGTGACGCCGACGAGGCGGGACGACCGCTCCTGGTGCTGGGCGGAGGCTCCAACGTGGTCGCGCCGGACGACGGCTGGCCGGGCGATGTCGTCGCTGTCCGCACCCGCGGGATCGTGCGCAGCGGGAACGCCCTCACCGTCCAGGCGGGGCACGACTGGGACGAGCTCGTCGCCTTCACGGTCGAGAACGACCTCGCCGGTATGGAGGCGCTGTCCGGGATCCCGGGCTCGACGGGCGCGACACCGGTGCAGAACGTCGGGGCGTACGGCCAGGAGGTCGCCCAGACCATCACCGCGGTCCGCGTCTACGACCGCACGGAGAAGTCCGAGCGGATCCTCAGCCCCGACGAGTGCGGCTTCGCCTACCGCGACAGCCGGCTCAAGCGCGACCCCGACCGGTTCGTCGTCCTCGACGTCACGTTCGCGCTCCACCCGGGGAAGCTCTCCCGCCCGGTGGGCTACGCCGAGCTCGCTCGCACGCTCGGCGTCGAGCTGGGCGAGACAGCGCCGCTGGCCGACGTCCGCGACGTGGTGATCGGCCTCCGTCGGGGCAAGGGCATGGTCCTCGACCCCGCCGATCCCGACAGCCGCAGCGCCGGCTCCTTCTTCACGAACCCGATCGTCCCGGCGGCTCAGGCGGTCGACGGGTGCCCGGCCTGGCCGGCCGGGGAGGGTCACCTCAAGTTGAGTGCGGCGTGGCTGGTCCAGTCCGCGGGCTTCGGCCGCGGCACGAGGCAGGGGAACGTCGGGACGTCGTCCCGCCACAGCCTCGCCCTCACGACGGAACCCGGCGCGACGGCCGCCGAACTGCTCGCGTTCGCCGACACGATCATCGGCGCGGTGCGGGAGCAGTTCGGGGTCACCCTCGTCCCCGAGCCGACCGCGGTGCGGCCCTAGCTCTCCCGCGCGACCTTGTGCTGGGCCGCCTGGGCCAGCGGGCGGACCACCAACATGTCGATGTTCACGTGGTGCGGGCGGGTGATCGACCAGGCGATGCAGTCGGCGACGTCCTCGGCGACCAGCGGCTCGCGTACGCCCCGGTAGACCGCGTCCGCCGCGTCCGCGGAGCCCAGCCGGTTCAGGGAGAACTCCTCGGTGCGCACCATCCCGGGCGCGACCACGACCACCCGCACGGGCTCGCCGTTGAGCTCCAGCCGCAGTGTCTCCGCCAGCGTGTGCACCCCGTGCTTGGCCGCCGTGTACGACGCCCCGCCCTCGTAGCTGATCAGCCCGGCGGTCGAGCCGACGAACACGACGTCGCCCGCCCCGGAGGCCCGCAGCGCCGGCAGCAGCGCCTTGGTCAGCCGCACGGTCCCGAGCACGTTGACCTCGTAGGTCCGCGCCCACGAAGCCACGTCCGCCTCGGCGACGGGAAGGGCGTCGTACGCCCCACCCGCGTTGTTGACCAGCACGTCCACCCGTTCCAGCGAGTCCGCGAACGCGGCGACCGACGACGCATCGGTCAGGTCGAGCGGCAGCGCCCGCGCCCCGATCTCCTCGGCCAGGGCGGTCAGCCGGTCCATCCGCCGGGCGCCGAGGACGACGTCGAACCCCTCCTCGGCCAGCCGGGTGGCCGTTGCTGCGCCGATGCCGCTCGAGGCGCCGGTGACGACGGCGGTGCGACCCGCGCCGGGCAGCGTGCGCGGAGACGGGGAGTGGGGGCGCTGGGTACCGGGCATGAACCCCATCCTGACGTTGTTGCAGGATTGAAGTGTCGTCAGGGGCGGACCGGCCCCTGGAACCGGAGAGCCACCGAGCGGAAGGACGTGCTGTGCCCGTTCGGCGTTCCTTCCGCCCCGGCGCGCCCCGGCGGGTGGCAACGCTCTCCGTGCACACGAGTCCGCTCGACCAGCCCGGCGCCGGCGATGCCGGCGGCATGAACGTCTACATCGTCGAGGCGTCCCGCCGGCTCGCGGCCCGCGGCATCGAGGTCGACATCTTCACCCGCGCCACCTCCAGCGACCTCCCGCCGGTCGTCGAGATGAGCCCGGGCGTGACCGTCCGCCACGTCAGCGCCGGCCCGTTCGAGGGCCTCGGCAAGGAGGAGCTCCCCGCCCAGCTCTGCGCCTTCACCGCCGCCGTCCTGCGCGAGGAGGCCCAGCACGAGCCGGGCTACTACGACGTCGTCCACTCCCACTACTGGCTGTCCGGCCAGGTCGGCTGGCTGGCCCGCGACCGGTGGAGCGTGCCGCTCATCCACACCGCGCACACCCTCGCCAAGGTCAAGAACGAGGCGCTGGCGGACGGCGACCGGCCCGAGCCCCGCGCCCGAGTCATCGGCGAGGAACAGGTCGTCGCCGAAGCCGACCGGCTGATCGCCAACACCGACGAGGAGGCCCGGCAGCTGGTCCGCCTCTACGGCGCCGACCCGGCACGCACCCTCGTGGTCCCGCCCGGCGTCGACCTCGACCGGTTCTGCCCCGGCGACCGCGCCGCCGCCCGGCGCGCCGTCGGCCTGCCCGAGGACGCCCTCGTCCTCCTCTTCGTGGGCCGCATCCAGCCCCTCAAGGCGCCGGACGTCCTGCTGCATGCCGCCGCCCAGCTGCTCACCGACGACCCGGAGCTGCGCCCCCGGCTCCGCGTCCACGTGGTCGGCGCCCCCAGCGGCTCCGGCCTCGACGCACCCGAACAGCTGCAGAAGCTGGCCGGGTCGCTCGGCATCGCCGACGTCGTCACCTTCTTCCCGCCCCAGCGTGCGGAGCGGCTCGCCGAGCACTACCGGGCCGCGGACGTCGCCGTCGTCCCCAGCCACAACGAGTCCTTCGGCCTCGTAGCCCTCGAGGCGCAGGCCTGCGGCACGCCCGTCGTCGCCGCAGCCGTGGGCGGCCTGCGGACGGC
Source organism: Blastococcus sp. CT_GayMR20 (assembly GCF_004570345.1). The sequence goes on along the minus strand of NZ_SPQM01000067.1, from coordinate 22 downwards.
GGTCCGCAACGGCGTCTCCGGC
>NZ_SPQM01000066.1 GCF_004570345.1 Blastococcus sp. CT_GayMR20 | reverse complement strand
GGGATCAATCCTCCTGCTCGTCAACGAGCGTCACGAAGTCGTCATGCGCGCGCTGGAAGCCGCTGCCTTCCCGGCCGAGGCGGATCGCCGTGTGCTGTCAACACTGCGCACCGACGTGCTCCGCGCCCTCGTTGAGCAGGCGCTCGTGCATGAGGACCTCTCCGACGACGTCGACTATCCCGCGGGGTCTCTTGGCGCTCTACTCCTCAATGTCGTGCGCAATGCCTTTCCGGCCTTCTCGTTGGACGCGTTGAGGCGCGAGCGCCAGACGACGCCGGCCTTGTTCAGCAGCCGCCTTCAGGCCACCTCGAACTTGTTGGCGGAGCCGTGAGCGTGCTCTACCCCCGATTACTGGGCGACACCGCGCGCGATCTCCATCAGGGGTACCAACGTGCCCCCATTAGGGACCTCGGCGGGCAGTACGCTCTCCGGCACCGCTCCGCCGTCTTTGCTGCCACGGGAGGCCGCCGCGTCACCACCGATGAACTCCAGGGTCTGCGTGATGCCGTGGTCGCGGCTGCCGAACGAGCCGGCTTTCCCGAGGAGGGCCGTCGCCAGGACCGCGTCACCTTCGACATCGAGATAGCGCAGCTGCTGCACGAGCGGTGCGGGCTCGTTGCAGGCGAAGCCGCGGTCCGTCCCATCTGGGCCTTCCTGGCGCTCGTCCTCCTCCCAGATGTCTCGTATTGGCGTTTTCCGCGCCCTCCCGGCGACCGCGTCCTGGGGACCGACATCACTCGCCACGTGTGGGGCCGGTTGTGGTGGCGCGCTCATCTATTGGCCCGTCCCCAGCAGTTCGAGCGCTACCGACTGCTGGACACCTTCGGCGAGGCCGCCTTCGACCAGGTCTTCGCACGGCGTCGCTCCATCGGTGGCAGCCGCGCCCTCGTCCGGACGCTCGCGGAGATCTGGCCCACGGTCGAGCGCGGCAGAGTGCCAGAACGGGAGGTTCTCATCGATGTGCTCAAGCGCTTATCGCGCTCGGGGGCCGTCATCGAGTTCGAGGCGCTCGACGAGGACGAACTGCGTCGCCAGGTGCAGGACGCGGCGACTCAGTCGGCCACGCTGTTGGGGGACCGGCTGGAGACGACGGGACCGCGTCACGCTCTGGCCTGAAGGTGGCTAGACCCGCCGGACGGCTCCCTCGATGACGTCGACTACGGCGATGGGGTCCTCGTGCTCCCAGAAGCGGAGGACGCGCCACCCGAGGCGTTCCAGATGCTCGTCCGTGTTGCGATCCCGTGCCTCGTTGCGCGCTAGCTTCGCCACCCACCACTCCCGGTTCGCCGCCGGCGTGGTGGCGTGTACCGGGCACGAGTGCCAGAAGCACCCGTCGATGAAGACAGCGATGCGTTGGCGGGTGAACACCATGTCCGCGCGCCGCCGCGGCAACCCGGGAAGCGCTGAATCCACCACATAGCGCAGCCCCCTACGATGCGCCTCCCGTCGAACCGCGACCTCGGGAGCGGTGTCCCGACGCCGCGCCCGGCTCATGCGCAGCGCGACTTCAGGACTCGACGCCGGTGGCCGGCGGTCAACCACTGGTCCTCCTTGTCCCCTGCGATCTCGCTCGAGCACCCGGTTCCAATGTGCCCGGCGGCGCCATGACGCGAGTTGTCGGTGGGCGCGCTTACCGTGCCTTCGAACCGTTGATCGATAGTGTCGGCGGGACGATCCGCGTGCCACTGTGAACGGGCACGCCGGCAAGAACGGTAGGTGCAACTCGGTGCAGGAAGCCGACCGCGACCCACACACCACGCCGATTGCGCCTCAGCGCCTCCGAATGATCGACCTGTTCGCCGGCTGCGGGGGGCTGACGTGGGGCTTCACGTCCACGGGCCGATACACACCGGTAGCGGCCGTCGAACACGACCGCGCGGCGGCATCCACCTATGCGGCCAACTTCGGCGAAGACCACGTCTACTGGGGAGAGATCGAAGACTGGGTTACTGGTGACCTCCCCAAGGCCGACGTCGTCGTTGGAGGTCCTCCCTGCCAGGGCTTCTCCAACCTAGGCAAGCGGAGTGCGTCCGATCCGCGCAACGAGCTCTGGCGCTCTTACATGCAGACCCTCATCAAGGTCCGTCCGCAGGCGTTCCTGCTAGAGAACGTCGATCGGTTCGCGACGAGCGACCAGTTTGTCGCCCTAGTCCGGGAGACCCAGCCCGGCGGGCTGCTCGAGGACTACGTAATCGATGCGAACATCGTCAGGGCGACCGACTTCGGGTCCGCGCAGCTCCGACGGCGCTTCATCGTCATCGGAACCCACCGGGACCTGCCTCAGATCGAGGTGCCCAGGCAAGTGCTTTCGAGGGAGCAGTGGCGGACCGTCAGGGAAGCCCTCGAGGGACTCGCGAAGGACGTCGACCCCGAGGACCGTCACCTGCCGTCGGCTACGACGGAATACTTCGGTCAGGTCATCCCTGGCGTATTCAAATCCCCAGACCTGCACATCACCCGGTACTACACGGACACGTCCTTGGAGCGGTTCGGGCACATCCGTGAGGGTGGCAACCGGCTGGACCTGCCTGACCGCCTGAAGGCGCCTTGCTGGCTGGGCCACGACAAGGGCTCCCTCGACGTGATGGGGCGCATGCACTGGGACCGCCCTTCGGTGACAATTCGGACCGAGTTTTTCAAGCCCGAGAAGGGGCGCTACCTACATCCCGACCGCCACCGCGCCATCACGCACCATGAAGCCGCACGGCTCCAAGGTTTTCCGGACGAGTTTCAGTGGTGTGGCACGAAGCTGAACATCGCGCGACAAATCGGTAACGCTGTGCCGGTTGAGCTAGCGAGCGGTCTCGCTGCGCACATTGCAGGCCGTTTGAGTTAGCAGACCTGACCATAAACACTGGCCCATGCCCTCGGGCCGCATGGCCCAGTGTTGAGGTTGAACCATCGAATCCCTCAGGTGCAAATGCCGCCCTGACTCCCAGACGTCCGCAACGAGGTGACGGCCGGCCACCTAGCACGCCGCCACATAGCCGCCTCTCCCTCATGCCGCAAGGGCCGGTTGTCACCACTGGGCCGACGATGCAGCCGACTAAGCTTGGACCTCAGATCCCGAGAGGAATACCGCCGTGGCCAAGTTCTTAACAAGCGCGAGGGCTGTCGACATGCTGGGCCGACAGCAGATCGCCGGCATTCCCACGGCCCTCTCCGAACTCTTCAAGAACGCCTACGACGCGTATGCAACCCGTGTCCGAGCCGACTACTTCCCGACGCACGACCTACTTCTCTTGCGCGACGACGGCATCGGCATGAGCCCACACGACTTCGAGAGTCGCTGGCTCACGATCGGCACGGACAGTAAGGCACGTGGAAGCACTGCCGCGCCGCTGGCGAGACCCCCCGGGGCGCCTCCCCGGACACAAATGGGGGAGAAGGGCATCGGGCGCCTAGCCGTAGCGAGTATCGCTCCTCAGCTAGTGCTGATTACCAAAGCGCTGACTACCACCCACCGATCTCGCGACCGCGCCGCGGCATCGGCAGAGCCACTTCTGATCGCGTTGGTTCAGTGGACGCTATTCGAGATCCCGGGCCTCACCCTGGACGATGTCGTAGTGCCAGTGCGCCTCGTCGCCGAACCGGAAGAAGTCAGCGTTGAGCTCCTGACGAGCCTCGGTGATGAGGTTCGAACCTGTTTGCGAGAGCTGGGCAACAGAGTTCCGGATGAGTACGCCCAGCGGATTCGCGAGGAGCTGACCGCCTTCAGTATCGACCCGCGGCAGCTACTAAGCCTGGCTGGACCGAAGTACGGCGGAGACAATCACGGCACGGCGTTCCTCCTCTCCCCGCTTAACGAGGACTTGCCAGCAGCACTCCGCCCGGGAGAGGGCGACGACAAGCAGGTATCACCCTTCCAACGGTTCCTGTCGGGATTCAACAACACAATGCTTCCCGACTCCCCTCGACCAGCCATGCAACCACAATTCATTCTCCACGACGCTGGCACTGAAGAGGACCTGATTGACCCAGAGAAGTTCTGGTCCCCGGAAGACTTCACGCGCGTCGACCACGTGATTCAGGGAAGCTTTGATGAGCGGGGCCAGTTCTCGGGCAGCGTCTCCGTATATCAAGGAGACCGTCAGCCTTACACCGAGTCGTGGACTGCTGGCCGGGGAAGGAAGTCCCGCTGCGGGCCATTTCGGTTAACTATTGGCTACCTGCAGGGCAGCCTATCTGATTCCTCCGTCAATGCCGAAGACTTCACGCTTATGACCGACAAGCTCAATCGTCTTGGCGGAATCTATGTCTACCGCGACGACATCCGCGTCCTGCCATATGGGAACAGCGACGTCGACTACCTCGAGATAGAGCAGCGTCGAAGCCTCAAAGCTAGCCGGGCATTCTTTTCCTATCGACGAATGTTCGGCGCAATCGAAGTGAGCGCGGAGACCAACCCCGAGCTTCAGGAGAAGGCAGGACGTGAGGGATTCAGAGATAATGCCGCGTATCGCGATTTTGTAGATATCCTCAAGTCCTTGTTGGGCAATGTTGCAGCAGACTTCTTCGTCGCGGGCGGCGAAAAGTCAGAGGATTGGCTACAGCGTCGTACGAGTCTCAAAGAACGAGCTTCGGCTCGCCGAGATGACGAGCGCCGCCAGATTCAGCAGCGCCAGGCGTTTCTGGATAACTTGGCGGACGCCCTCAACCGGCTCGAGTCCGGCGAAGTGCGGTCAGAGCTCTCTCGAGTTGTCCTGGACTTCGACAAGGACCTTCGATTGCCTCCACGAGTGAGACAGCGCTTGAGGCCGAGCGCGTCGCTTACCGCAGGCTCGACCTGCTTCGCGCCTCGGGCATTCTGGAGCGACCTGCGGTAGGGTTATCAGCCGACGACGAACGCGATTGGGAAGCGTATCAACGTCTGTGGAGGCAAGCCAACGACTTCGACTTCCGCGAAGCTGCAGTGTCCATACGCTCCCATATGGACGAATTCGCACGAAACCACCCCTCATTGGATCGCAAGACACTCAGCCTCTCCCGTGGCAGGCGACTCCGCGACGCGCTCCAAAGTCGCGAGATGCAGGTTGAGGTTCGGGCCGCGGAGTTGAGGGAAGCGACGGATCGGGCGGTAGAGGCCGTCACATCGACCGCGTCGGCAGCCATCAGTGACGTTCAGAACCGAGTCACATCGGCTCTTGCCAGCATCGCGCCCGAGCGGCCCCCCAGCGCCGAAGAGGAAGAGCGGCTGCTTAGCGAACTGTCGGAGGCCGCGGCGGTGCACAGCAGTCACCTGGCATCTTTGCGTGAGTCTCTATTGCGGTTAGCCGGGGGGGACTCCGACCCGACCCAAATGCTCAGAGATTACGTACAGGATCTGGAACAACAGGCGGAACGGAATCTTGAGCTTCTGCAACTTGGGCAGGCTGTTCAAGTGGTAAGTCACGAATTTGAGTCGACGATCAAGAGCGTGCGATTTGGACTGCGACAGCTAGACCCTTGGGCTCGCGCGAATCCGCAGTTGCGCGACGTGGTGCAGGACATCAAGTCCGGCTTCCAGCATCTCGATGGCTACTTGCGCCTATTCACACCGCTGCAACGTCGCTTGTATCGACGGCGGGTTATCATAACGGGAAACGAAATCGCGCGGTTTGTGACCGGCGTATTTACCGATAGGTTGCCCCGGCATCGAATCGAGCTGCACACCACTCCTACATTCTCGAAGTTTACGCTCACGGGCTTCCCGAGCACCTTCTATCCAGTGTTTGTCAACCTCGTCGACAACGCGATTCACTGGGTGGCTCTCGAGCGCGAAGAGGGAGGCCGGATCACGCTCGACGCCGAGGGCCCAAGCATGCTTATCCGCGACAATGGTCCTGGCGTTCGCCCTCGCGACGTTGAGGCAATATTCGATCGCGGGTTTAGTCGACGCCGGGGCGGGCGAGGCCTCGGTCTAACGATCGCACGGGACCTCCTATTACGGGAGGGGTGGAGCTTGGAGTTGGACGCGCCCATCAAGGGACGCGGCGCCCAGTTCCGCATCAGTCCAATCGAGGTTGCCAGATGAGTTCACCCGCATTCGATCCCGCTGACCCAAGGGAGTTCTTGAGGACGGCCTTGGTGGTCGATGACCAAGCGCTGACCGCCGACGACCGAGAGGAGGAGGCAGACTCCGCCGCCGACTACGCACTCGTGCCGCCAGATGCTCTTCTCATCGGTGAGCGTGATCACGGGGATGCAGGGCCCGCCCAGACAGGTGGCGCTGGCGGGGCAGACGGTGAGGCGGGTGGCCGGCTCCGAACGCGCCAGTTGGTTGACGCATTCGCCGACGAGCGAATCGCCTGCGCGGTTCTCGCCCCCAGGATGTCCGTAACTGAGGATCGACGTCGGGTGATAGAGCTTGCCGCGAGCACGGACATCCTTGTGATTGACTGGCTCCTTTCTCCGCTTGTCCATGCGGCGTCGAAGCCCGACATCGGGGATAGAACCAGCCTGCAGCTCATCCGGGAGATTGTTCAGAACGACGTGACTAGTGGTGGCAGGCTGCGACTCATATGCATTTACACAAGCGAGCCGGCCATCGACTTCGTCCTCTCGGAAGTCGCGCAGGGCCTTTCGACGCTGACCTCTGCGTCAGTTGACTTGCCTTTCGTCGCAGATTTTGATGAAGGCGTGTTAGCGGGCCGAAATCTGATGGTGAGAGTCGTAGCCAAGCCTCGTGAAGACGGCGGCGTTGACGGCGGCCTGTCGGAGAGTCTGCTTGCCAGGTTTCTGGTGGAAGAGTTTGTCAAGCTCGCGGCCACAGGACTTCTGCCAAGGTTGGCGATCGGCGCCGTTGCATCAGTGCGCCGGCACGCGAACCGACTCCTGGTCCGGTTCGGCGAGGAACTGGACGCCGCATTCCTCAGTCATCGTGCATTAACGAGTCCCTATGCAGCCGAGCAGTATGCACTTTCCCTCGTGGGTGACGAAATAACGGCTTTGCTCGCCGCGACACACGTGGACGCCGCCGTCCATGAGGCGTCTGTGCGCAAGAGGACCGAGGAATTGATACCCCCTTCATCGGGAACGCGCATGCTGCCTGCGGCCAAAGGGACGCCGAGTTCCGACCTTGTGGCTCGGGCTGAGGCCATACGGTTCATTGTGGAAGGCGCGGGGAGCGATTCAGAGAAAGAGATCGCTCTGAATCCGACTGGGTCGAAGAAACTCAAGAATCATTCCACGGTAACGTCTCTATTCTTCGCAGAATCGGACCTGCCTTTCGACAAGGGTCGTGCTTCTGACGATGCCTTCGGCGTCCTGAGCTGTCTAGCCAGGAGCCTGGCGCACGATGGTCCCGGGCTTCCGGCGCCGACGCTCGGGCTAGGAACCCTCTTGCGGCGGCGCCGGCCGAGCGGCCCCGCGCAGCCAAGCCCGGGTTACTCATACTGGGTCTGCCTGATGCCACCGTGCGATTCAGTCAGACTAAGCGAAGCCACAAGGTTTCCTCTGATTCCGCTGACTGAGCCTCAGAAGGGAAGATTCGACATCGTGATTGATGATGTCGGCGGGCACGACACGATCCGTCTTAAAGCTAAGCCGTCGGTCTTAGATCTCGAGTTCGAATCTTTTGGGCCCTCTGACGTTGGCGTCGTCGAGGCCATATGGCAGGAGCGGCCAAAGGGCTGGTTCTTTACGTCTCAGAGTGGCGCGCTACTGCGATGGATGGGTGATCTGAGGGCAGACCAAGCTTACCGACTTGCGGTCTCCCTCGGGAGCATGCTGACTCGACCGGGCCTAGACGAGTCGGAATTCGTACGGGTGAATGCGAAGTAGGACGAACGTGAGCGTTTCGACGGTCGGGTCGGGCCTTGCTCGGGCGTGCGAATAGCTGTGATTCGATCAAAGTTCACTGTGGGGAGGCCCAACTCAGACGGCGTGGGTTCAGTCCCTGGCTGAGCGACGCATGCTCCACATCTGGGCGGGACGCTCGTATTGCGTGGCGACGTCCCAGTCCACGGCGCCATTGATGACCTCCTTTCGAAAGTTTCCGACCGCTACTCGCGCCAGCTCTGGGTCGGAGGCCACCCGGCCTGCCAGCTCGATGGCTTGAACGTCAACGTTCTGGTCGTCCGGGGCTCGCCAGGCCAGGCCGAGCTCGACGGCCTTGTCGCCATTGATCTCCTCGCCGAACAGTGCCATCGCCGCCGCCGCCTCGCGGCCGATCAGCCGCGACAGAATCACGAAGTGCCCGCCGCCGGGGTGCATTCCGCGCTTGAGGAAGCCGCACAGCAGCCGGGCATCTTTCGCCACAATGCGCAGGTCGGCCGCCAGCAGCATGTTCATGCCGGCGCCCACCGCCGAGCCCCGCACCGCGGCGACCGTCGGGACCTTTACCTGCCCCAGGCGGTAAAAGGAGTCGTAGATCCTTCCCATGCCCTCGTACGCCTCGGGCGCCGCCGGGTCCTTGCCGGCCGAGGTCAGGGTCGCGATGTCTCCGCCGGCGCAGAACGACTTGCCCTCTGCCCGGATCACCAGCGCACCGACCTCCGGCTTGGCGTCCACCTCGTCGAACGTGGCGATGAGCTCCTCGGCCATCGCCGGCGTCAGCGCGTTGCGCCGGTCGGGGGCGTTCAGCGTCACGATCGCAACGCCGCCGTCCACCTCGAGCAGCACTTCCCCGGATCCGGCCACGAGCCCACCTTCCTGCCGAGGGGGCCGGCCCCGACGCCGGCCACCAACCTCTGACCGGCATCAGACCACGCGCTCGCACCGGCCCGCGCACGCGGTCGGGTCTACGCGACGACGGTCGCCGACTCCACCAGCCGGCAGAGCGCGTTCACCCGCCGCAGTTGCTCCGGCGTCCGCACCGGCGCGTCCAGCAGCAGCGGACTCAGCGCCACCACGGCCAGCGCCTGCGCCCGCGACACCGCCACGTTCAGCCGGTTGAGGTCGTAGAGGAACGAGACGCCCCGCGGTGCGTCGTCGGCGCTCGTGCTGGTCATCGAGTAGATGACCACGGGCGCCTCCTGGCCCTGGAACTTGTCGACTGTCCCCACCCGCGCACCGGCGGGCAGCGCCGCTTTGATCAGTGCGACCTGGGCGTTGTACGGCGCCACCACCAGTACCTGCTCCGGACCGATCCGCGCCTCCTCACCGATGTGGTTGCGCCACGTCGAGCCCTGCACCGACTGCCACAGCCGCGCGACCACGTCGGCCTCCTGCTGGCTCTTGTCCGCCGCTGTCCGGATGTGCCGGACCTGGTGCACGCGCAGGCCGCTGCCGGACAGCTCCCCCTCCCCCAGCACCGCGACCCGCTCCCGCCCGGGCGCCGCCTCCAGCCGGCCGTCGTACGCCAGCCCCGACACGAACGCCGTCAGGTCCGGGTGCATCCGGTACGAGCGGTCGAGGAAGACGCCGCGCTCCGGCGGGATGGTTGCGTGACCGTCGAGCAGGTGCTCGAGCGCCGAGGCGCCCGACTCCCCCGGGTGCACCGCGTGGCTCGGCTGGGCCAGCTGCTGCGGATCACCGAGCAGCACCATCGACCGCGCACCCCGCGCCACCGCGACGGCGTTGGCCAGCGAGAACTGCCCCGCCTCGTCGACCACCAGCACATCGACGGCCTGCGCCACGTCTGCCCGGGTCCAGAACCACGCCGTCCCGCCAACCAGGTTCACGTCGCCGTCCAGCAGCTTCTGCGTGACCTCGCCGTTGTCGCTGGACCAGGCCACGTCGTCCGAACCGCAGTGCTGGCTCTCGTCGCACTTCTGCAGCGCCGGCCGCCCGACCGCCTTCAGCAGGTTGCCGATGACCGCGTGCGAGGTCGCCGTTACACCGACCTTGTTGCCGGCGTCCAACATCCTCCTGATCAGCTCGGCCGCCGCGGTTGTCTTACCGCTCCCGGGCGGGCCCTGGATCGCCAGCACCTCGCCCTCCAGCGCCAGACCGAGCCGGACGATCGCGTCGGTCGTCGACTCGCCCTCGCGCAGCTCCGTTCCCGCGGGAACACGGCGCTCGACCAGCGCCTGCCCGAGGCAGTCGCGCCCGGCCAGCACGTCCTCACCCGTCGCCTGGATCGCCTCGCGCAGGCTCTTCGTCCCCAGCGGTCCGCTCGGCGTAAGCCCACGCGGTGTCGGCGCGGCGGCCGTCGTCTTGAGGACCAGCCGACCGGCCGCGGCGTCCAGTTCGAAGACCGTGCCGGCCTGCTTGGCGGTGTCGACGTCGAGCGCGGTGTCGCCGACCGAGAGCTTGGTGTCCTGCACCGGGAACGAATACTCGAACAGCGAACTCCGCTTCTCCTTCCCGCGGTCGACCGGCTCCGACAGCCCACCAAGGGCGGCGCCGTCCTCGATCAGCGCCTCCCGGTCGAGCGTCTTCAGCCGGAAGATGTCCCACCAGGCCGGCTTGTCCTCGCGGCGGTGCCAGCCCACGAGGTCGCCGAGCAGCTGGTGCCCGGCGTCGTGCAGCCGGGCGGCGAGCTCCAGCTCCGCGGCCTCCACGTCGCTGACCAGCTCGGCCGGCTCGTCCGTCTTCAGCTCCGGGCGCGGCTGCGGCCCGTGCAGCGCCTCGAGCTCAGCGCGCTGCTGCTCCAGCCACTGGTGCAGCTCGCGCGTCGAGTCGACGTCCTCCTTGTTGTAGGACTCGATGTCGTCGAGCTTCTGCTGGTCCCGGTCGACCAGCCACTGCTCGTACATGAGAACGCTGCCCAGCCCGCTGGCCACCGCGCCCTTGTGCGACCGGCCGTAGAAGGCCTCGACCTTCTTGATCGAGTACGAGTCCTTGCTGATCCGCATCGACTGCCGGACGACGGGATAGAGGTCGACGAACCGCTCCTCGCGCAGCAGCTGGTCCAGCTCCGCCTCGCGGACGCCGTAGCCGCCGGTCAGCTTCTTGAGCGCGGTCACCTCGTACGGCGCGTAGTGGTAGACGTGCATGCCCGGATCGGTCCGCGCCGCCTCGACGAGCCGGTCGATCAGGTCGGCGACCATCTGCTTCTCCGCCAGGCGGTCGTGCGCCCACAGCGGCGTGAAGCCGCCCGCGGTGTCGCCGAGGCCGGCGAGGTACTCGATGCCCTTCCCATCCTCGAACCAGGGGTCGCCCTCGAAGTCGAGGTAGAGGTCGCCGGGGCTCGGCGGCGGCAGGCGCAGCAGGCCGAGGCCGGACTGCGGGTCGAGCAGCGTCCGCGACGCCTGCCCAGTGGTCCGCTCCTTCAGCTGCTCGGCCGCCTGCTGCTGCAGCCGGACCCGCGCATCGGGGCCGATGCCGGACTCCTTGAGCTGCTCCGGCGTCGCCGCGGCCAACGCCTCCAGCGTCGGAATGCCCACCGCCCGCAGCGCGTCCCGGTGGTCGCCGCGCATGAAGGCGACCAGGCCGAGGTCGTCGTCCCGGCGCAGCTCGGCGTTGCACTTCTCGGCCCAGCGGCACTGCTCGCAGTAGCCGATCGGCGAGGGTCCGGTGGCCGGCGGCTCGGCGACGAACGCCTCCAGCCGTGCCCGGGCACGGCGCGCGTAGGCGGCGACGTCGATCAGCCGCCACGGCCGCGATTCGCCGTCCCCGGTGACGACGTGGATGAACTCGGGCTCGACGCCCTGGAGCAGCGTGAGCCGCTCGGCGTAGGTGGCCATCTGCAGCAGCGCGGCGACCTTCAACTTCCGGGCCAGCTTGGTGTCGGCGATCTCGTACGACCAGTCGCCGAAGTTCGACGGTGTCTCGACGCGGAGCAGGAAGTCGGCCTGCCCGCCCCAGGCGCCGTCGAAGAACGTCCCCTGGTAGACGACGTCGACGCCGCGGCGCATGGCCTCGACGGTCTGCTCCTCGGCACGACGTCGTCCGTCGGCACCGGAGGCCTCCGGGATCTCGACCACCGTCTTCCCGGCCGCCCGCAGCGACGCCAGGTACTTCTTCTCGTGCTCGAGGCCGCGGTCGAAGACGAACTGCAGCTCCTCGGGCGTCTCGACGTCCGGTCGCGCCCACTCCCCCGCGGCCACGCCCAGGTCGAGCCGGGTGAGGTGCGCGCACTCCTGGTGGTGCGTCAGGTCGGTCGGGCTCAGCACCAGCCGCCCGTCGAGCTCCTGCATCCCCGAACCTCCCCATCGCCGCCGTCCGGCAGCTGTCGACCTCAGGCATAGCGGACGCCTCCGACACGAATCGGCGCGGTCGGAGACCTACAGCAGGAGCGTCACCCGGAAGGACGACGGGTCGCCGACTATCCGGCTTCCTGCTCGCGGACCTCGCCGTCCCCACGCCAGCGGAGCGCGCGGCCGGCGAGCCCGCTGGAGAGCTTGCCCGTGACCGACACGGCTCGGCCGAGGGTCTCGTTGCCAAGGCGCCAGGACGCGTCGACGCCCTCGGCTCCGGTCTCGAGCATCCTGTCCCGGAACTCCGAGGCGGCGGACGTCCAGGCCCTCGCCTCCACCGACTCTGCGCCGGACTCGATCCCCAGCCGGCCCTGGAAGTCGGCGACGACGACCGCGACGTGCTCCCTCGCCCGCACGATGGCCGGCGACTGGATGGGATTCAGCAGCACCTTCGCGTTGGCCGTGTCCGCTGCCGCATCCAGGCGGGCCAGCAGGCCCTGGGTGCTCTGCGCGATGGTCTCGAGACGCTTCTGCCGGACAGCCTTCAGCCCGAGGCGGTGCCCGTCGAGATCGTCGGGAGCCACCTCCAGCACCCGGTCGAGCTCGATCACGGCGATCGCGTCCTGCAGCTGGAAGCAGCGAGCCAGGACGGCGAGCCAGTCCTGGACCTTGGACTCGGCCTTCTTGGCCGTCTCGGCGAGGTCACCGACCTTGGTCGTGCCCGCGAGCTTCTCGGCGAGCGCGTCGAGCTGACGCAGCGCGTAGGCCTGGGTGCGCGCGATCGTCGCCGACGAGCCCTGCACCTTCGACCACGTGACCTCGTTGACCCGGCCCCCGTGCTCGCGCAGTGTCATCGCCTCGTCGATGTCGAAGCCCACGCCGATCATGTCCGCCAGGACGGCGTCCTCCTGGGCGCGGAGCACGTCGTCGAGCTTCGCGTCGATCGCAGCGAGGTAGTCGGTGATCTCCTCCATGGTCTGCTGCATGGCGAGCTGCGCCATGATGCCCGCAGCACCGGAGAGAACCGTCGGGTTCTTGGACAACCGGGATGCGGAGTCCTTCGCGAGCTCGACGAGTCCGCCAATCCGTCCCTTGTCCTCGCCCTGCGTCACCACACCCGTGCTGAGCCCTGACGTGGAGCTCTTCTTCAACCCGAGGCTGTCGACCAACTGCTTGGACTCCTTGGTCAGCTGCACCCAGCGACCCGACATCGCCTTGATCTCGGGATACGCCTGGGCGACCTGGGCGCCGGTCCTGAAGACGGCTGCGAGACGAGGCAGGTCGAGATCCTTCGACGCCAGCCGCTCGGCGGCGAGGAAGAGTTCGACGGCAGTCGGATTTCCGATCACCGCCAGGCCGTCGCCGTCACTGATCAGCTGGATCTCGTTGTCCATCGTCGACTCCTCGAGGGCGCGCACGGTACGACCAGCGAAGGAGGCGCATCGGGGCCCCTCGCAGATGTCGGCCAGGCAGTCACTGGCTGCTTGCGCGTTCTCCGACATCCTGCGCGAGCGGAACACCGCGGCGCCGCAACCTGCCCAGAGTCGTCACGCCAGCTCGGCGCACGTGCCTCAAGAGCCCCAGCGGCCCGCCGCGGTCGCATCCTCGGAGATGGCGGAGGTCGGACCACGAGGCCGGCCGGCGCGTCGGGCCAGAGGGCACGTCGGTCCGACCCGCTCGCTCCGACGCCTCAGCGTCGACCGATCAGCACCGTGATCGGCACCTCCTCTACCAGGGGCTGACCCCGGGACGCATCGAGCGATCGCCGGACGCCGTCCTCGAACTGGGGGCGACGCTTCGCCGGGACCATGGACTCGGACATCGCCGAGTACAGGTGCCCGATCACGTAGTCGGCGTCCACAGTGGACTCGTACCGATCGACGTGCAGCGAAACGTCGGCGAAACCAGCCCGCCGGAGTTGTTCTTCGCGCTGCTGCCGGGTGGCGTCATCGGTTCCGCACGACCCCGAGGCCGGCTGACCGGTCCATGACTCCAGAAAGGCCCGCAGACTCCGGGCCCAGTCGGTCTCTCCGAGCCAGAGGGGCACGCCGTGCGCGATCACGGCGACGCCGCCACCGGGCCGCAGGAGACGGTGACAGGCTCGGAAGACCTCCGGCGCGTCCATCCAGTGCAGCGCGTTCGCGACCGTGACGAGACCGCACGCCCCTTTCCCGAGGGGCATCGTCAACGCAGGAAGATCGTGGTCCGATGCGAGAAGAGTCAGCACGTTGCTGACCTGTTCTGCCGTCGTGCGTCGGCGGAGCAGCACCGCCATGGCCGGCTCGGGCTCCATCGCCACGACGGTGCCGACGCGCGCAGCCAGCGGGACCGCGACCTGACCGGTGCCCGCGCCCAGATCGATCGCGAGGGCGTCCGGGCCCACCCCCAGCCGGTCGACGAGGTCGTCGAGCACGCCGTCCGGGACGTCGCGGCGGAACCGCACGTAGTGCTCGGCGGTCGAGCCCGCGAAATCACTCGGCATGATCTCGATGCTGTCGCCACCGGGAGCGGTCCGCACGCCTGTCCGCTACGAGCGCACAGGCGCCCCTTGGGACCGCCCTGGGACGTCGTGTCGGGTCCGGCAGCGCCGCCCGATCCGGCGGTTCGGCGCGCGTCCGGAGGTAGGTCCACCTATGTTACTGAGGCGTAGGTCACAGGTCCCCCAGGACGGGCAGGTCAATGCTCTGCACCGCGTACGAGTTGAACCGGCGGGCCGGCGCGCCCGTCGTCGCCGCCTCGCAGCTGACCGCGCGGGCGTTGCAGGCGCTGCCAGGCCCGCTGGTACGCGCGCCGGGTCTCCGGCATGTCCGCGCCGCCTGCGACATCGTCGCGCACGCGCGACCGACCCATGACCGCCCGGCGTTCGGCATCGAGTCCGTGACCGTCGACGGCACGACAGTCGCCGTCCGCGAGCGCCCCACGATGAAGACGCCGTTCGCCACCCTCTTGCACTTCGAGAAGCCCTCGGTCGCCGGCCAGCCCCGCGTGCTCGTCGTCGGCCCGATGTCCGGGCACTTCACGACGCTGATCCGGCCGGCGATCCGCACGCTGCTGTCCGACCACGACGTGCACGTCATCGACTGGCACAACGCGCGCGACATCCCGGTCGAGCACGGTGCCTTTGGGCTGGACGAGTACATCGAGCACGTCATGGGAGCGATCCGGTACCTCGGTCCGGACACCCACGTCGTCGCCGTCTGCCAGCCCGCCGTGCCGGTGCTCGCTGCCGTCGCGTTGCTCGCCGCCGAGGACGACCCCGCCCAGCCAGCCAGCGTCACGCTCATGGCCGGGCCCATCGACACCCGTGTGAACCCCAACCGGGTCAACACCGCGGCGGCGACCAGGCCGCTCTCCTGGTTCGAGAGACGGGTCGTCGACACGGTTCCCCGCGGCCACGCCGGCGCCGGTCGGCGGGTCTACCCGGGCGTCGTCCAGCTGACCGCCTTCATGTCGATGAACCCCAAGCGGCACCTGTCGGCCCACGCGCAGCTCTACCGGGACCTGGTCGCCGGCAACACGGAGCGCGCGGCCGCCACACGCGCCTTCTACGACGAGTACGGCGCCGTCATGGACGTGCCCGCTGAGTTCTACCTCGAGACGGTCGGTCGCATCTTCCAGGAGCACCAGCTCCCGACCGGCCGCCTCACCTGGCGCGGGCAGCGGGTGGATCCGGGCGCGATCACCCGGACCGCCCTGCTCACCGTCGAGGGCGAGAACGACGACATCTGCTCGCCCGGGCAGACGGTCGCCGCCCACGAGCTGTGCACCGGGATCCCGGCGGAGCACAAGCAGCACCACCTGCAGGCCGGGGTCGGGCACTACGGCGTGTTCAGCGGTTCCCGCTGGGAGGCGGGGGTCTACCCCGTCGTCCGTCGGTTCATCGGGAGTGCCTCCGAGCGGCTGGCGTCTTCCGCCTGAGCGGGCATCAGACCCCGAGGTGAGCCAGCGCCTGCAGCAGCAGCGTGCTCTGCCCGTTCTCGAACTCGGCGAGGACGACGGGGTCGCGGGCCTCGATCGGTGAGAACCATGTCAGCTCGAGCGCGTCCTGCTGGGGTGCGCAGTCGCCCTCGACCGGGACGACGTAGGCCAGCGACACCGCGTGCTGCCGCGGGTCGTGGAACGGCGTCACGCCGGGGGTCGGGAAGTACTCGGCGATGGTGAACGGCTGGGGCGCGGGCGGGATCTGCGGCAGCGCGAGCGGGCCGAGATCCTTCTCGATGTGCCGCAGCAGGGCCGCCCTAACGCGCTCGTGGTAGAGCACCCGCCCCGAGACCAGCGCCCGCTTGATCTGCCCGTCCTCACCGGCCCGCAGCAGCAGCCCGACGGCGACGACCGTGCCCTCCTCGTCGACCCGCACCGGCACCACGTCGACGTACACGATGGGCAGCCGCTCGCGCGCGGCGTCCATCTCCTCGCGGGAGAGCAAGCCGCCGCCGGTAGCCGTGTTCAGCTCGGTCATGGTGACTGTCTAACCGATGCCGTCGCCGACGCGCCCGTCCGGTGCCCCGGAGGACGCCTTGCCAGGGGCATGTTCACACCGACCGCTACCACGGGCACCGCACCCATCCGAGGCGACGAAGCCCCCCATCGCGACATCAGCCGTTCGTCGGCGCAACCTCGGAGAGGAACACAAGGAAACTCGCGACCACGAGAGCACCCCAAGCCCAAACCTCTGCCGACCTGAGGCCATCTGCCGTCGGACGCTGCTTCCACAGAGGTTGCGCAGGCGTCGATGGCGGCGAAGCGGCTGCCACTGCCTGCTGAAGGGTGCCGAAGAAGGCGAGAACGGATGCAGCGAGCAACACGGGAGAGTCCTAACAACTAGTCGCAGGTTGAGCGAAAACGGTGCCGTCGAAGATCATCGACAGGGCCAGAGCCGGTATTCAGTCGTCCTTCGTGCGTCACACGAAATGGGAGACGCTTGCTCTCTGGCGCCGGCTCGCGTAGGTCAGACCGAGGTGGGGACCCGGTCGGTCGGGCGACGGCGGACGGTGCGGACGGTCCGGACGGCGGCGTTGCGGGCCAGCTCGCGGATCGGGCCGGTGTCCCACAGCTGCCGTGACGGCTCCTCGACGGTGGTCGGATCGGCGGGCGCCTCGGTCCTCGGCTTGACCAGCTCGGCGAGCGCGGCCCGGCGGCGCGCCAGGAGCGCCTCCTTCTGCCGGTCGACGCGCTCCTTCTCGGCCATCACCAGCAGCTCTTCCTTGGCGATCGCCACCGTCTTCCGCGACTCCTGCGCGAGTTCCTCGATCTCCACGTCACCGGAGTCGCGCAGCGCAGCCATGCGGTCGTAGGCGCTGGGCGGGCTGAAGTTGAGCAGCAGCTTCATGAGCACCGGCAGGATCTCCACGCTCATGAAGAGCAGCGCGAGCATGAACTGCGCCGCGGCGAGGGTGCCGTTGCGGTCGCCGAGCCGGTCCAGCGCCTCCAGGCGCATCAGCAGCCCGCCGGAGCCCTCGTTGGTGGCGTCGAACGCGGCCTGCAGCCGGTCCTGTTCTGCCGTCAGCCGGGTCAGCTCGGCCCGGTCGGTGTCCAGCGACGAGGCGGCGAGCGAAGCGCTCCGCGACTCGGCGGACGACGCCGCAGCAACCGCGTCGTCCAGGGCCGACCGAGCGGACAGCACGATCGCCGCCTGGGCGTCGGCCGCCTGCCGCGCCTCGATGTAGGCCTGACCGGTCCCGGCGTCGCCGGTGCCGCACGAGCCGTCGAGCTCGCACTGCGCCTTGGCCTCCAGCGCGCGGGCGGTGGCGATCTCGGCGTCCAGCACGGCCTGCTTCGCCGTCACGTCGGCGCGCACCACCGCGAGGCCGGCGTCCGCCACTCCCCCGCTGGCGACGACGGCCTCCGCGGTCGCGATCCGCTCCTCCAGCTCCGGAAGGTGTGCGAACCGTGCGTCGTCCGCGAGCGAGGCCCGGTAGGCGTCGCCCTGCTCGGCCTGCATGGTGACGATCTCGGTGTCGATCTCCTTGGAGAACACCTGCATCGTCAGCGGTGTCGCGATGACGATGCCGAGCACGAGCGCCAGCCCGACCCGGGGGACGGCGAGGACCAGGTTCCGCTTCAGCGACGAGTCGTGGGCCATGCCGACGAGCAGCATCCGGTCGAGGTTGACGACGACGAGGCCCCAGCCCAGGCCGACGAGCAGCGCCAGCGGCCACCACGCGCCCAGGGCCATGTGCACCGCGAAGGCCATCGACACCACCGCGAGCCCGCCCGTGCTCAGCAGCACGCCGCCGAGCGCCACGAACTTGGCTCGGGCACCGGGCGCCGCGGCCAGCACGTCGGGACGCGCCCCGGCGAGCACCGCCAGGCCGTTGCCGATCCGTCCTCGTCGTCGGAACCTCATGCAGAAACCACCCCCGGCGACGGCGGTCGCGGATGACCGTCGCCTCCCCTTCCCTATCGGCAGGTCAGGGGCGGTCCGGGGACCCCGCGACCGTGATCGGCGTCGCGCGGACCGCTCCTGACCCGGGCATGGGAGGCTTGGGGCAGCTGACCGACGGCGACGCGTCCCTAGCGGGCTCGCCGTCCTGGCCGCCGTCCTTCCGATCTCGGGGTTCTGCGGGCCGGCCGGTGCTCGTGCACGGCTAACCGAACGGACGGAAATTCATGGCCCTGATCGCCTGCCCGCAATGCAACAGCGAGGACATCACCGGAACGCCCCAGGCGGACAGCCGGCTCCTGATCACCTGCGCCGACTGCGGCCACGAGTGGCTGCGCGGCGAGGCGCGCCGCGACCCGGGCCGCCCGGCGGTGCAGACCATCGACTCCCTGCACGCCTCGTTCCCGACTCCTCTGGACGTGCGTTTCGACGTGCGCGAGCGGGTGTCGACACTCATCGCCGACTACACGCCCAGCCACCGCGGCACCGACCCCGAGGTCGCCGAGTACCGCGCGAAGTACCAGGACCTGTTCTCCCGCGAGGGCCTGCCCAGCGCCTCCCCCGACGACCTGCTGGACTTCGCCCTCACTGACACGATCGGCAGCCCCGGCAACATGTCGGGGCTGAACCGGGCGTGGAAGACCCAGGGCGCGGACAAGGCGGCAGCGAAGGTCCGCGAGTCGATCGCGTACCTCCTCCACGGCCCCGAGAGCCTGCGCCTGGAGGACCGGCTCACCCAGCTGATCGAGGGCAAGAAGGGCGTCGGATTCCCGTCGTTCAACAAGGAGCCGCTGCTCACCAAGGTGCTGTGCGTCGTCCAGCCCGAGCGCTTCCTGCCGGTGCTCAAGTACTCCGCGCCCACCGACGGCAAGAAGGAGATCGCCAAGCTGGTCTTCGAGCTCGACCTCCCGGCCGCCGAGAAGGTGGCCTGGACGATCGGGCGCCTCATCGTGTGGAGCAACGACCTGCTGCGCTCGCTGGTCGGCAACGACATCCCCGACCTGCAGCACGCGGCGCAGTTCCTGAACTGGGCGAAGACCCGGCCGGTCCTCTCCCGGAGCTGAGCCGGACGCTGCTCCCCCTCGTTCGGGGCGTCCTTCCCGGCCGCCATCGCCACGCGCGGATCGCACCGGGGAGGATGCGTCGTGACCCTTTTCGAGTTCACGGACGCGCGCACGCTTGAGGACGTCCCGAGCACGACCTTCGCCGCCCAGAAGATCCTCGAGCGCGCGGACCTGCAGCGAGCGCTGCGCGAGCGCATCGACGTGCTGGGTGACGACCTCCTCGTGGTGTCCGAGGAGTTCGGGGACTTCGACGTCAAGCGACGCATCGATCTCCTGTGCGTGGACCGGTCCGCACAACTCGTCGTCGTCGAGCTGAAGCGCACCGAGGACGGCGGACACCTCGAGCTCCAGGCGATTCGCTACGCCGCCATGGTCTCGGCGATGACCTTCGAGCAGTTGGCAGGCACGTTCGAGCGACACCTTCGGCTCACGGGCTCGGCTGACGCCGACCGCGCCCGGGAGGTGCTCTCCGAGTGGTTGGAGGAGGTCGGTGGGGAGGACGCCGTCCTCGAGCGACGAGTCCGGATCATCCTCGTGTCCGGTGGATTCGACACGCAGATCACGACGACGGTGCTCTGGCTGAACGACCTCTACGGGCTGGACATCACGTGTGTGCGACTCACGCCCTACCGGGTGGCCGACCGGCTCGTGCTGGACGTCCAGCAGGTCATCCCGCTGCCTGAGGCAGCCGAGCTGACCGTCAAGCTGCGGCACCGCGAGGCGGCCGCGCGTGCGGCGGCCTCGGCGGACGGCAAGGACCGCACCCAGTACGCGATCGAGACGCCGGGCGGAACGAGCGAGTTCCTTCCCAAGCGCCGTGCTGTCCTCGAACTGGTGCAGCGACTCGCCGCAGCGGGTGTGCCGGCCGCGACGATGGCCGGAGTGATCCGCAGGGCGAAGTTCCTCGGAGTGGACGGCGAGCTGACGGGTGAGGAACTGCGCGTCGCATTCACAACGCGCTATCAGCGCGCCGAAGGCAATCTCCGCCGGTGGTTCCTCGACCAGCCCGTCCACGACGCAGGTCGCACGTGGGTGCTGTCGAAGATGTGGGGAGTCGACTTCCTCGACGTGATGGAGGAACTCGTCGCGCTGGCCCCAGACAGCGGGATCAGGTACTTCGCCGCCGGCTGAGCTCTAGCGCGGGACGGGCGGGAGCCACCCGGAGGCGAGCTTGGCGTAGACGGCCTGCAGGGCGGCCAGCGGCGACATGTGCTGGTCGTACTGCAGCCGGCTGACCTCGGCGAGCACGCCGTCCCAGTGCCCGGAGGGCGCGGCCTGGCGCAGCTTCGCCCGCGCCTCGGCCAGCTCCGCCGTCACGCCGACCGGCTGCATCGGCTGACGCGGGGTCGGCACGCTGGCGACTGGTTCGACGGGGTCCACGCCGCGCAATGTAGTGGCTCCACCGTTCCCGGCCGCGCAGGCTGACGCACGAGTCTTCCTCCTGGGACGATGGCCGTACGCGCGCGGGAGGGAGATCGGTGGACGACGCCGAGCTGGTCATCCCGAGCGTCGGCCCCGACCCCATCCCGTTCGACACCGCCCGCGCCGCCG
Source organism: Blastococcus sp. CT_GayMR20 (assembly GCF_004570345.1). The sequence goes on along the minus strand of NZ_SPQM01000066.1, from coordinate 6,132 downwards.
TCCTCGGATACGCCCGCGGCCGCCGGCCGCTGCACTTCCGGGCACCCAACGCGCGCACCGGCCGGTGGGTGGAGATCCCCGCGTTCGGCTACGAGCGGTTCGACTGCCGGCCGCGCTCCGACGGGCCGCTCGGCGAGCCCGACATCCTCACCGCCGAGGGCCTGCACGGCCGGCTCGATCCGGGCCCCTGGGCCGCGATGAAGGCGGTCCTCGAGGACGTCGGCCCGCTCGCCGACGCCGCCACCGAGCGGTCGGCCGGGCGGGCGCTGCAGGACCTGCCGGACGACGAGTTCTCCGTGCTGGCCGAGCCGGGCACCGTCGGCGCGACGCTCCGGCAGATCTGGCAGCTCGCCTCCGACACCCCCGACGTCTCGCCGAAGCACGTCGCCGCCGCGCTGCACCACCGCCGTCCCGACCTGTTCCCGCTGCTCGTCCGCACCACCCGGTGGCAGCTGCTCCCCCACGTCCGCGAGGGCGACAGCGGCCCCGAGGCGGTGATCCACCGGGAGCTGCGGGCGAACGCCGGGGCGTTCGCGGCGCTGGAGTCGGCGGTGTCCCCTCTCGCGCTCACCGCACTGCGGCTGCACGACGTCCTTCTCTGGTTGAGCGCCAGCCTCCGGCTGACGCACGCCGTCGAGCTGGGTCGCGCGGTCTGACCGGAACGCGCCCCGACCCCTTTCCGTCGGCGGACGGAGGCGAGGAGAGTGGCTCCCGCGGCGATGCCGCCGGGGCGTCGCCGATCTCGCAGAGGAGTGGTGGCATGTACGCCCGATCAACCACCGTGCGCGGCAACCCGCAGTCCCTCGACGACGCGATCGCCTACCTCCGCGACGAGGTGATGCCGGCCGTCCAGCGGATGGACGGCTGCATCGGCATGTCGATGATGTGCGACCGCGACACCGGCCGCTGCATCGCCACGACCGCCTGGGAGACCGAGGAGGCGATGCACGACAGCGAAGGCGGCCTGCACGACATGCGGCAGCGCTACGCGCAGATGCTCGGCGGCACCCCCGAGGTGCAGGAGTGGGAGATCACGCTCCTCCACCGCGTCCACCACGCACCGGACGGCGCCACCTGCCGCGTGCTCTGGAGCCGCGGCGACCCCGGCGACGCGGAGCGGGTGATGGACGCCGTCCGCATGACCCTGCTCTCGCGCATGGAGGACCTGCCCGGGTTCTGCAGCGTCAGCATGCTGATGAACCGGGAGGACGGACGCGCCGTGATGGCGGTCGTCTACGAGAGCCGGGCGGCGATGGACCGGGCGACCGAGCAGGCCCGGCCGCTGCGCGACGAGTACAACCGCCTCACCGGCTGGGAGTTCACCGAGATCGCCGAGTTCGACCTCGCGCTGGCCCACCTGCGGGTGCCGGAGACCGTCTGACCGTCAGCCGGACGGCGTCCAGCCGGGGTCGCGGCCGGTCTGCCCGAGCAGCCGGTCGAACCTCGGCGCGTCGTCCGGCACCGGCACGACGGGCCCGAACAGCCCCTCGGGGTCCTGTGACGGATCGCTGCGGTCGCCCACCATCTCCAGGCACGCCTCCACGGCCGCCTGGTCGGGGCGGTACTGCTGACCGGTGGCGACCGCGAGGTCCCAGCCGTGCACGGTCACCTCGTTGAGCGCGACCACGGCCGCGACCGGGCCGGGCAGGTCGACTCCCCCCGCCGCGGTCATGCCCTCCCACGCCGCCGGGTCCTTCCACGCGGCCGCGAGCGCGTCGAGGTGCTCGGGCAGCCGCGTGCGCCAGTCGGCCGGTAGGTGGGCGGCGTCGACCTGCGGGGGACCGTCCACCGGTGTCTTCTCCGCCGCCATCTTGAACGCGAACGCGAGCCCGACCAGGTGCTCGAGCAGGGCCGCCACCGACATGTCGGGGCACGGGGTCGGGCCGGTCAGCTGGTCGTCGCGCACGCCCGCGGCCACGCGGGCAACCTCGGCGGTCTGCGGTGACAGGTCAACGTTCATCGTCTGCATACGCGTACGACTCGTCGTCGGCGGCGTACTCATCGGCGTCCGAGGCGCCGCCGTCCATACCCAGCCCCACGAGCACGATGCCCACGATCAGGAAGCCGATCTGGGCCGAGAGGAAGATCAGCCCGAGCGCGGCGATCTGCGCGCCCGACCAGAACACCAGCAGGACGCCGAGGGCCGCGGTCGCCGTCCACGCGCGCGGCGAGTGCCGGACCAGCATCACGGCCACGATCGCCGGCAGCAGCCCGAACAGCACGATCAGCGCGACGCCGGGGATGAGGTAGTCGGCGACCGGCAGCCAGCCGGGCAGCCGCTCGACGGTCATGCCCAGCCGCCCGCCCGTCGGGTCGGTCACGAACGCGAGCCCGCCGGCCAGCCCGCCGAGGGCCAGCACACCGAGGAGAGCGACGGCGATCATCCGCACAGGTCTCACACCGCGTCATCCTGACCGCCCGAGCGCCGTCCCGACAGGGGGTGTCAGCCTGAAGGGGTGACCGACCCCCACGACCTGCAGCGATTCCTCGACGCCCAGGCGCAGACCTACGAGCAGGCCCTCGGCGAGCTGCGTGCCGGGCAGAAGCGCACGCACTGGATGTGGTTCGTCTTCCCGCAGGTCGCCGGCCTCGGCCGCAGCGGCATGGCGCAGCGCTTCGCCATCTCCGGACTGCCCGAGGCTCGCGCCTACCTCGGCCACCCGACCCTCGGACGGCGGCTGGCCGAGTGCGCCCGGGCCCTCACCGACCTGGACACCGCCGACCCCGTCGAGGTGTTCGGGCCGGTCGACGCGATGAAGCTGCAGTCGTCGATGACCCTGTTCGCCCAGGCCGCACCCGACGAGCCGGTCTTCCGCGAGGTGCTCGACCACTACTTCGGCGGCGCGCTCGACGAGGGGACGACGAGCCGCCTCTGAATCTCAGCTCGCGGGGAACCAGGCCCCGAGCTGGACGAGCAGGCCCAGGTCGTCGCGGCAGGCCCAGTGCTCGGCCAGCTTGCCGTCCTCGACCCGGAAGAGGTGCTGGAACTCCCAGGCGACCTCGATACCCGTGGCCGGGACGCCGCGCAGCAGCGGCATCGTCGAGGCGATGTGCCGGCCGCGCAGCGTGGAGTGCACGGCCGCCATGTCGCCGTCCACCAGCACCCGGTGTTCCTCGACGACGAACTCGCCCAGGTCGTGGCGGAGCGTGGCGAAGGTGGCACGCCACGCGTCACGCCCCCGCGTGCCCGTCGCGTGGTTGACGAAGTCGGCGGCGACGAGGTCCTCCCACAGGCCGTCGTCCTTGGCCGCGAACCGCTCGCCGAACTCGGTGACCACCCGCCGCGTCTGCTGGGTTCGCTCGTCGGGCATCGGGACCGTCCCTCCGGTTCCTCGGGCTGACTCGGGAAGATTGCCCGAATTCTCGGGACATCTGTACCTACTGGGCGGGACGCGCCTCTTCCTAGCGTGAGCCATCCGCTTCTGCCGAGCCCCCGAGGTGCCTCCATGACCGCCGCGGTCCTCTCCCGCCCCACCACGACGATCGTCCCGACCGCCCGGGTGTCGACCGAGACGCTCCCCCGCCGCACCGCCGCGATCGCCTACGAGGAGACGCTGCACCGGATGGTCCGCCGCGAGTTCCGGCTGCTCGCCGAGCTCGCCGGCTGGGCCGCCGCGGACGACGCCGCCCGCGCCACCGAGCTCACCAGGCACGCCGACCTGATCGCCCGCGTGCTCCTGCAGCACCACGCCACCGAGCGCACCCTGCTCTGGCCGGCGCTCTTCCGCCACGTCCCAGCCGGCGAGCAGGACGCCGTCCGCGAGGTCGTCGCCGAGTGGACCAGCCGCGCCGCACTGCTGGACCACAGCCTGCGCGACCTCTCCACCGTCGCGCGCCAGTGGGCGGTCGCCACGACGATCCCCGCCCGCAACGCCTTCGTCCGCGCGCTGGTCCGGCTCGCCGACACCGTCCAGACGCACACCGCCGACGAGGAGGCGAACCTCCACCCGCTGCTCGCCCGCTACCTGCCCGACGACGAGTGGACGGCGGTCAGCCGCGCCTGCCGCAGTGCGCTCTCGGGCCGCGAGCAGATGCTGGTGCTGGGTCTGGCCCTGGAGGACGCCTGCGCCATCGACCGCGCCCGCCTGCTGGCCGGCCTCCCCTCCACCGTCCGCACCGCCTGGCGGGTCGTCGGACGGCGCAACTTCCGCGCCGCCGTCGTCCGGCTGCGCGGCGCCCCGCCCGCCGCCTGAGCTCGGCTACCTTCCTGCCGGTGAGCGGGTTCGCGGAGCAGCTGCGTCGCTTCCGCGAGCGGTCCGCGCTCAGCCAGGAGGAGCTCGCGGCGCGCGCCGGGCTGACCGGCAAGGCGGTCGGTGCCCTGGAGCGCGGCGAGCGGCGGCGGCCCTATCCGCACACGGTCCGCGCCCTCGCCGACGCCCTCGGGCTGGACGACGCCGAGGGGGACCTGCTGACCGCCGCCTCGCGGCCGGCCGAGGCAGCCCCGGTGCCGTTCCTCCCCGCGCCCGCCACGCCACTGATCGGGCGGGACGCCGACCGCGAGGAGATCGCCGGCCTCCTGCGGTCGGGCACCACGCGGCTGCTCACGCTCACCGGGCCGGGCGGGGTCGGCAAGACCAGCCTCGCGCTCGAGGTCGCCCGCACGATGGCACCCGACTTCGTCGACGGCGTGGCGGTGGCCGAGCTGGCCCCGCTGCGCGACCCGGACCTGGTGCTGCCCACGATCGGCCGGGCCGTCGGCGCGCAGCAGCTCTCCCCTCCCCTGCTCGACGGCCTGTCCTCCTTCCTCGGCGACCGGCGGCAGCTCGTCGTCCTCGACAACGTCGAGCACGTCCTCGACGCCGCGCCCGACGTCGCGGAGCTGCTAGCCCGTTGCCCCGGGCTGGTCGTGCTGGCGACCAGCCGCGCGGCGCTGCGGGTGCGCGCGGAGCAGGAGCGACCGCTCGACCCGCTGCCCCTGCCGGGCGGATCCGGCACCGCGGCCGTCGCCGCCTCCCCTGCGGCGCAGGTGTTCCTCGACCGGGCCCGCGCCGCGGGGCGCGCCGTCTCGCTCACCGACACCACCGCCGCCGACGTCGCCGCGATCTGCCGGCGGCTCGACGGCCTGCCGCTCGCCCTCGAACTGGCCGCCGCCCACGCCCGGTTCCTCTCCCCCGCGGCGCTGCTCGACCGCCTCGACTCCGCGGTCAGCTCCCCGGGGGCCCGCGACCTGCCACCCCGCCAGCGGACGATCCGGGCGACCCTCGACTGGAGCCACGACCTGCTCACCGCCGACGAGCAGCGGCTGCTCCGCCGGCTCGCGGTCTTCGCCGGCGGCTTCTCGCTGGGCGCCGTCCAGGGGGTGACGGGCGACGACGCCCTCGCCGCGCTGAGCGGCCTCGTCGAGCAGTCGCTGGTCATCCCGGAGGAGGACGACCGCTACCGGATGCTCGAGCCGATCCGCCAGTACGCGGCCGGCCGGCTCGAGGAGTCCGGCGAGGCCCTGTCCGTCGCGGACCGGGCGGCGGACTTCTTCGTCCACCTGGCGTCCACGGCGCGGGAGGGCCTGCGCACTGCCGACCAGGCGGAGTGGCTCGACCGGCTGCAGCGCGACCACGACAACCTGAGCGCGACCCTGCGCCGGCTGCTCGAGCGCGGCGACCCCGGCCGGGCCGCGGTACTGGCCGCCGACACCTGGCCGTACTGGGCGCTGCGCGGGCACGTCGTCGAGGGCATCGCGTGGATGGAGCGGGTGTCCCCGGCCGACCTCCCACCGGTCGAGGTCGCCGCGCTGCACGCGACCCTGGCGGGACTGCGCTTCGCGGCGGGCGACGTCCCCGGCACGGCCGACGGGGCCCGCATCGCCGCGGATGCGGCCCGGTCGGCCGGGGACGTCGACCTGCTCACCCAGGCGCTCGTGCTGTCGGCGTCGGCCACGGTGTTCCTGGGCGCCGTCGGCGAGGCGGAGGCGGCCCTGGCCGAGATCGCCGCGCTGGCCGCCGGCGGCTGGGTGCGCGCCCACGCCGCCATGGCGGAGGCCCAGCTCCGGTTCGCGACCGGCGACCTCCCGGCGAGTGCGGCCATGCTGGACGAGGCGGAGCGGCTGGCCCGTGACCTCGGCAGCCCGTTCACCCTCGCGACCCTGCTGAACATGCAGGCCACCGTGGCGCTGGCCGCGGACGACGACACCGCCGC
>NZ_SPQM01000337.1 GCF_004570345.1 Blastococcus sp. CT_GayMR20 | reverse complement strand
GTGGCGGCGGGGCTCCCACCCAGCTGACCTTCGCGACCGCCTCCTGGTAGGCGTCGTAGAACTCGACGCGGACCGTGTGGGTGCCGGCGGTGAGCGCCCGGGTCGCGGTGAAGGTGGCCTCCTGGTCACGCCACTGGTCGATGAGGACCGTGCCGTCGATGTACACCCGGATGCCGTCGTCGGCCTGCGCGGTGAACGTGTAGGTCGTCGCCGTCGGGAAGTCGATCGAGCCGGTGAACCGGGCGGACCAGTTGTCGGCCGGGATCCCGGTCGCCGGTGCCGTCAGGGCCCAGTCCTTGTTTAGCATCGGACCGGCCTCGCAGGTCTTGGCAGGGGCCGTCCCGGTCAGGGTCTTGTTGGCGAAGAACTCCGCCGTGTACTGCCCGGCCGCGCACGTGCCTCCGGGCGGGGGTGGGGGCGGCGGTGGCGTCGTGGCAGCCACCCAGTTGACCTTCGCGACCGCTTCCCCGGCTGCGTCGTAGAACTCCACGCGGACCGTGTGTGCGCCGGCGGTGAGCGCCCGGCTCGCGGTGAAGGTGGCCTCCTGGTCCCGCCATTGGTCGATGAGGACCGTGTCGTCGATGTACACCCGGATGCCGTCGTCGGCCTGGGCGGTGAACGTGTACGTCGCCGCGGTCGGGAAGTCGATAGA
>NZ_SPQM01000065.1 GCF_004570345.1 Blastococcus sp. CT_GayMR20 | reverse complement strand
ATCCGCGCGCTCAACGCCCGGACCCGCGGCGCCTGGCTACTGCTGGTGGTTGCGCACGTCGTCCAGGTGCTGCTGTCGGTCTACTGGGTCGTCCGGCTGTCCATGCTCCTGGACGGAGCGGGTGCCGATGGTGCCGGTCCGCTGCTCGTGTTCACCGCGTTCTTCGCCGCCGGCCCGATCGTGGCGCTCGGGCTCCTGATGACGGGCACCGTCCGCGGGTGGTTCGCGCCGCCGTACCAGGCGACCCAGCCGCTCGCCGCCTGAGCGCCCCGGCACGGCAGACTGGCGGCATGTCCGCTGTTCCCTCCCACCCTCCGTCCCTGGCGCCCGAGGTCGCCGAGCTGCTCCGCCGCGACCCGGCCGGCCTGGTGGCCGCCGTCGTGCAGCAGCACGACACCGGTGAGGTGCTCATGCTCGCGTGGATGGACGACGAGGCCCTGCACCGCACGTTGACGTCGGGCCGGGCCACCTACTGGTCGCGCAGCCGGGGCGAGTACTGGGTGAAGGGCGAGACGTCGGGGCACCGTCAGTGGGTGCGCGACGTGCGACTGGACTGCGACGGCGACGCGCTGCTGGTCCTCGTCGACCAGGAGGGCCCGGCCTGCCACACCGGCGAGCGCAGTTGCTTCCACCGTCCGCTGACGGCCGGCGAGGGGAGTGCCGCGTGAAGTTCGGGGTCATCTCGCCCAGCCGCGAGGAGTTCGTGGCGCTCGACCAGCCGGTGCTCCCGGTCACGCGCAAGCTCCTGGCCGACAGCGAGACGGCGGTCGGGATCTACCGGAAGCTGGCCGGCAACCGGCCGGGCACGGTGCTGCTGGAATCGGCCGAGCAGGGCAAGCGCTGGTCGCGGTACAGCTTCGTGGGCGTCCGGAGCGCCGGCGTGCTCACCGAGCGGGCCGGCGTCACCCAGTGGCTGGGCCAGGACGTGCCCGGGCTGACCGACGACCTGCCCGCCGACCCGCTCGCGGCCGTCCGCACCCTCGCCCGCCGGCTGCGCTCGCCGCGCCGGCCCGACCTGCCCCCGCTCACCGGCGGGCTGGTCGGCTACCTGGGCTACGACGTCGTCCGCCGGCTGGAACGGCTGCCCGTGACCAGCAGCGACGACCTCGGCATGCCCGAGCTGGCCATGATGCTGGTGACCGACCTCGCCGTCCTCGACCACACCGACGGCACGGTCCTGCTGATCGCCAACGCGCTGCGCGGCTCGTCCGGCACGGATCCCGGCGCGGCCTGGGACGACGCCGTCGCCCGGCTGGACGGGATGGCAGGCGACCTCACCAAGGCGGTGGCGCCCGGCCTCGCGGTGCTCGAGCCGGCCGAGGTCCCTCCGGTGACCAGCAACGTCGAGCCCGGTGTCTTCGAGGCGGGCGTGGAGCGCATCCGCGAGCACATCCGCGCCGGTGACGCGTTCCAGGTGGTCCTGGCGCAGCGGTTCGAGCTCGCCACCGACGTCGACGCCCTCGACCTCTACCGGGTCCTGCGCGCGACCAACCCGTCGCCGTACATGTACCTGCTCCGGTTCGCCGGCCGGGAGAGCCCGTTCGACGTCGTCGGCTCCTCGCCGGAGGCGCTGGTGACCGTGACCGGCACGTCGGCCGTCGTCCACCCGCCGGCCGGCACCCGGCCGCGCGGCGCGACCCCGGAGGAGGACCTGCGCCTGGCGGAGGGGCTGCTCGCCGACCCGAAGGAGCGGGCCGAGCACGTGATGCTCGTCGACCTCGCCCGCAACGACCTGGGCCGGGTCTGCATCCCCGGGACCGTCGAGGTGCCCGACTTCATGCGCGTGGAGCACTACAGCCACGTCATGCACCTGGTGTCCACCGTCGCGGGGGAGGTGGCGCCGGAGTACGACGCCCTCGACGTCTTCGACGCCACGTTCCCGGCCGGCACCGTCTCCGGAGCGCCGAAGCCGCGGGCCATGGAGATCATCGAGTCGCTCGAGCCGACCCGCCGGGCGCTCTACGCCGGCACCGTCGGCTACGTCGACGCCAGCGGGGACATGGACATGGCGATCGCCATCCGGACCGCCGTCCTGCACCAGGGGCGGGCGTACGTGCAGGCCGGGGCCGGGATCGTCGCCGACAGCGACGCCGCGACAGAGGAGGCCGAGACCCGGCACAAGGCCCGCGCCGTCCTGTCCGCGATCGCGACGGCCGAAGGGCTGCGGGAGGTGCGGTGACCGTCGCGGAGTCCGCCCCGGCACCGGCCGCCCGGCGCGAGCTCACCGGCGCGGTCCTCGGGGCCGCCGTCGCCGGGGGGCTGGCGCTGTTCGCGGGCGGGCAGCCGTGGGCCGACGTCACCACCGAGCGGCGGCCGCCGCTCCCGCCGGTCGGGGAGACCCTGTCCGGGGCCGATGCGGCGCCCCTGGTGCCCGCGGCCGGGCTCGTCCTCCTGGCGGCCGCGGTCGCCCTCCTCGCGGTGCGCGGCACCGGGCGCCAGGTGGTGGGCCTGCTCGTCGCGCTCGCCGGCGGAGTGCTGGCCTGGTCCGGGATCCGCGGGCTCACGGGGGACGCGGCCGCGGCGGCGGAGCCGCAGGTCCGGGGGGCGACGACCGCGGAGGTGCTGACGGCGTGGCCGGCGGTCGCCCTGGTCGGGGGGCTGGTGGGGGTCGCGGTCGGGATCCTCGTCGTCGTCCGCGGCCGGACCTGGCCCGCGATGGGACGACGCTACGAGCGCCCGGCGGGATCGGCGGAGGCCGCGGCGCGGACGGTCACGGCGCGCACCGACGAGGACCGCGCCCAGGACGCCTGGAAGGCCATGGACCGCGGCGAGGACCCGACTGATCCGCGCGCCGACACGGGCGTATAGCGGAACCGGTCAGGGCCGGGTGCCGCGCCCCCCGGCCGGGGGGCTGCCGTGCCGCCTCTACAGTGAGTTCGCCCATCCGGCTGGTGAGGGGATCGTTCGGTGCGACTGCCTGAGGACCGCATGAGTGTCGGACCCGCGCGTACGGCGGCGCCGTGAACGTGCTCGACGAGATCGTCGCGGGAGTCCGCGAGGACCTCGCCGCCCGCGAGGCGATCACACCGCTGGCCGACGTGAAGGTCGCCGCCCTCGACGCCCGGCCCGCTCTCGACGCCCTCGCCGCGCTGCGGGCCCCCGGCGTCGGTGTCATCGCCGAGGTCAAGCGCCGCAGCCCGTCCAAGGGCGACCTGGCCGAGATCCCCGACCCGGCCGAGCTCGCGGTCCAGTACGCCGCCGGCGGCGCGCGGGTGATCAGCGTGCTGACCGAGCGCCGGCGCTTCGGTGGCTCGCAGGCCGACCTCGACGCGGTCCGCGCCGTCGTTGACGTCCCCGTGCTCTGCAAGGACTTCGTGGTCACCAGCTACCAGGTGCACGAGGCGCGGGCGCACGGGGCCGACGTCGTCCTGCTGATCGTCGCGGCGCTGGAGCAGAACGCGCTGGTCGGTCTGCTGGAGCGGGTCGAGTCGCTCGGGATGACCGCGCTGGTGGAGGTGCACACCGAGGCCGAGGCCGACCGGGCGCTGGACGCCGGCGCGTCGGTCATCGGGGTCAACGCCCGCGACCTGACCACCCTGGAGGTCGACCGCTCGACCTTCGAGAAGATCGCCCCCGGCCTGCCGTCGGGTGTGGTGAAGGTGGCCGAGTCCGGTGTCCGCGGCCCGCACGACCTCATCGGCTACGCCGCGGCCGGTGCCGACGCCGTCCTCGTCGGCGAGGGCCTCGTGACGGCCGGGGACGCGCGCCAGGCCGTCGCCGACCTGGTGACCGCCGGCTCCCACCCGGCAACCCCCCGCACGACTCGCTGAAAAAGGGCCCTCCTGCCCCCCACCACTCGCAGGCTCGCGGCGGGTCCCTGCAGGAGGGCCACTGCGGCGCGGGACACTAGGGGCATGACGACGACCAGCCCACCGCAGACCGGGGAACATTATCTCCTGCCGGCGCGCCCGGGCTGGCCCGACTCCACCGGGCACTTCGGCGTCTTCGGCGGCCGCTTCGTGCCCGAGGCGCTGATCGCCGCCCTCGACGAGCTGACCGAGGCCTACGAGGCGATGCGCGTCGACCCCGAGTTCCTGACCGAGTTCGACCGCCTGCAGCGCGACTACACCGGCCGGCCGAGCCCGGTCACCGAGGTGCAGCGGTTCGCCGAGCACGCCGGCGGCGCCCGGATCCTCCTCAAGCGGGAGGACCTCAACCACACCGGCTCGCACAAGATCAACAACGTGCTGGGCCAGGCGCTGCTGACCAGGCGGATCGGCAAGTCCCGCGTCATCGCCGAGACCGGTGCGGGGCAGCACGGCGTGGCGACGGCGACCGCGGCGGCGCTGATGGGCCTGTCCTGCACGGTCTACATGGGCGAGGAGGACACCCGCCGCCAGGCGCTCAACGTCGCCCGGATGCGGCTGCTCGGCGCCGAGGTCATCCCGGTGACCACCGGGTCCAGGACCCTCAAGGACGCGATCAACGAGGCGTTCCGCGACTGGGTCACCAACGTGGAGACGACCAACTACGTCTTCGGCACCGTCGCCGGCCCGCACCCGTTCCCGGCGATGGTGCGCGACTTCCAGCGGGTCATCGGCGACGAGGCCCGGGCGCAGGTGCTGGAGCGTGAGGGGCGGCTGCCCGACGCGGTCCTGGCCTGCGTGGGCGGGGGATCCAACGCGATCGGCATCTTCACCGCCTTCGTGCCGGACGACGGCGTGCGCCTGATCGGCCTCGAGGCCGGCGGCGACGGCGTGGACACCGGCCGGCACGCGGCGACGATCACCGGCGGCAGCCCCGGCGTGCTGCACGGCGCCCGTTCCTACCTCCTGCAGGACCACAACGGGCAGACCATCGAATCGCACTCGATCAGCGCCGGGCTGGACTATCCCGGGGTCGGCCCGGAGCACTCCTACCTGCACGACATCGGCCGGGCGGAGTACCGCGCCGTGACCGACGCCGAGGCGATGGAGGCCTTCGCCCTCCTGTGCCGGACCGAGGGGATCATCCCGGCCATCGAGTCGGCGCACGCCCTGGCCGGCGCCCTCGTGGTGGGCAAGGAACTGGGCCCGGACGCGCTGCTGCTGGTCAACCTCTCCGGCCGCGGGGACAAGGACGTCGAGACGGCGTCCACGTGGTTCGGTCTCGGGGACCGCGAGGAGGTCGACCCGGGCCCGGGTCTCGACACCGATCAGAACCCGACGGAGGGTGCGATCAGCAACGACGAGGCGATTGCGGGCCAGGACGCGGGGGAGACGGCATGAGTCAACTGGCCGAGCGGATCGGCAAGGCGAGGGCCGAGGGCCGCGCCGCGCTGATCGCCTACCTCCCGGTCGGCTATCCGGACGTCGACGGCTCGATCGCGGCGATGGTCGCGGCGGTCGAGGGCGGCGCGGACGTCATGGAGATCGGCGTCCCGTACAGCGACCCGGGGATGGACGGGCCGGTGATCCAGCAGGCCGTGGACGTCGCGGTCCGCGCCGGCGTGGGCATGCGCGACGTGCTGCGGGCCGTCGAGGCGGTCGCCGCCGCCGGCGCCGTCCCCGTGGTGATGAGCTACTGGAACCCGATCGAGCGCTACGGCGTCGAGCGGTTCGCCACCGACCTGGCCGCGGCCGGGGGAGCGGGGGCGATCACCCCCGACCTGATCCCCGACGAGGCCGGCGACTGGATCGCCGCCTCGGAGGCGGCCCACCTGGACCGGGTCTTCCTCGTGGCGCCGTCCTCGACCGAGGCCCGCCTGGCCTCGACGACCGCCGCCTGCCGCGGCTTCGTCTACGCCGCGTCCACGATGGGCGTCACCGGCACCCGCGAGACCGTCGGCGACGCGGCCGAGAAGCTCGTGGCCCGCACCCGCCAGGCCGCTCCCGAGCTGGCGGTCTGCGTGGGGCTGGGGGTCTCGAACGGGAGCCAGGCAGGCGAGGTCGCCGCGTTCGCCGACGGCGTCATCGTCGGGTCGGCCTACGTCCGCGAGCTGCTGGAGGGTCGCGGCGCCGAGGGTGTCCGCGCGCTGTCGGAGGACCTCGCGACGGGCGTGCGCTCATGATCGTCGCCGCGATCCCGAGCCCGACCCAGGGCGTCTGGGAGCTGGGCCCGCTGCCCATCCGCGCCTATGCGCTCTGCATCGTCGCCGGCATCGTCGCGGCGGCCCTGTTGACCGAGAAGCGCTGGGTGGCACGGGGCGGGGCACCGGGCGAGGTCCTGGACATCGCCGTCTGGGCCGTGCCGTTCGGGATCATCGGTGGGCGGATCTACCACGTGATCTCCAGCCCGCGGGCGTACTTCGGCGAGGGCGGGGACCCGATGCGGGCCTTCGCGATCTGGGAGGGCGGCCTCGGCATCTGGGGTGCCATCGCCTTCGGCGGCGTCGGCGCCTGGATCGCCTGCCGCCGCCGCGGCATCCCCCTCCCGGCCTTCGCCGACGCGCTGGCCCCCGGGCTCCTCGTCGCCCAGGCCATCGGCCGGCTCGGCAACTGGTTCAACAACGAGCTCTACGGCGGTCCGACCGACCTGCCCTGGGCGTTGAAGATCTACGAGTGGGACGGCGGGCGGGCGGTCCTGGACTCCTCCGGCGAGCCCGTGCTGCTCGGCACGTTCCACCCGGCGTTCCTCTACGAGCTGCTGTGGAACCTGGCGGCGGCCGGCTTCGTGATCTGGGCCGACCGGCGCTTCCGCCTCGGCCACGGCCGGGCGTTCGCGCTCTACGTCCTGTCCTACTGCGTCGGCCGGCTGTGGATCGAGCTGCTGCGCACCGACCCGGCGGAGACCCTCTTCGGCGTGCGGATCAACGTCTTCACCTCGATCGTGGTGGGGCTGGGCGCGCTGGCCTACCTGATCTGGATGCGCGGCCGTCCCCGGGAGGTCCTGCACCGCGGGGAGGAACCGGCCCCGGACGACGCCACCACGGTGCCGGCCGGCCCGGGCGAGGACTCGCATCCGGACCGCCCCCGTGACGATGATCACCGTCCGACCGAGCCCGGCTGACGGGTTCGTGCAGGCCCGGTCCGGCCAACGACCGACGTGATCCTGCCGACGCGCCGCACCTCGGGTTCGAGCGGGTGAGGCCGGTGTTACGCCTGTGTACCCTTCACTGGACCCGCCGGCGATCCCGGCGGGGTCGCCTTCGTCGGAACCGGGCCAGCGTCGCCCCGCGGACGACAGCCCCTCGGCCACCACCGCTGGGCTCGAGCCCCCAGCACCGGGACCGGGACGTACGGTCCCCGGGAGCCGGCTCTCCGCAGTGCCGCCTCAGTCCGCCGCCCCTCCGACCACCGGCCCGGGCCCACCGCCCCCGTTCGAGCCCTCGTGACGAGGTCCGGACGGTGCGCCGACGACGGGAGTGACATGTCCGACCTCACCGCCCCCGCCGCTGCGTCTCCCACCGCGAGCGGTACGGCCGTGCCGTTCTCCGCGGTCCCCGCGCCCGTCGGCCTCTACGACCCCGCGAACGACAAGGACGCCTGCGGCGTCGCCTTCGTCGCCGACGCCCGTGGACGCCGGTCCCGCTCGATCGTGGCCGCCGGCCTGACGGCGCTGCACAACCTCGACCACCGCGGCGCCGCCGGCTCCGAGCCCAACTCCGGCGACGGCGCGGGCATCCTCACCCAGGTTCCGGACGCCCTCCTGCGAGCCAGCGTCGACTTCGACCTGCCGCCGCTGGGGGAGTACTCCGTCGGCATCGCCTTCCTGCCGGCCGACGAGACCGAGCGGGCCGCCCGCCTCGACGAGGTGGCCAAGCTCGCCGAGGAGGAGGGCCTCACCGTCCTCGGCTGGCGCGACGTGCCGATCGACCCCGACGGTGCCGACCTCGGCCCCACCGCGCGCGCGGTCATGCCGTTCTTCGGGCAGCTCTTCGTCGCCGAGACGATGTCCGGCCGGGCCGACGAGACGGCCTTCGGCGGCAACGTGGTCTGCAACGGCGTCACCCGGCTGGAGCGGCGCTCCTTCGTCCTGCGCAAGCGGGCCGAGCGAGCCGCGGTCGAGGCGGGCAGCTCCCTCTACATCACCTCGCTGTCGTCGCGGACGATCACCTACAAGGGCATGCTGACCACCGACCAGCTGCCGCTGTTCTTCCCCGACCTGCGCGACGAGCGCTACGAGTCGGCGATCGCCCTCGTGCACAGCCGGTTCTCGACCAACACGTTCCCCAGCTGGCCGCTGGCCCACCCGTTCCGCTTCATCGCGCACAACGGGGAGATCAACACGATCAAGGGCAACCGGAACCGCATGCGGGCCCGCGAGGCGAAGCTGGCCACCGAGCTGTTCGACGGGCCGGCCGGTCCGGCGTCCGAGCTGGGCCTGGACCGGATCTTCCCCGTCACCGCCAGCGACTTCAGCGACTCGGCCACCTTCGACGAGGTGCTCGAGCTGCTGCACCTGTCCGGCCGGTCGCTGCCGCACGCGGTGCTGATGATGATCCCGGAGGCGTGGGAGAACCACGACGAGATGGACCCGGCCCGCCGGGCCTTCTACCGGTACCACGCCTCGATCATGGAGCCGTGGGACGGGCCGGCCGCGGTCTGCTTCACCGACGGCACGCTCATCGGCGCCGTCCTCGACCGCAACGGGCTGCGCCCGGGCCGCTGGTGGCACACGAAGGACGACCTCGTGGTGCTCGCCAGCGAGGTGGGCGTCCTCGACATCCCGCCGGCCGACGTCGTCGCCAAGGGCCGGCTGCAGCCGGGACGCATGTTCCTCGTCGACACCTCCTCCGGCAAGATCGTGTCCGACGAGGAGGTCAAGGGCGCGCTGGCGGCCGAGAACCCCTACGAGGACTGGCTGCACGCCGGCCTGGTGCACCTGCCCTCGCTGCCGGAGCGCCGGCGGTCGCGGCCCAGCCACGAGTCGGTCATCCGCCGCCAGATGCTCTTCGGCTACACCGAGGAGGAGCTGCGCGTCCTGGTCACGCCGATGGCGTCGTCCGGGGCCGAGCCGATCGGCTCGATGGGCACCGACACCCCCGTCGCCGCCCTCTCCGACCGGTCCCGCCTGCTCTACGACTACTTCGGGCAGCTGTTCGCGCAGGTGACCAACCCGCCGCTGGACGCCATCCGCGAGGAGCTGGTCACCAGCCTCGGCCGCACCTTCGGCCCCGAGCAGAACCTGCTGCAGGCCACGCCGGCGTCCTGCCGACAGGTGTTCCTGCCGTTCCCGGTCATCGACAACGACGAGCTGGCCAAGATCCTGCACATCGACGACGACGGCGACCTGCCCGGGTACGCCGCCGTCCGGATCACCGGCCACTTCGACGTCAACGGCGGAGGGACGGCGCTCGCCGAGGCCGTCCAGCAGCTGCGGACCAAGGTGTCGAAGGCGATCGCGGCGGGCGCCCGGATCATCGTGCTCTCCGACCGCGACTGCGACGAGAAGCGCGCCCCGATCCCGTCGCTGCTCATGACGGCCGCCGTCCACCACCACCTGGTGCGTGAGAAGACCCGCATGGAGGTCGGCCTCGTCGTCGAGTCCGGCGACGCCCGCGAGGTGCACCACGTGGCGCTGCTGCTGGGCTACGGCGCCGCGGCGGTGAACCCGTACCTGGCGTTCGAGTCGATCGAGGACCTGATCCGCGACGGCGCCCTCACCGGCGTCGAGCCCGCGCAGGCCGTCCGCAACATGGTCAAGGCGCTCGGCAAGGGCGTCCTGAAGGTCATGAGCAAGATGGGCATCAGCACCGTCGGCTCGTACACGATGGCGCAGATCTTCGAGGCCGTCGGGCTCTCGCAGGACCTGGTCGACGAGTACTTCACCGGCACCTCGTGTCCGCTGGGCGGGGTCGGGATCGACGTCCTCGCCGAGGAGGTGGCCATGCGCCACCGCCGGGCCTACCCCGAGAACCCGACCGAGCGGGCGCACCGCCGGCTGGAGACGGGCGGGGAGTACCAGTGGCGCCGCGAGGGCGAGGTGCACCTCTTCAACCCCGAGACGGTGTTCCTGCTGCAGCACGCGACCCGGTCCCGGCAGTACGACGTCTTCGAGAAGTACACCGAGACGGTGGACAAGCTGTCGGAGGAGGCCGCGACCCTGCGCGGGCTCTTCACGCTGAAGACCGGCGTCCGGCCGCCCGTGCCCATCGACGAGGTCGAGCCGGCCAGCGAGATCGTCAAGCGGTTCAACACCGGCGCGATGAGCTACGGCTCGATCTCCGCCGAGGCCCACCAGACCCTCGCCATTGCGATGAACCGTCTCGGCGGCCGGTCCAACACCGGTGAGGGCGGCGAGGACCCCGACCGCTTCACCCCCGACGCGAACGGCGACCTGCGCCGCTCGGCGATCAAGCAGGTGGCCAGCGGCCGGTTCGGCGTGACCAGCGAGTACCTGGTCAACTCCGACGACATCCAGATCAAGATGGCCCAGGGCGCCAAGCCCGGCGAGGGCGGCCAGCTGCCCGGCAGCAAGGTCTACCCGTGGGTGGCCCGCACCCGGCACTCGACGCCGGGCGTCGGCCTGATCAGCCCGCCGCCGCACCACGACATCTACTCGATCGAGGACCTCAAGCAGCTCATCCACGACCTCAAGAACGCCAACAACGACGCGCGGATCCACGTCAAGCTGGTCAGCGAGGTCGGGGTCGGCACGGTCGCGGCCGGGGTGAGCAAGGCCCACGCCGACGTCGTGCTGATCTCCGGCCACGACGGCGGGACCGGCGCCGCCCCGCTGACGTCGCTGAAGCACGCCGGCTCCCCGTGGGAGCTCGGCCTCGCCGAGACGCAGCAGACCCTGCTCGCCAACGGCCTGCGGGACCGGATCGTCGTGCAGGTCGACGGCCAGATGAAGACCGGCCGGGACGTCATCGTGGCGGCCCTGCTGGGTGCCGAGGAGTTCGGCTTCGCCACGGCGCCGCTGGTCGTCTCCGGCTGCGTGATGATGCGCGTCTGCCACCTCGACACCTGTCCGGTCGGCGTCGCCACCCAGAACCCGGAGCTGCGCAAGCGGTTCACCGGGCAGCCGGAGTTCGTCGTCACGTTCTTCGAGTTCCTGGCCGAGCAGGTGCGCTCGTACCTCGCCGAGCTGGGCTTCCGCTCGATCGACGAGGCCGTCGGCCACGCCGAGCTGCTCGACACCCGCCAGGCCGTCGGGCACTGGAAGGCCCAGGGCCTGGACCTGTCGCCGATGCTGGTCGTGCCGGAGCTGCCCGAGGGCGCCCCGCTGCGCCGGGTGAAGTCGCAGGACCACGGGCTGGACATCGCGCTCGACCAGACGCTCATCCAGCTGTGCGAGGGCGCACTGCTCGACGCGCGGCCGGTCACCCTCGAGCTGCCGGTGCGCAACGTCAACCGCACGGTCGGGACGATGCTCGGCTCGATGGTCACGCGCCGTTTCGGTGGGGAGGGCCTGCCTGACGGCACCATCGACCTCACCTTCGGCGGGTCGGCCGGCCAGTCCTTCGGAGCGTTCCTGCCGCGGGGCGTCACGATGCGCCTCTACGGCGACGCCAACGACTACGTCGGCAAGGGCCTCTCCGGCGGCCGCATCGTCGTGCGCCCGCACCGGGAGGCGCCGTTCGCCGCCGAGGACAACGTCATCGCCGGCAATGTCATCGGCTACGGCGCCACGGGCGGGGAGATCTTCCTGCGCGGCCGGGTGGGGGAGCGGTTCTGCGTCCGCAACTCCGGTGCGCTGGCCGTGGTGGAGGGCGTGGGCGACCACGCTCTGGAGTACATGACGGGCGGTCGCGCGGTGATCCTGGGCGCGACCGGGCGGAACATCGCCGCCGGCATGTCCGGCGGCGTCGGCTACGTCCTCGACCTCGCCCGGCACCGGGTGAACAGCGAGATGGTCGACATCGATCCGCTGGACGGCGAGTCCGCGCAGTGGCTGCGCGACGTGCTGGTGCGCTACGCGGAGGAGACCGAGTCACCGGTGGCGCACGCGCTGCTGGCCGACTGGGGCCGCTGGTCGGAGCAGTTCAGCGTGATCATGCCGCGCGACTACCGCCGGGCCCTGGACGCCCAGCGGATGGCCGAGGCCAACGGAACAGATGTGGACCTGGCAGTGATGGAGGCCGCTCGTGGCTGAGAAGACTTCGCGCGCGGCGAGATCGGCGATCTCGCCGTCTCCGGCCCCTCTTCGCGACCACATCGCCGATCTCGTCGGACGCCCCCGAGAGGAGAGCTTCCGTGGCTGACACCACCGGATTCCTGAAGTACGAGCGGGAGCTGCCGCCGCGCCGCCCCGTCGACATCCGGATCATGGACTGGAAGGACGTCTACCTCTCCCGCGCCAACGGCGAGGACGAGGTCTTCCCGGTCGCCGCCGTCCGCAAGCAGGCCGCCCGCTGCATGGACTGCGGCATCCCGTTCTGCCACCACGCGTGCCCGGTCGCCAACCTCATCCCCGAGTGGAACGACCTGGCCCGGCGTGACGACTGGCAGGACGCGATCGAGCGGCTGCACGCCACGAACAACTTCCCGGAGTTCACCGGGAAGCTGTGCCCCGCGCCGTGCGAGGGCTCCTGCGTGCTGAACCTGCAGGAGTCGCCGGTGACGATCAAGCAGATCGAGTGGGAGATCATCGACCGGGCCTACGACGAGGGCTGGGTGCAGCCGCAGACGCCCGCCGAGCGCACGGGCAAGAAGGTCGCCGTCGTCGGCTCCGGCCCGGCCGGCCTCGCCGCCGCGCAGCAGCTGACCCGCGCCGGGCACGACGTGACCGTCTACGAGCGGGCCGACCGCATCGGCGGCCTGCTCCGCTACGGGATCCCCGAGTTCAAGATGGAGAAGGCCGTGCTCGACCGGCGGCTGGACCAGATGCGCGCCGAGGGGACGCGCTTCGTCACCGGCGTCGAGGTCGGCGGCAGCAGGGACGGCGACCTGTCGACCGAGCAGCTGCGCGCGGAGTACGAGGCCGTCGTACTCGCCGGTGGCGCCACCGTCGGCCGTGACCTGCCGGCCCCGGGCCGGGAGCTGGCCGGCATCCATCTGGCCATGGAGTACCTGCCCTACGGCAACCTGCAGGCGCTCGGCGAGCTGGACGACCCGCCGATCAACGCCCACGGCAAGCACGTCGTGATCATCGGTGGCGGCGACACCGGCGCGGACTGCCTCGGCACCGCCCACCGGCAGGGCGCTGCGTCGGTCACGCAGCTGGAGATCATGCCGGCGCCGCCGGGCCGGCGGGCCCACCACAGCAACCCGTGGCCGACCTACCCGATGATCATGCGGGTCTCCAGCGCGCACGAGGAGGGCGGCGAGCGGCTCTACTCGGTCAACACCGAGAAGTTCCTCGGCGACGACTCCGGCAACGTGCGCGCGCTGCTCCTGCACGAGGTGGAGCGCGTCGACGGCCGGTTCCAGAAGATCGAGGGCACCGAGCGCGAGCTCCCGGCCGACCTCGTCTTCCTGGCGATGGGCTTCACCGGCGCCCAGCGCGAGGGACTCGTGGACGCGCTCGGCGTCGAGGTGGACGGCCGCGGCAACGTCGCCCGCGACTCGGAGTTCATGTCCACCGTCCCCGGCGTCTTCGTCGCCGGCGACATCGGCCGCGGGCAGTCCCTGATCGTCTGGGCGATCGCCGAGGGCCGGGCTGCCGCGGCGGCCGCCGACACGTGGCTGACCGGCGAGTCGATGCTCCCGGCGCCGGTGACCCCGACCGCCGTCGCTCTCCGCTGAGGAATTCGGCGCCGGCCACGACGAATTGCGTGGCCGGTGCCGGGTCCCCGCGGTGAGATGGGCGCCACCCCACTAGCGTTGACGGCATGTCCCGCCGCGCCAAGATCGTCTGCACCCTCGGACCCGCGACCAGCTCGCTGGAGCAGATCACCGCTCTCGTCGAGGCGGGGATGGACGTCGCCCGGCTGAACTTCAGCCACGGGGCGCACGAGCACCACGCGACCTCCTACCGGCTCGTCCGCGAGGCGTCGGACTCGACCGGTCACGCGGTGGCCGTGCTCGCCGACCTGCAGGGTCCCAAGATCCGGCTGGGCACCTTCACCGACGGTCCGGTCCAGTGGCCGACCGGCAGCCAGGTCTGCATCACCGTGGAGGACGTGCCGGGCACCGCCGAGCGGGTCTCCACGACCTACAGGAACCTCTCCGACGACGTCCGGATCGGCGACCGCCTGCTGGTGGACGACGGCAAGCTCGCCCTCACCGTGGTCCGCGTCGAGGGCCCGGACGTCTTCTGCCTGGTCGTCGAGGGCGGCGAGGTCTCCAACAACAAGGGTCTGTCCCTGCCCGGCGTCGCGGTGAGCGTGCCGCCGCTGTCGGACAAGGACGAGGAGGACCTCCGGTTCGCGCTGCGGCTCGGGGCGGACTTCATCGCGCTGTCCTTCGTCCGGCACCCCGAGGACGCCCAGCTGGTGCGCGACATCATGCGGCAGGAGGACATCTCCGTCCCCGTGATCGCCAAGCTCGAGAAGCCCGAGGCGGTCGAGAACCTCGAGGCGATCGTCGAGGCCTTCGACGGCATCATGGTCGCCCGCGGCGACCTCGGCGTGGAGCTCGCGCTGGAGCAGGTCCCTCTGGTGCAGAAGAGGGCGATCCAGGCCGCCCGCGAGCGCAACAAGCCGGTCATCGTCGCCACCCAGATGCTCGAGTCGATGATCCAGAACTCGCGGCCCACCCGCGCCGAGGCCTCCGACGTCGCCAACGCCGTCCTCGATGGCGCCGACGCGGTGATGCTGTCGGGGGAGACGTCGGTGGGCGCCCACCCGATCGGCGCCGTCCGGACGATGGAACGGATCATCGACGCCGTCGAGAGCGACACGATGGCCGTGCCGGACGTCGTGCGCCGCTCGCGCTCCCGCTCCGGCGCGATCGTGCGGGCGGCGAAGGACGTCAGCGAGGCGCTGGACGTCAAGGCGCTGGCCACGTTCACGCAGACCGGTGAGACCGCGCGCCGGCTGGCCGCCATCCACCCCCGTCAGCCGCTGCTGGCCTTCACGGTCGACGCCCGGGTGCGCAGCCAGCTGGCCCTCTCCTGGGGCGTCGAGACGTTCCTGGTGCCGTCGGTCGAGCACACCGACGACATGGTGGCCCAGGTGGACTTCTCGCTGCTGTCCATCGGCCGGCTCAAGGTCGGCGACCGCGTCGTCGTCGTCGCCGGCAGCCCGCCCAACACCGTCGGCTCCACCAACCTCATCCGCGTGCACGAAGTGGGCACCGACTCGTGAGCGACCGCGCCGGCGAGAGCCAGGCGGCGGCGCTGATGGCCATCCTGGACCTCGAGGAGCGGGACGAGGACGTCTTCGTCGGGCAGACCCCGAGCACCGAGCGGCAGCGGATCTTCGGCGGTCAGGTGGCCGGCCAGGCGCTCGTGGCGGCCGGGCGCACGGTTCCCGCCGACCGCGGCGTGCATTCGCTGCACTCCTACTTCCTCCGCCCCGGCGACCCGTTCGCCGAGATCCGCTACGCCGTGGACCGCATCCGCGACGGCCGGTCGTTCACCACCCGCCGGGTCGTCGCGTGGCAGGAGCGCAAGGGCGAGGACGTCGCCATCTTCGCCCTGACCGCGGACTTCCACGCCGGGGAGAAGGCCCTCGCCCAGCACTGCCTGCCGATGCCGGACGTCGCCCGGCCCGAGGGCCTGCCGGGGACGGCGGAGATCGCGGCGCGGCACGGCGAGCGCGCGGCCTGGATGGACGCCATGGGGCGGGCCGTCGAGCAGCGCTTCCTCGAGGACCCGTACGACACGCCTCCCAAGTCACCGCCGGACACCAAGTCCTGGACGTGGTTCCGGGTGGCCGGGGAACTCGGCGACGACGCGTTCGTGCACTCGGCGGCCCTGACGTTCGTCAGTGACCTGACGCTCCTGTCCGCCGGCTTCGCCCGGCTCGGCGGCGGCTGGTCGGACTTCGACGGGGCGAGCCTCGACCACGCCGTCTGGTTCCACCAGCCCGTGCGGGCCGACGACTGGATGCTCTACGAGACCGACAGCCCCGCAGCCTCCTACGGCCGGGCGCTGTGCTTCGGCAACATCTGGTCCGCCGACGGCACGCACGTCGCCACGGTGGCCCAGGAGGGCCTCATCCGTTCCCCGCGGGACTGACCGAGTCGGTCTCGTCGAGCACCAGCGCCGTCTCCTCGACTGCCGAGACGTCGTCGTCGTCGCCCTGCGCCTCGACGCGGCGGGCGGACTCCTCGACCGTCGGGCCGTCCGTCGCGATCGCGTCGGTCTCGTCCAGGGCGAGGGCGGTCTCGTCGTCCGCCGGGAGGTCGTCGGACGGGGACTCCACGGCCTCCTGCTGAGCCGCTTCGGCGCGGGCCGCTGCCTCTGCGGCCTCCCGTGCCTCCCGCTCGGCGTCGGCGCGGGCCCGTTCCGCCGCCCGGGCTGCGGCCTGCTCGGCGGCCGCAGCCGCGAAGTCGGCCGCCAGCCAGTCGTGCCCCTCCCGCAGCAGCGTCCAGACCCGCTCGACGTGCTCACGGGTCGTGGCGGGGGAGCCGACGGCCACTCGGAGGACCGTCCGGTCGCCCACGGTCGTGTGGGTCAGGAACACCTCGCCGCCGTCGTTGAGCCGCTCGAGCAGGGTCATCGTCGCGACGTCCGCGTCGACCTCCGCCGGCCAGCGCGGGCGCAGGCAGACCAGGGACAGCGGGTGCGGCGCCACGACGTCGAACCGCTCGTCCGCGGCGGCCCAGCCGGCCAGCTCCTGAGCCAGGGCGACGTGGGAGCGGATGTGGGCCCGCAGTCCCTCGGCGCCGTACCAGCGGAGGACGAACCAGAGCTTGAGGGCCCGGAAGCGCCGGCCGAGGGGGATCTGCCAGTCGCGGAAGTCCACGACGGCGCCGGCGTCCGTGGCGGCGTTGCGGAGGTACTCCGGCAGGATCGCCAGGGCGCCGGTCAGTGCGGCTCGGTCGGCGACGTAGAAGAGCGTGGCGTCGAAGCCGGTGAGCAGCCACTTGTGCGCGTCGGTGGTGTAGCTGTCGGCCCACGCCACCCCGTCCTGGAGGCCGCGCAGCTCGGGCACGATGCCGCTCACGCCCGCGTAGGCGGCGTCGACGTGCAGCCAGACGTCGTACTTCTGGCAGATCGGCCCCAGTTCCGCGAGCGGGTCCACGGCCGTCGTGGACGTCGTCCCCACGGTCGCGCAGACGAGGACCGGGGTGTAGCCCCGGGCGACGTCCCGCTCGAGCCGGGCGGCCAGGGCTGCCGGGCGCATGGCGAGGTCGCCGTCGACCTCCACGATGCGGACGGCGTCACTGCCCAGGCCGGCGATGCGGACGGCCTTCTCCATCGACGAGTGGGTCTCCGCGGAGACGTAGACCGTGGCGCGGTCGGGGTCGACGCCCTGTCGGACGGTGGCGCCCTTGCTGGACCGGTGCAGCGCGGCCAGGAGGGCGACCAGGTTGGCCCCGGAGCTGGAGTCCTGCACGACGCCGCCGCCGGCGCCCGTGGAGCGGAACGAGGCGGGCAGGTCCAGCAGGTCGGCCAGCCAGTCCAGGACGTGCTGCTCGAGCTCGGTGGCGGCCGGGCTGGTCACCCACGACATACCCTGCACCCCCAGGCCGGCGGAGACCAGGTCGCCCAGCACCGATGGGCCGGAGGTGTTGGCCGGGAAGTAGCCGAAGAAGCGGGGATGCTGCCAGTGCGTCGTCCCGGGGAGAACCACCCGGTCGAGGTCGGCGAGGACGGCGGAGAACGGCTCGCCCTGCTCCGGCGCGGTGGCCGGGAGACCGGCGCGCACCTCGCCCGGCGCGACCTGGGAACGCACCGGGAAGGACCCGATCCGCGACCAGTAGTCGGCGATCCAGTCGACGACCTCGTGGCCGTGCTGCCGGAACTGCTCGGGAGTCATGTGCGGAACAGGCTCGGTCACAGGAGCCACCGTATTGGGTGACCGGGAGAGGGAACTCCGGCGGAGCCGGGTGGACCCGTCGTGGAGGCCCGGAGGGTCTCCCGGCGGGGACACGGGAGGGGCTGTGCGCAGCGGGGAACGGCTCCTGGCCGCGGTGCGGTCCGGAGGACCGCAATGTTGTGGCGGCGGTCGTCGTCCGGAGGACGACAAGTTGTGCGGTGCCCCCGGTGCGACTCGAACGCACACTGCGCGGGTTTTGAATCCGCTCCCTCTGCCGATTGGGGTACGGGGGCGCGCCGGGGCGGCCCGGCTGCCCGAGCAGCCTAGCGGTGGAGTGCGGAGGCCCTGACGTCGCTAGGCTCCCGTCCCGTGAGCAGCGAGACGATCCGGGTCCTCATCGCCGAGGACGAGGCGCTCATCCGCCTCGACCTCAAGGAAATGCTCGAGGAGGAGGGGTACTCCGTCGTCGCCGAGGTCGGGGACGGGCAGCAGGCCCTCGACAGGGCGCGCGAGCTGACCCCTGATCTGGTCATCCTCGACATCCAGATGCCGGTGCTGGACGGGCTGTCCGCCGCCGAGCAGATCGCCTCGGCGCGGATCGCCCCGGTCATCGTCCTGACCGCGTTCAGCCAGCGCGAGCTCGTGGAGCGAGCCCGGGACGCCGGGGCGATGGCCTACCTGGTGAAGCCGTTCTCCAAGAACGACCTGGTGCCGGCGATCGAGGTCGCGCGGGCCCGGTTCGCCGAGATGGCCGCCCTGGACGGCGAGGTGCGGACCCTCGAGGAGCGCCTGGAGACGCGCAAGGTGGTGGAGCAGGCCAAGGGCCGGCTGATGGAGCAGCGGGGCATCACCGAGGCGGAGGCGTTCCGCTGGATCCAGCGGACGGCGATGAACCAGCGCACCTCCATGAAGGCGCTCGCGCAGTCGATCCTGGAGCCGGGGACCGCGAGCGAGGGTTCACCCGCCTGAGCGTTCCTGCCGTAGCCCCACGTCGCGCCGCTGCGGTCGCGACGACGTCGTGACCGCCGGGCCCCGCGGGGCCGGGAGCTGCGCTTTTCCCATGCGCGGGGCATCTTCTGGGGCTGTCCGGGCCGCCGGGAGAGCAGGTCACGACCTCATCACAGTGACTGCTGACGCAGGTGCAAGTGATCGTGGGGGAGCTACGTTCACCGCACCTATCGGGCGTCCGAGCGGCCGGTTCGCCAGCGGACCGGTTCGGGCGCACAGCACGATGACACTGGGAGTTGCTTGATGCGCACTCGCACCACGGCACGCGGCATCGCCGCGGCAGGTGCTGCCCTTCTCGCCCTCACCGCCTGCGGCGGCGGCGACGACGGCGGTGGGGACACCGCCGCGGAGGGTGGCAGCGAAGAGAAGCAGGTCAACGTCTACGGCAGTGACGGCAACATGGGCAACGCCCTCGGTGAGGACTTCACCGAGGACGGCGCACTGGACGGGATGAAGGGCACCACGCCGCTCACCGAGCTCAGTGGCGACTTCCGCGACCGGCTGCTCGAGGCCGACCCCGACCTCCAGGACTTCAACTACGCAGGTGAGACCTACGACGCCGTCGTGATCTCCGCCCTTGCGGCGCAGATGGCCGGCACGAACGACGCCAACGTCTTCAAGGCCTACGTCAACGGCGTGACCTTCGGCGGCGACAAGTGCGAGGACTTCGCGGCCTGCCTGGAGATCGTCAACAGCGGTGGGAACCCCGACTACGACGGGTTCTCCGGTCCGCTGGCGTTCACGGACCCCGGGGAGCCGGCGGTCGGCAGCTACGGGCTGCTCGAGTTCGGTCCCGACAACGCCCTCGAGGACGACACCGAGTTCGTCATCGCGGGCGAGGAGGAGAACGCAGCGACCGACGAGGGTCCGAACGACGGCACCGCGGCCGCTCCCAACGCGACCGGCGAGCCGCTCGTGATCGGCTACCTGCTGCCGCTGACCGGTAACCTCGCCTTCCTCGGCCCCCCGGAGATCGCGGGCTTCGACCTGGCGATCGCCGACATCAACGCCGCCGGTGGCGTCCTGGGCGCCCCGGTCCGTCCCGAGGGCTCCGACTCGGGTGACACTTCCACCGACACCGCGACGCAGTCCGTCGACCGTCTCCTGCAGGCCGGCGTCAACGTCATCGTCGGTGCGGCGTCCTCCGGCGTCAGCCAGACCGTCATCGACACCATCACCGGTGCCGGCGTCATGCAGATCTCCCCGGCCAACACCTCGGACATCTTCACGACGTACAACGACAACGGGCTGTACTTCCGCACCGCGCCGCCGGACGTTCTCCAGGGACAGGCCCTGGCGGACGTGATCCTCGCCGACGGGAACAACACCGTGGGCATCCTCGCCCTCAACGACCCGTACGGCACCGGACTCGCGGACGTGATCTACGAGAACCTGCTGGCCGGCGGACTGAGCGAGGAGGACGTCCCCGAGCCGATCATCTACGACCCGCAGGCGGCGAACTTCGACGCCGAGGTGCAGCAGATGGTCGACCTCAACCCCGACGCGATCGTCGTCATCGGGTTCGAGGAGTCCTCGAAGATCATCCAGAGCCTCAACGCCGAGGGCATCGGTCCCCAGCGCTGACGCTCGGCCGGGTCGACCGACCCGGTAGCACCGCCCAGCAGTGGCCCGGCACCGGAAGGTGCCGGGCCACTCTGCTGTCCGGGGCGGAGGAGATCGCGCCCGGGTGGAACGGGCGGAACGGGGCTAGCGGGCCTTGGCCAGGGTCCCCAGGTACAGCTCGACGACCTTCGGGTCGTGCATGAGCGACTCGCCGGTCGCGGTGTAGGCGTTGCGGCCCTGGTCGAGGACGTAGCCGCGGTCGCAGATCTGCAGGCACCGGCGCGCGTTCTGCTCGACCATGATGATCGAGACGCCGGTGGCGTTGATCCGCCGGCAGCGGATGAAGACCTCGTCCTGGTAGGCGGGGGAGAGGCCGGCCGACGGCTCGTCGAGCAGCAGTACCGACGGGTCCATCATCAGGGCTCGGCCCATCGCGACCATCTGCCGCTCACCGCCGGACAGCGATCCCGCCTTGCCCTTGCGGCGCTCCCCGAGCAGCGGGAACAGGTCGACGACGTAGTCGAACCGGTCCTTGAACGTCTTCGGTCGCAGGTACACGCCCATCTGCATGTTCTCCTCGATGGTGAGCGAGGGGAACACGTTGTTGTTCTGGGGCACGTACCCGACGCCCAGGGACACCAGGCGGTGCGCCGGCGCCGAGGTGATGTCCTCGCCGCGCAGGGTGACTCCGCCGGAGCGGACGGGGATCAGCCCGAACAGGGCCTTGAGCAGCGTCGACTTGCCGGCGCCGTTGGGTCCGATGATGCCGACGAGCTCGCCGTCCTGGAGGTAGAAGTCGCAGCCCCGGAGGATGTTCACGCCCGGCACGTAGCCGGCCACCAGGTCGTCGGCGCGGACGAGGGCACCCTCCGCCAGGCGGACGTGCTCCTCGCGGGTGGCGGCCTTCTCGGCCGGTGACAGCTCGGCGGTGGACGACGCGGCCTCGTCGGCACGCGTGACGTCCTCCCCGGTCTCGTCCACCTCGAACAGCGGGTCGCTCATCGGTCGGTGTCCTTCTGCTCGACGGACTCGGAGGCGAGGACCTCGCCGGTGGTGCCTTCCTCGGCCGCGATGGCCTGCTCGGCCTGGGCGAGGACCCGGTCCTCCTCCTCGACGGTGAGCGGCGCGTCGTGGTGGGCGCCCAGGTAGGCGTCGACCACGGCCTGGTTCTGGCTGATCGACTCCGGCGGGCCTTCGGCGATGATGCGGCCGGCGGCCATCACCACCACCCAGTCGCTGATGTCACGGACGACGTCCATGTCGTGCTCGACGAAGATCACCGTCATGCCCTGCTCGCGCAGGTCCTTGACGTGGCCGAGCAGGCTCTGGGTCAGGGCGGGGTTCACGCCGGCCATAGGCTCGTCGAGCATGACGACCTGCGGGTCGCTCATGAGCGCGCGCGCCATCTCCAGCAGCTTGCGCTGACCACCGGACAGGGTGCCGGCGAAGTCGTCCTTCTTGGTGTCCAGCTTGAACCGCTGGAGGAGGTCCATGGCCTTCTCGGTGTTGGCCTTCTCCTGGGCCTTCCATACGCCCGGTACGAGCGCGCGGAAGAACCCCTCGCCGCGCTGCCCCTGGGCCCCGAGCAGCATGTTCTGCAGCACGGTGAGCCGGGACAGCGCCTTGGTCAGCTGGAACGTGCGGACGACGCCCAGCCGGGCGACCTGGTGCGGGGAGAGCTTGCCCAGGGACCTGCCGTCGAAGGACCAGGTGCCGGTGTCGGGCTGGTCGAATCCCGTCAGCAGGTTGAACAGCGTGGTCTTGCCGGCCCCGTTCGGGCCGATCAGTCCGGTGATCCCGCCGCGCTGCACCTCGAGGTGATCGACCGAGACGGCGGTCAGGCCGCCGAAGGTCCGCGTGACCCCGTCGACGACGATCGCCGGGTCCGGCTTGGCGACGCCGACCTCCCAGGGCAGGTCGCGCAGAGCCGCCTGGGCGAGCCGCTGCGGCGTGTCGCCGCTGCGGAAACCGCCGGCCTCGCCCGGGTGGTAGCCGTGGGGGGTGCCTGCACCGGACGCCGTGGCGCCGGTGGGTGTCGGGTCAGCGGGCATCGAGCATCACCTCTCGTCGGTCGCCGAAGATGCCCTGTGGTCGGAACACCATCAAGAGGATGAGGCCGAGACCCACGAGCACGAATCGGATCTGGGCCACGTCGGTCGCCGTCAGGAGCCCCTCGGGGATGATCCCGTTGCTGATCAGGGTACGGAGCAGGGTGTCGGCGAACTGGATGATGAACAACAGCAGCATCGAACCGATCACCGGTCCGAGCACCCGCGCCGCACCGCCGAGGATGAGCGCCGCGTAGGCCAGGAAGGTGTTGGCGTTCTGGTACTGGTCGGGGATGGCCGAACCGGTGCCCACCGCGTAGACCATGCCGCCGACAGCTCCGATCACGCCACCGAGCACGAGGGCCTGCATCTTGTAGACGTAGACGTTCTTGCCCAGCGCCCGGACGGCGTCCTCGTCCTCCCGGATGGACCGCACGACCCGGCCCCACGGTGCGCGCATCAGGGCCCAGATGAGCAGGCAGAACAGCGCCACCAGGGTCCAGCCGACGAGCGCCACCCACAGCTCGGACCCGGACCACGTGGTGCCGAGGATGTTGTAGCGCCGGCTGGTCTCCCAGGGCGCCAGGCGGATGAAGCCGCCGTTGAAGGCCGCCAGCCCACGGGTGCCGCCGGTCACCGGCGTGGAGTCCACGGACCGGAACAACAGCCGTAACCCCTCGGCCGCGGCGATCGTGGCGATGGCGAGGTAGTCCGCACGCAGCCGCAGGGTCGGGAGACCGAGCAGCAGGGCGAGCACGATCGCCGCGACGAGCCCGATGACGACGCCGAGCCAGAACGGCAGACCCCACTGGGTGACCGACACCGCGATGCCGAAGGCGCCGAGCATCGCGAAGGCGATCTGCCCGAACTGGAGCAGCCCGGTGTACCCGAACTGCACGTTGATACCGATCGCCAGCAGGGCGAAGAAGATGGCCTGGAAGCCCAGGCCGGCCTTGAGCGCGGTGGTCAGCGCGTCGAGCAGCTCTCCCATGGCTCAGCCGATCCGTGCGCGGCTGCCCAGGATCCCCTGGGGCCGGATGACGAGGATGACGATCAAGAGCAGCAGCCCTCCGACGTACTTGACGTCGCTGGCGATGACCAGCGTCGACATCTGCACGAACACACCGACGACCAGGCTGCCCACGAGGGCGCCGTAGGCGGTCCCGAGCCCACCGAGGGTGACGCCCGCGAACATCAGCAGGAGCAGCCGGAAGCCCATGTCCCACTGCACCTGGTCGGACAGGCCGAGCAGCACACCGCCGAGGGCGGCCAGCGAGCCGCCGAGCATCCAGACCACGAGGATCACCCGGTTGACGTCGATGCCGGACGACGCGGCGAGGTCCCGGTTGTCGGCGACCGCGCGCATCGCCTTGCCGATCTTGGTCCGCTGGAGCATGACGGCGACGAGGACCAGGACGACGACGCAGATGATGATCGTGAAGAGGTCGGCGTTCGTCATGCGGAACAGGCCGTAGTCGACCGAGCGCCCGGTCTGGTAGTCCACGTAGGGGTTGGACCGGCCGCCGTAGACGATCTGGATCAGGTAGCGGAGCAGCAGCGAGAGGCCGATCGAGACGACCAGCGCCGCGATCAGTCCGGTCCCGCGCTTGCGCAGCGGCCGCCACAGGCCGAGCTCGTTGAGCGCGCCGACGGCGGCACCCACGATCATCGCGACCACGGCGGCCGCGATCAGGGGCACGCCGCCGTCGACGTTGATGAACCAGGCGACGACGGCACCGATCGTGACCAGCTCGCCGTGCGCGAAGTTGGTCAGCCCGGTCGTGCCGTAGATCAGCGACAGGCCGACGGCGCAGATCGCGATCAGCAGTCCGAAGCGCAGGCCGTCGACGAACAGCTGGATGGCGCGGACGCCGCCCGCGCCGGAGCCGCGGCTGCCGTCCTCGAGGCCGAGGTTCACCGGCTGGCGCCGTCCCTCGGCGACCGTGACCGTCCGGCTCGGCTCGCCGCTGAGGGTGACACCCTCGGGCAGGTCGTCGGGGTTGATCTCCACCGTGTACTCGCCGGGGCCGGGCAGGTCCACCGACCAGCGGCCGTCCTCGTCGCTCTTGACCTCGGCGATCTCCTCGCCGTCAGAGGTGCTGACGGTGACCTCGACGCCCTCGATCGGGCCGCTGCGGCTCGTCTGCAGGGTGCCGGCCACGGCTTCCCCCTCCGCCGAGGCGACGCCCGGCACGAGGACGGTGAAGACCATGGCGAGTGCGGCGAGCAGGAGGGCGAGGGCGAGGGGGCGCCGGGCGCCCTGCAGTCGCCGGCTCCAACCGGTGCCGATCTGCCTGCGCGGACCCCCCGGGCCCGGGCGGTGCCCGTCCCGGCGGACGCGGCCTGGCGCGTGCGTCACTCGACCTCCCTGGCGATGGTTGAGGAGGAACGCTAACGCAGTTGTGTTGCGTTGCCGTCTCTCCGGGCTGACCTGTGACCTTTCCGGGACACGCCATCGTGGTAACAGTCTGTGCACGCTCGGCGCGTCGCCGTGATCAGAGCTGTTCAGGGGTGCAGTCTCGCCCCACCGTCCAGGGGAGGGCTCCTGTGTCAGGAACCGGTTCACGGTCCCGCGTCGTCACGCGCACCGCGCGTCCCGACGACCTGCCCGCCGTGCTGTCACTCGTCCGGCAGCACCGCGCGGATGCGCATGCCGAGGACGTCCTCACCGGGCACACCCGGCTGAACGCGGCGGCCTCCGGCTTCCGCCGCCTCCTCGAGGACCCGGGGCACCGCGTCGTCCTCGCCGTCCTGCCGGGCCCGTCCGCCCCGGGCGGGGGAGCGCGGGGGGAGGTGGCCGTGGGGCTCGCCGTCCTCGGGCTCGACCCGCTGTCCCTGGTGCTGGGCAATCCGCAGGTCACGGTCGACACCTTCGTCGTCCACCGGGAGCACCGGCGCTGCGGGACGGGCGCGCGACTGCTCGCCGCGGCGGCCGGCTATGCGCAGGAGAACGGCGCCGCGCACGTGGTGGCAGCCGTCGGCGGGCACGAGGCGGAGCGGCAGCGCTTCTTCGCCAGGATGGGCTTCGCCCCGCTCTCCACCCGCCGCATCGTGGCGCTCGACTCGCTCGTGCGCTCGCTCGCGGCCTGGCAGCGCAGCGGCCTGCCGGTGCCCGCACCGCGGCGGGCGCTGGCCCGCCGCCGCCCGAACATCCGGCCGGTGCCGTCGGTGGCGGCGCTGGTCGCCGAAGGCTGACCGGCCACCGGTTCAGGCCGGCACGATCATGCAGGTCAGCCGAGCGCTCGCGGTCTGCCGCCCCTGGTCGTCGCTGACCTCGATGAGGAAGGTCGCGAGGGTCCGTCCCCGCTTGACCGGGGTGCAGACGGCGGTTATGACGCCCGCTGTCGCCGACCGCAGGTAGCTCACGTTCAGCTCGACTCCGACCGCCAGCTTCTCCGGCCCGACGGTGAGCGCGGCCGCCATCGAGCCGATCGTCTCCGCGAGGGTGCACGTCGCGCCGCCGTGCAGCAGGCCGAAAGGCTGCTCGTTGCCCGCGACCGGCATGGTGGCGACGAGTCGGTCCGGGTTCCAGTCGGTGATGACGACGCCGACCTTGTCGTCGAGCGGGCTCAGCGTGTCCTGGCGCAGCCAGTCGGGGGGAGGGTGAGGCACCCCCGAACGTTAACCACCCACCCTTCGCCGCTCGTAACGGCTACTCCTCCTCCCACAGCCGGAGCCGGATGTCGCGAGCCGTCGTGAAGTGCTGGCTCGCGATCGCGGCGGCACGTTCCGGATCACGCTCGGAGATCGCCAGGACCAACGCCGCGTGCTCATCCATCGCCACCTCGTCCCTCCCCGGGAAGGCGAGCGTGGTGACGGGGTAGCGACCGAGGTGCATGTCGAGCCGCTCCAGCAGGTCGATGAGCGACTCGTTGTGGCTGGCATGCCAGATCGTGCGGTGGAAGTCCCGGTTCCGTTCGACGAGTGCGTTGACGACGTCCCTGTCGGCCCGTCGGTACTGCTCCTCGGCCCGTCGCATGGCTATCAGATCGAGGGCGGTGTGCCTCTCCGCCGCTACCGCCGCCACCTTGCTCTCCAGCACGATGCGGGCCTCGTAGATGTCGATGATCTCCGCGGGGCTGCTCTCGCGGACCACCAGGCCCCGTTCCGTGCGCTGGGCCAAGCCGTCCTGCTCCAGCCGCGTGAGGGCCTCCCGGATGGGAGTGCGGCTGACCTGGCACCAATCGGCGAGGACGTTCTCGACCAGCTGCTCTCCGGGCAGCAGCTCGCCCGACATGATGGCCTGCTTCAGTCGCTCGTACGGGCTGGCTCGACGGATTGCGGGCGGCTTCCTGGGGCGGCTCTCTAGCCACGAATCAGACATGCGCGCTCCAGGGCTGGGCACTGTGACAGGGGAGAAGACGCGTTGTTACGTTCCCGTTATACCCTGCCGCGTTCACGCCAGGGGGACGAGAAGCCGGCCCACATCCCGACGAGTGAGGCGTTGCAGATGCGACGCGCTCGCTGCCACGCCGGTCGCCCCGGCGGTGTCGTGCGGCTCACCTCCACCGCTTCCGGAATCTGAGCACGGGCAGCAGCAGACCCACGCCGACCACCCCCAGCGCCGCCGTGACGCCGGCAACCTGGAGGAAGCCGGCCACCGCCAGCGGTGAGCCGAACATTGCCGCCGACCGGACGGTGCCGGTCAGGGCGATGGTCTGCCCGCGCTCCTCCGGGTGCACCGACTCGCTGGCGACGGCTGATCCCAGCGTCTGCAGTACTCCCGATCCCAGACCGCTGATCAGCAGGCAGGCTGCCGCGCTGGTGACCCAGGGGGAGGCAACCCCGAGGAGCCCCACGCCCGCGCCCACAGCGAGGCAGCTGAGCACGAGGGCGCGTGGAGAGTCGCCCAGTCGCACGCGCGTCAGGGCGGCGGTCGAGGTCGTGTTGGCGGCGCTCGCCAGCGCCACCAGGACCCCGACCACGCCCGCCGTATGCCCTGCCTCTCCCAGGACGGCCGGCATGTAGGACCCCAGCAGGCCCTGCCACGCCCCCGCGACGCCCGCGGCGACGCAGCCCGTCACCACCAGAGGGCGGCGCCGCAGCGGTGATCGGGCCGACGACCCTGGGGGTGCGAAGGGACGCAGGCGGCGCATCGTCAGGGACAGGACCGTCGCTGCCCCGCCGAGCGCAGCTCCCGACAGGAGCGCGAGGTCCGTCGACGCCTCCAGGAGGAATCCGGCAGCGACGGGTCCGAGGAGCAGACCGATGTTGGCCATGGTGAAGTTGCGAGCCAGGTTCTTCGTGACGAAACGATCGTCCCTCACCACGTGGGCCTGCATGCCGGTCCAGAAGCAGGCCCGCGAGAAACCCTGAGCCGCCTGTGCGAGAACGAACAGGGCGATGTGGGTCGACGGCATCACTGCGAAGAAGGACAGCGCCAGCAGCAGGCTCGCCAGAGTGATCAGGAGGCGGTCGGGAAAGCGTCGCAGGGCCGCTCCCAGGCCCAGCCGCACCAGGATCTGGGCGACGGCGGAGACCGCGGTCAGGACGCCGACCTGCGCCAGCGAGTAGCCGGCATCCACCGCCAGCAGCGGCAGCGCGATGGAGCTGGCTCCGAGGCCGGTCGCGTAGACGACCGTCGTCACGTCCACGCGCCAGGACCACGACCGGTCACCGTGCGCCATGCGGGCAGCTCTCTGTTCCACGCTTCGGGTGCGGACCGCCCGGCCGACGCCGCTGTGCGGGACGGGTGATCCGGCCGGCCCGGCGGCCGCGCCCC
>NZ_SPQM01000064.1 GCF_004570345.1 Blastococcus sp. CT_GayMR20 | reverse complement strand
ATGTACGCGAGGTCGACGACGATCCACGGCGAGGCGTCATCGGTCCCCGAGGCGACCTCGTACGTCCGCGACGAGGTCATGCCCACCGTCCGGTCCATGGAGGGCTGCGTCGGCCTGTCGATGCTCGCCGACCGCGACACCGGCCACTGCATCGTCACGACGTCCTGGCAGGACGAGGCGGCGCTGCGCTCCAGCGCCGAGGACGTCCGGCCGTCCGCGGAGCGCACCGCCGAGCTCCTCGGCGGCACGGCGGAGGTGCAGGAGTGGGAGATCGCCGCGATGCACCGGGTGCAGGAGGCACCCCTCCGGGGGGCCCGCTCCCGCGTCACCTGGCTGCGCACCGAACCGGACGCCGTCAACCGCGCCGTGGACGCCGTCCGGCTGTCACTGATGCCCAAGCTCGACGACCTGCCCGGATTCTGCAGCGTCAGCGTGATGGTGCGCCGCGAGGACGGGCTCACCGTCGCTGCCATCTCCTACGACAGCGACACCCACCTGGAGCAGGCGGGCGAGGGAGCGCGGGAGTTCCGCGAGGAGTTCGCCCCCGCCCTGGGCATCGAGGTCGTCGGCACCGCCGCGTTCGACGTCGCGATCGCCCACCTCCGGGTGCCCGAGACGATCTGACCGCCCCGCTCACCGCCCCAGGGCCTCCAGCGCAGCAGCCAGCCGGGGGTAGACGCGCCGGACGTTGCCCTCGAACACGGCGGTGCGCGCCTCGTCGTCCAGGTTCGACGCCTCGACGTAGCGCCGCGTGTCGTCGTAGTAGTGGCCCGTCCGCGGGTCGACGCCGCGCACGGCGCCCACCATCTCGGACCCGAAGAGGACGTTCGGGGTGTCCACCACGTCGAGCAGCAGGTCGATGCCGGGCTGGTGGTAGACGCAGGTGTCGAAATAGACGTTGCGCATCACGTTGAACTCCACCGGCGGCTGTCCGAGCATGTCGGCCAGTCCCCGGTACCGCCCCCAGTGGTAGGGCACCGCTCCCCCGCCGTGCGGGATCACCAGGCGGAGCTCCGGCAGGTCGCCGAAGAGGTCGCCCTGGACGAGCTGCATGAAGGCCGTCGTGTCGGCGTTGATGTAGTACGCCCCCGTCCCGTGGAACACCGGGGACGCCGACGCCGAGACGTGCACCATGGCCGGCACGTCGAGGGAGACCATCGCCTCGTAGAAGGGGTACCAGCTGCGGTCGGTCAGGGGCGGCGAGGTCCAGTAGCCACCACTGGGATCAGGGTTGAGGTTGCAGCCGACGAAGCCCAGCTCCTCCACGCACCGGCGCAGCTCGGCGATCGACGCCTGCAGGTCCGCCCCGGGCGACTGCGGCAGCTGGCAGACGGGGACGAAGCGGCCGGGGTAGAGGGTCGCCACCCGGTGGACGAGGTCGTTGCACCGGCGCGACCACTCCAGGCTCACGGCCGCGTCACCGACGTGCGGCGCCATCGCCGAGGCGCGCGGCGAGAACAGCGTGACGTCGATGCCCCGCTCGTCCATCAACCGGAGCTGGCTCGACTCGATCGTCTCCCGGATCTCGTCGTCGCTGATGGACGGGTAGGCCGGTGGCGTCGTCCCCGCCTCCCAGGCCGCCACCTGCTGCTCGCGCCAGGCGGTGTGGGCTGCCGGAGCGGTGGTGTAGTGGCCGTGACAGTCGATGATCACGTGCTCTCCTCGTGCGGGACGGCGTCGCGCAGCTCCACGAGCAGGTCACGGGCGGCGGTCGCGACCCGCGCCGGCACGCCCAGCTCCTCGAGCTGCTCGGTCGCGGCGGTCATCTCGTCGGCCCTCCGCCGCGCGTGCGTGTGCGTGCCGTCGACCAGCCGGTCGACGGTCCGCCGGTCGAACGAGTCGAGTTCCGCGGCGATGTTGTCGCGGAGCCAGTCCTCGCAGCCGGCGGCCTCGGCCCCGCGCAGCGCCTCCACGACGGCGGCGGCGAGCCCCTTGTAGAAGACGCTGCGCAGCAGCTTGCGCGAGATGGCGGTCCCCACCGGGCCCGGCTGGACCGCGACGTCGGCACCCAGGTCGGCCAGGACCTCGGCATACCGGCCGGCCTCCTCCCCGGACACCAGCATCGGCGTGCGCAGCCCCTTGCCCGGCACCGGCGACATCAACGCGACGTCGACGACGGGGACGTCGTACTCCTTCGCCCGCTCCGCCAGGGTTCCCTTCAGTCCCGGGCTGGCGGTGTTGAGGTCGGCCCACAGCGTGCCGGCGCGGAGCCCGGGCAGCGCGTTCTCCAGAGCGGTGACGGCGTCGTGGGAGCTGTTGACGCTGAGCACCAGATCGGCATCGGCCACCGCATCGGCCTCGCTGCCCCGCGGCTCGACCCCCTCGACGGTGATGGCCAGCGGGTCGTAGCCCCGCACGTGAGCCCCTGCCGCGACCAGGTCACGAGCGATCTCCGCCCCCGCCTCGCCGAGCCCGAGGACGGCGATGCGCGGGGTCACTGCGGCGCCTGGACCGGAGGCGTGCCGTGGGTGTGGAACGAGTCGATGGTCTTCAGACCCCACGCCTGGCCCTTGGCACGCTCGGCCTCGGACCAGTCGACGGGCTGCCAGTCGGGGGCGAAGACCAGCCGGGCGGCGGGGTTGTCCAGCTCGATCCGGTTGCCGGCCGGCTCCCAGACGTAGAGGAAGAAGCTCTGCTGGATCGTGTGCTTGTGCGGCCCGGTCTCGATGTGCACGCCCTGCTCGAGGGCGAGGTCGGCGGCCCGGATGATGTCGTCGCGGCTGTCCACGGCGAAGGAGATGTGGTGCAGCCGGCCGGCCGTGCCGGTCTTGTCCTTGGTCCAGACCGCGTTGTAGCCCTGGTTGGTGAACGTGGTCCAGGTGCCGGCGATCTCACCGCTGTCCAGCACGATCTGCTCGGTGGTCATCGCGCCGAGGGTGTCGACGAAGAAGTCGCGGTTCTCCTGGGGGTTCACCCCGAGGTAGTTGATGTGGTCGATCCGCCGGACGCTGACCCCGCGGCCGGGGTAGGCCTGCGCCTGGTTCTTCAGCGCCGGCTTCAGGTCACCCTCCGGCTGGTACCACGCGGTCTCGTAGTAGACGCCCATCTCGTGGCCGTCGGGATCGGTGAAGACGTAGACCGGGCCGTACCCGGGGTCGCCGTCCTGCCAACCCTTGCCGAGGCCGGTCGCCTCGATGGCGGCCACCCGGCGCTGCAGCGCCTCGGGCGTGCTCGCCCGGAAGTTGGTCCGGCCGACACCGGGCTGCGCCGCCGCGGTGAGCTTGATGGTCGTGTTCTCGTAGTCGTCCCACGCCCGCAGGAAGACCGAGTCGCCGGACGAGCCGTTCTCGGTCATCCCGAGGTAGCGCACGAAGAAGTCCAGGCTCTCCTCGGGCTTGTGGGTGAGCAGCTCGATGTGGGCCAGGTGGGCGATGTCGTGGAGCGGCGGCACGGGGTCTCCTCAGAGCGGTCGTACGGGGCTGGCCGTTCAGGCGCGGGGGAAGGCGGTGCCGTCGAACAGCTTGCGGGCGGTGCGGACGACGCCGGAGCGGACCACCCGCGGCGGCGTCACCGAGCCGTCGACCGCGACGTCGACCAGCAGGTGTCCGGTCGGGTGCTCGACGTCGACCTGCGAGCTCCCCTGCGGCCAGTCTGCGGTGAGCGCGTGGCCGACGGAGTCAGGGAGCAGCATCCCGGTCACGACGCTGACGGCACCGAGCACGCCGATCGAGGTGTGCGGCTGCACCGGGATGAACGACCTGGTGCAGACCTGCCCGCCGTCGCGCGGGGCACTGAGCAGCACCGTCTTGGGCACCGAGGCGCGGGAGACGTCGCCGAGGCCCATGAGCTGGGCGGCCTTGCGGCGGAAGGCGTCGACCCGGTCGAGCAGCGCCGTGTCGGCTGCGAGCTGCTCGTGCGACTCGTGCCCGGTGAGCCCGAAGGACTCGGCGAGCGCCAGGACGACGGGCATGCCGTTGTCGACGCAGGTCACGTCGATGCCCTCGATCGTGTCCCGCACGTTCCCCGTCGGCAGCAGCGCACCGGTGGCCGATCCCTCGGTGTCGGCGAAGGCGAGGACGACGGGGGCGGCCGTACCGGGGACGCCGGCGATCTCGACGTCGCCGCGGTACTCGACCCGCCCCCCGGGGGTGGGGAAGGTGGCGACGGCGACGCTGTCGGAGTTGACCATGCGGATCCGGACGCTCGTCTCGGTGTCCCCGGCCGGCACGAGACCGCGCTCGACCGCGAACGGCCCGACGCCGGCGAGGATGTTGCCGCAGTTCTGCAGCTCGCTGACGGTGGCCTCGTCCACGCCGAGCTGCAGGAAGAGATAGTCGACGTCGACGTCCGCGGCCTGCGACGGCGAGACCACCGCCACCTTGCTGGTGAGCGTCGAGGCACCGCCGAGCCCGTCGATCTGCCGCGGATCGGGCGTGCCCATGAGCCGCAGCAGCAGGTCGTCCCGGTCGGCGGCGTCGCCCGGCAGGTCCCGCTCCTCGAAGTAGAGCCCCCGGGAGGTGCCGCCGCGCAGCATCGTGCAGCGCACCCCGGTCTCGTCGTAGGTCACCGTTCCTGCTCCGTGTACTTGTCGTACGTCAGGTACTCGATCCCGAAGTCGGGGAGCCGGTCGCGCAGGCCGTAGCGGTCGAGTCCGAGCTCCCCCTCCTGGAAGGCCGCGCGGCTGGTGGCCTCCTTGTCGAGGCGGGCCCGGGAGGCGGAGAGCGCGCGCGGCACGTCCGCGCGCGGCACGACCATCACGCCGTCGTCGTCGGCGAGCACGACGTCGCCGGCACAGATCCGCTGGCCCCCCAGGACGACCGGCACGTTGACCGCCCCCGCGGTGGCCTTCACCGACCCCTGCGCGCTGACCGCGGTGGACCAGGCCGGGAAGCCCATCTCCCTCAGCTCGGCGACGTCGCGCACCCCGCTGCCCAGCACGACGCCCCGGACACCGCGGTGCGCCAGGGCGGTGGCGAACAGCTCGCCGAAGAGGCCGTCGGTCGACGGCGAGTTGGTGGCGACCACCAGGACGTCGCCGGGCCGGCACTGCTCGACGGCCACGTGGATCATCAGGTTGTCCCCCGGCCAGCAGAGCGTCGTCACGGCGGTGCCGCCGATCCGGGCTCCCGGCCAGGCCGGGCGGAAGCCGGGGCCCAGGTAACCGACCCGCCCCAGTGCCTCGTGCACGGTCGCGACACCGAAGCCGCCGAGCTGCTCGGCGTCCCCGGCGTCGGCCCGCGGCGGATCGGTGACGACGACGGTTCTCACGCTGGCCCTCCGGGGTCCTGGGTCGGGTCGGACAACGCCGCGATGACGCTGCGGAGATGGGTGACCGCCGCGGCCTCGGCCCGCTCGGGATCGCGATCGGCGATCGCGTCCACGAGGGCGGTCAGCTCGCCCAGGCTGACGCGCGGACGACCGGGCCGCAGCGAGAGCCGGAACCGGTGGCGCACCAGCTGGGCCTGCAGGCGCCCCACCAGGTCGGCTGCGATCGGATGGCGGGCGGCGTCGCCGATCATGCCGTGGAGCTGCTGGATGAACTCCGAGTACTTGAGGACGTCGCCGGAGTCGACGGCGCTGGTCATGGTCTGCAGGTGCGCGCGCAACCGGTCGATCTCGGCATCGGTGATGCGCTCTGCGGCCTTGCGGGCCAGCAGGCCCTCGAGCGGCATCCGGCACTCGGTGATCGCGACGGCTTCGTCGGTCGAGACGACGCGCACGCGTGCACCCTTGTTCTGGATCCGCTCGACCAGACCCTCCGCGGCCAGCACGTCGATCGCCAGCCGTACGGCGCTGCGGCTCACTCCGGTCAGGGTGACCAGCTCGGCCTCGACCAGCCGGTATCCGGGCGGCATGTCACCGCGCGAGATCGCGCCCCGGAGTGCCCGCTCCGCCGTCTCCTGAGCCGCGGAAGCCATGCCGGCACGCTAACTCATGCACGGGTGATTGCCAACGATCGTGTGTGCAATCGCTGCCGTCCCGGTGCGCCCGTCGCAGGAATGCATGTGCTGGCGCCCGTCGGGGCCGCCGGCTACTCCCCTGCCGACTCCAGCAGCAGCGCGTCGATGACTGCCTGCAGGTGCGCCCGGGCGGCCGACTCGGCGGAGTTCGCCCGGCGCTCCGCGATGGCGTCGACGACCCGCGTCAGCTCGGCGAGCGACTGCTGGGGCCGCCCGGGGCGCAGCAGCAACCGGAACTCGTGGCGCCCGATCTGGCCCTGCAGGCGCTGGACCAGTGCCGACGCCATGGTCTGACGCGCGGACTCCGTGAGGAGCCGATGGTGCTCCTGGGTCAGCCTCGAGTACTCGAGCAACTCCTGGTCCGCCACGGCCCGCTGCATCCGCTCGAGGTTGGCGTGCAGGCGGTCGATCTGGCCGTCGGTCGCGTTCTGCGCCGCCTTGCGCGCCAGCAGTCCGTCGAGCACCTGGCGGCACTCCGCGATGGCCACCGCCTCGGACGTGGGCACGACACGGACCCGGGCCCCGCGGTTGGGGATCCGCTCGACCAGGCGCTCGGTGATCAGCGCGTCCAGCGCCAGCCGGGCGCTGTTCCGGGTCACGCCGTACCGCTCGCCCAGCTCGGGCTCGACCAGCCGCTGTCCCGGGACGACGAGGCCGCGCGTGATCTCCTCACGCAGCCGCTGCTCGGCGATGCGCCTGGCCCGCGCACCGCTGAGCAGGTGTTCCCCCTCGCCGGTCACCTGAGCCACCGGCCCACCGTATGGATCATGAACGAGATGTCTCAAGGAGAAGGGCGGATCCGACACGGCGGAGTCCCCCATCAGGGGCGACGAGACACGAAGGGGCGGCCCGTCCGAGAACGAGCCGCCCCTCCGCATCAGACCTGTGTCACTCGAAGGTCTCGACCGTGTCGTAGCCGCGGCCGTTGAACTTCTGCGCGACCACCGTCGACACCGCGGGCTGACCGGCCTCGGTGGTGCTCACCGACGTGTCCGGCAGCATGAGCGGTGCCTCGTAGCCCTCGATCGAGCGCAGTGCCTCCATGAAGTTCTCACGGGTCGGCTCGGTCATCTCCGCGAAGGCCTGCTCGAGCGTCGCACCGACCATCCAGCTCCACTGGCAGTGCGGGAACGCCGGCGGGTCCGGGTAGTCGCCGTACTCCTTGAGCGCCGCCAGGTACTCCACCACGTCCGGGTCCTG
Source organism: Blastococcus sp. CT_GayMR20 (assembly GCF_004570345.1). The sequence goes on along the minus strand of NZ_SPQM01000064.1, from coordinate 21,245 downwards.
GGCGAACGCGGGGCTCTGCGGCGCCTTCGAGAACGAGACGGAGTAGATGCCGGGGTACGCCGCGGCGCCGCCCGGCTCGAGGATCGCCGTGGGGCTCGACGTGTTCGAGGGCAGGAACCAGCTCGGCTTCCAGTTCAGCTGCTGGGCCTTCTGCAGCGCCGAGATCATGAGCGGGGTCACCGACATCGCGTTGAAGAAGATGTCGGCCTCGCTGTTGGCGAGCTCGGTGAGCTGCGCGTCGACGGACGTGTCGGTCGCCTCGTAGGTGAGCTCGTCGACGATCTCGATGTTGTCCGCACCCTCGACGGCCGACTTGAAGCCCTCGACGTAGCCCTCGCCGTAGTCGTCGTTCTGCGCCAGGATCGCGACCTTGTGCTCCGCGGTGGAGGTGGCGAGCAGCTCGCCGAAGGCCTCGCCCTCGTTCTGGTAGATCGGCACGAAGCCGAGCTGCCAGGGGCTCTGCTCGGTGTCGCTGAAGATCGGGTCGCCGGTCATGATCAGCACCTGCGGCACCTCGTCGGCGATCGCCGCGTCGAGCCAGGCCCGGTTCGTCGGCGTGCCCAGCCCCGCGGTCATCGCGAAGACGTCGTCCTTCAGCTGGTCGTAGTTCGCCTTGGCCTTCTGCGGGTCGTAGGTGTCGTCCAGCGCCTCGATCTCGACCGTGCGGGTCTTCCCGTCGCCGAACTCGACGCCGCCCTCGGCGTTCTTCTTGCCGAAGTACGCCTTGACGCCGGCGACCGTGCAGGTGCCCGGTCCCGCCGTGGCGCCGCTGAGCGGGGTGGTGATGCCCAGGGTGACCTCCGTGTCGGTGATCCCGGGGCTCGGCGCTCCCTCGGCGGCATCGCCGCTGCGGCCGGCGTCCTCCCCGCGGCCGCACGCCGTGACCGTCAGCGCGAGCGCCGACGCGACGGCGATGCCGCGCGCCGTCCGCGATCGAATGTGCCTGTTCATGCGTGACCTTGCCTCTCTGTCTCAGGTTCCTCCGCCGCGGTGCCCGACCCTGCGGTCGACGACGGAGTGGTCGGTGGGGCGGCACGACCGCGGCCGGCGCGGAGGCGCCGCCCTCCGCGGGTCAGCGCGCGGGGCAGCGACACGAGGCCGCCGGGGAGGACGAAGAGCACGACCAGGAGGATCGCGCCCTGCAGCAGGGCGGTGAGGCTCGGGTCGACGACGTTCGTCAGCTGCGGGATGAGCACGTAGTACGCGCCGCCGAGGACCGAGCCCACGATGCTCGCCGCGCCGCCGATCACCATCGCGGCGAGCAGCTGGATCGAATGCCCGAAGCTCATGGTCTCCGGGGAGGTGTACTGGATGACGACCATGTACAGGAACCCGCTCACGCCGCCGATGAGCGACGCGATCGTGAACGCCAGCACCTTGTAGCGGTACGGCGAGATACCCATGGACGACGCCACGTTCTCGTTGCCCTTGACGATCGCGAACGCCCGGCCGTACTTGCCCCGGACGAGGTTGCGTGTCAGCAGGAAAACGATGCCGCCGACAACCAGGACGACGTAGAGCCGCCACTGGTCGTCGTAGAGCCCGCTCCCCTCCGGAGCATCGGCGAAGCGCGCGGAGATGCCCTGCGAGCCACCGGTGAAATCGCTCAGCCGCTTCGCCAGCGGTACGCCGACGATGGGCAGCGCGATCGTGACCATCGCGATCGCCAGTCCGCCCAGGCGGGCGGCGGCGAGGGCCACGAGCAGCCCCGCGACGGCGGGGAGGAGGCAGGCGAGCGCGAAGACCAGGACGATGTTCCAGTCGTTCGAGACGCCGTACGCGGTGACGTACGCGCCGAAGCCGAGGAAGAAGATCTGGCCGAGCGAGACCTGCCCCGTGTAGCCCATCACCACGTTGAGCCCCAGGACGGCGACGGCGTAGACGCCGATGCGGGCGAGCGTGTCGTTCTGGAACTCCGTCAGCACGAGGGGCAGCACGGCCAGCACCGCCACGAGCAGCAGCGGAGCCGCCCACCGCACCCAGGGACGCTGCCGGAAGGACGGGGCGGGGGTCCTCGAGGTCGGGGTCTTCGAGGCGGAGGTCATCGAGGCGGAGGCCATCACACACGCACCACGGTTTTCCGGCCGAACAGGCCCTGAGGTCGGACGATGAGCACGACGAAGAGAAGGATGAACGGCACGGCGATCTTCAGGTCGTGACCGATGAACGGGACGTACACCGCGGCCAGGTTCTCCAGGACGCCGATGATCCAGGCGGCGACGACGACACCGATCGGGCTCGTGAGACCGCCGAGGATGACGGCGGCCAGCGCGTACACGAGGGCGTTGTCCAGCATCCCCGGCGTCAGCGTGAGCTGCGGCGCGACGAGCGCCCCGGCCACGGCGCCGAGCACCGCGGCCAGACCCCAGCCGACCATGAGGAGACGGCCGACCGGAAGTCCGGAGAACGCCGCGGACTGCGGATTGATCGCGACGGCCCGCAGCGCCAGGCCGAGCTTCGTACGGACGAAGAGCGCCTGCAGCAGGATCATCGCCACGACGATGACGACCGTCGTCCCGATCGAGCGGATGCTGATCGAGACCCCCAGGAACGACACCGTGTCGAGGGGGAACAGGGACGGGAACTGCTGGTTGTTGTACGTCCAGAGCCAGCCGGCGATGCCCGTGATCAGGGTCAGCAGGCCGATCGTGATGACGACGGCGGTGTCGGGGTCACCGCGCTCGAACCGCCGCATCAACCACCGCTCGACGACGGCGCCGACCACGAACGAGAAGACGATCGACAGCAGGATCGCCAGGATGAGCGGCACGCCCTGGTTCGTCGCCCACCACGCGACGTACGCGGCGAGCACGGCCATGCCGCCCTGGGCGAAGTTGATCAGACCGGTCGCCTGGTTGACCAGCACGATCGCGAGGGCGATGGCGCCGTAGACGGAGCCGGTCGACAGGCCGTCGACGACCAGTTGGACGAATTCCCCCATGTCAACCTCCCAGGTAGGCGCGACGGATCTCGTCCATGCCCTTGAGTTCGGCGGACGAGCCGGTGAGAGCGTTCCGGCCGGTCTCCAGGACCGTGGCGCTGTCGACGAGAGTGAAGGCGAGGTTGGCGTTCTGCTCGACCACGACCATGGCGATGCCGGACTCCACCCGCAGCCGCCGGATCGCGTCGTAGACGTTCTTCGCGGTGCTCGGCGCGAGACCGAGCGAAGCCTCGTCGAGCAGCAGCAGTCGCGGCTTGGACATGATCGCCCGGCCCACCGCGAGCATCTGCTGCTCGCCGCCGGACAGGGCCGACGCGTTCGACCTGATGCGTTCCTTCAGGTTCGGGAACAGGTCGAGGCAGTAGTCGATGTCGGTCTGGACGCCCTTGGCGTCCTTGCGCAGGTACGCCCCGACCAGCAGGTTCTCCCGGACGGTGAGGTCTCCGAGCGTCCCGCGACCCTCCGGTACGTGCGCGATGCCCAGCGCGGCGACCTGGTCGGGCCGCATGCCGCGGATGTCCTTGCCGTCGAAGACGATGCGGCCGGCCGTGCGGACGGTCCCGCTGATCGCGCGGAGGGTCGTGGTCTTGCCGGCGCCGTTCGCACCGAGGATGCCGACCGCCCCGTTGTCCGGAACGCTCAACGACACGCCGTCCAGCACCTGCACGGGACCGTAGGACGCGGTCACGTCCTCGAGCTCAAGCAGCGTCATCAGCGGCGTCCTTCCCGATGTACGCCTCGATGACGCGGGGGTCGGACTGCGCTTCGGCTGCCGTCCCCTCCATGAGCTTGGCCCCGTGGTCGAGCACCACGACGCGGTCGGTGAGGGCGGCGATGAGGCCCATGTGGTGCTCGACGATGACGACGGTGATGTCGTCGTCGGCGTGCAGGCGCCGGACCGTTGCGATCAGCTTCTCCACTTCTCCGTGAGGAAGGCCTGCGGCGGGCTCGTCGAGGAGCAGCAGCTTCGGCTTCATGAGCAGCGCTCGGCAGAGCTCGACGCCCTTGTGCAGGCCGTGGGACAGCTCGTCGGCAGGCAGGTGCGCGGCCCATCCCAGGCCGTTGCGCTCCAGCAGGTCGAGCGCCTCGACGCGCAGCTCCTTCTCCGAGCGCCGGGTGCGGGGCATCCGCACCGACCACTCCAGCGGTCCCCCGGGGAGCCGGGCGTGCGCACCCAGCAGCACGTTCTCGAGCACTGTCTCGTGCAGCTGCAGCGCGGGGTGCTGGAACGTCCGGGCCAGGCCGTGACGGGCCAGCGTCGCCGGATGCGCGCCCTGCACCTCGGTGCTGTCGATCCGGACGGTGCCCGCAGTCGGCTTGTAGTGCCCGCTGATGCAGTTGAACAGCGACGTCTTGCCGGCGCCGTTGGGCCCGACGAGGCCGAAGATCTGGCCCGGCTCGACGACGAAGCTCACCTCCTGCAGCACCTTGATGCCGCCGAACTGCAGATTCACGTCCTGCAAGGTCAGCTCAGCCGCCATTGACTGTCTCTCCCGCCGTTGCCGCGTCGCTACCGGTGTGCGGGCTCCAGCCCGCGGGGGAACCTACGGACCCCCGGTGAGATTGACAACGATTTTGGTGTGAAAGTTGCGCAGCCGTCATCATCGCCGCCACGGGACCCTCGCGCGAGTATCGGTCCGTCGGCCCGGCGACGCGGCGCTTTCGGGCTTCGCACCGCTCCCCTCAGCGATTCGCTCGCCACGTGGCATCACCACGGCGCCGACCGCGACGAACCCGGCAAGGCACACGAGGACGGCCGACTGGGGCGCCCCGGTCCCGACAGCCGTGCCCACCCCGACCACCAACGGCGGACCGAGCAACTGCCCCACACCCGACCCCTGGGTCTGCAGCCCGATGGCCGCGCCGGCCGAGTCGGTACCCGCCGACACCGCAGCCAGGGCGGCGAAGAGGGCGGAGGGGACCAGTCCGGCGACGAACGAGAAGGCGATCGCCGACCCGATCCGCACGACGGGAGGGAGCGCCGGGTCCAGCACGCCCCAGACGGTTCCGGCCATGCCGGCGCACCCCGCGGGGATCACCCACCGCAGTGGCGCTCCCCGGTGCAGGAGGTAGGCACCGAGCACGTTGCCGGGAGCGTTCACGAGGAAGACGACGGCACCCACGAGTCCCGCGGCGGCGACCGACAGCCCTTCCCCTTCGACCAGAGCAGCCGGCAACAGGCCGACCACCGCCAGGTACTGCGCGGAGTAGAGCCCGAAGACTGCGGTGATGAGGAGGACGGACGGCGAGCGGAAGGCCCCCAGCAGCCCCTCGACGGACGCCCTCCCGCGCACCGCGGCGGACGGCACCCATCGCAGGACCACGAGGAGGACGCCCGCCGCCAGGCAGGCATCGACGAGCGACGCTCCCCGCCAGCCCACCAGCCCGATCGCGGGAGGCACGAGCAGCGCCGCCAGCCCCGCCCCGACCGGCATGTACGCGCCCCACGTGCCGGCCACGAGCCGCCGGTGGGCCGGCGCGGACACCGCGGAGAGCAGGGGCGGCGCCGCGAGGATCACCATCACGAGCCCGAGCCCTTCCGCCACCCGTGCGATCAGCAGCCCCGCCACGGAGTCGACTCCCGCACCGCCGAGGTCGGCGACGACGATCGCGAGCAGGCCGAGCCGGATCTGACGGCCGAACCCCAGGGTCTGGCCCAGCCACCCGAGCAGGACACCGCCGGCCGCGCCCAGGGCGCTGACCGACGAGAGGTACCAGGCGGCCGTGGTCGGGCTGAGCCCGAAGTCCTCCTGGAGGACCGGCAGTGCGGCCGCGGCCCCGCCGATCTGCGCGGCGGCGACCACCCCGGCGCCCATGAGGCCCGCCACAGCAGCCCACGACGTCCGGCGTTCATCGAGCGCGGCCGAGAGCTGGGCCGGCGGGCCGACCGGCCGACGCACCATCGCCTGCCCCCTCGGTGGTCCGGATGGAGCCACTCTCGCCGATCCGGAGGCCGTCGTCGCGCCGGAACCGCGACCCTGCCGACGATTACGTCAAATGACCCGGTCGTCCCGTCATCCGACGCACGCCGCGCGGCCGTAACGGTCGGCGGAGGGTGACGGATGCCTGTGTGCTGGACCACACCCACCGCTCTAGGCTGCAGGGGACTCCGACGATCGCCCACTCGCGCGCCGGCGGGACGGCGGACCGCCTTCGCGCACCGACCACGGACCGGCCCCGCCGGCCCGCAGAAGTGACAACCGACGAGAACGGACGGACATGACAGCGAAGAACCTCCAGGAGCTCCTCGACCAGACCGGCGACACGGTCGGCCTGCTGCGCAACTCCCAGCTGGGTACCTACATCTACCCGGTCGTCCCCTCGGAGTTCACGAACTGGCGGCGCGAGCAGAAGGCATGGCAGCAGACCGCCGTGCTCTTCGACCAGACGCACCACATGTTCAACCTCTTCATCAAGGGCCCGGACGCCCTCAAGCTGATCTCCGACACCGGCATCAACAGCGTGGCCAACTTCCCGGTCGACATGGCCAAGCAGTTCGTCCCGGTCACCCCGGCCGGCCACGTGATCGGTGACGGCATCCTCTTCCACCTCGACGAGGACGAGTACGTCTACGTGGGTCGCGCGCCCGGCGCGAACTGGCTCCAGTTCCAAGGGGAGACCGGCGACTACGACGTCGAGATCCGCAACGACCCGCGGTCGCCCTCTCGGCCCTACGGCAAGCAGGTCACCCGCGACCTGTGGCGGTTCCAGATCCAGGGCCCCAACGCCTGGCCGATCATCGAGAAGCTCAACGGCGGCACGGTGGAGCAGCTGAAGTTCTTCCGGATGGGCCAGATGACGATCGCCGGCGAGACCGTGCGCACCCTGCGCCACGGCATGGCCGGCGCCCCCGGTCTGGAGATCTGGGGCCCCTACGAGAGCTACGACCGGATCCGCGAGGCCATCCTCGAGGCGGGCCGGGAGTTCGGCATGGAGCCGGTGGGCTCGCGGGCCTACTCCACCAACACGCTCGAGTCGGGCTGGATCCCCTCCCCGCTGCCGGCCATCTACACCGGCGAGGAACTGCGTCCGTACCGCGAGTGGCTCGGCGCCGACAGCTACGAGGCGACCAACGCCATCGCCGGCAGCTTCGTCTCCGACACCATCGAGGACTACTACACCAACCCGTGGGAGCTCGGGTACGGCTCGTTCGTGAAGTTCGACCACGACTTCATCGGCCGGGACGCCCTCGAGGCGCTGGACAAGGACGCCCAGCGCCGCAAGGTCACCCTGGAGTGGAACTCCGACGACCTCGCCGAGCTCCTCGGCGCTCCGGTGAAGGACGCCCGGTACCAGTTCTTCGACCTCCCCAACGCCAACTACGGGTCGTCGAACTTCGACAAGGTGATCGACGCCGACGGCACGATCGTCGGCCTGTCGATGTTCACCGGCATCTCGGCCAACGAGAAGAAGGGGCTGTCCCTGGCCACGGTCAACCCCGACGTCCCCCATGGCGCCGAGATCCGAGTGGTCTGGGGCGAGCCCGACGGCGGCAGCGAGAAGACCACCGTCGAGCCGCACGAGCAGTTCGAGGTCCGTGCCACCGTCAGCCCTGTCCCCTACGCCAAGATGGCACGGGAGACCTACCACGCCGGCTGGCGGAGCGCCGCCACCTCCTGAGGCCGACGGTCGCGGTGGCCCGGGCAGGCGTTCCCTGCCCGGGCCACCGCGACTCCTGCGCTCACGTCCGATGCGGCGGGCCGCCCCGGCCTCCCGACGAAAGGTCGTCCCCGTCATGGCACCCGATTCGCTCGCGGCCGCGCTCGCACGGGCCGGCAGCCCGGTCGAGCTGCTGAGGAACCTGGCCTTCCCGCCGAGCACCTTCCCGGTCCGGCCGGAATTCACCAACTGGCGCTCCGAGCAGCGTTCCTGGCTCGAGACGTGCGCCCTGCTCGACCAGTCGCACCACATGACCGACCTCTTCATCCAGGGCCCGGACGCCCTGCGGCTGCTGAGCGACACCGGCGTCAACACCTTCGCGAACTTCGCGGTGGGCAAGGCCAAGCAGTTCGTCGCCGTGAACCCGGACGGCCACCTGATCGGCGACGCCATCCTCTTCCACCTGGAGGAGGAGCTGTTCGACCTGGTCGGGCACCCGATGGCCATCGACTGGGTCACGTTCAACCTCGAGCGCGGGAACTACGACGCCACCGTGGAACGTGACGACAACTCCATCGTGCGCACGGCCGGTCCGCCGAGGTTCTACCGCTACGAGCTGCAGGGACCGACCGCTCCCGCGCTGATGGAGGACGTGCTCGGGACGGCGGTGCCGGAGGTCAAGTTCTTCAACATGACCGAGTTCACCATCGCCGGTCGTCGCGTCCGCGGCCTGCGGCACGGCATGGCCGGCCAGCCGGGCTTCGAGCTCTTCGGTCCCTGGAAGGACGCCGACGCCGTCCTCGAGGCCCTGCTCCGGGCGGGCGAGAACCACGGACTCGTCCGGGTCGGGTCGAAGGCGTACTCGACCGCGAACCTCGGCTCGGGATGGGTGCCGGCCCCGATGCCCGCCCTGTTCTCCAACCACCCGCTCATGCAGGAGTACCGGGAGTGGCTCCCCGTCACGAAGGTGGGGTCCATCGGCGGCAGCCTCGACTCCGCGGACATCTCCGACTACTACCTGACCCCCTACGACATCGGCTACGGCAAGACCGTCAGGTTCGACCACGAGTTCATCGGCCGTGAGGCGCTCGAGCGCCTGTCGCAGACGACGCCACGGCGCACGAAGGTCACGCTGGTCTGGAACGCCGACGACGTCACCGCGGCGATCGGCTCGCTGTACCGTCCAGGGCCGGGCGCCAAGTACATCGACCTGCCGAAGGCCCGCTACGCCACGCACCACGAGGACAAGGTGCTCAAGGACGGGCAGCCGGTCGGGATCTCGATGGACTGCGGCTACCTCGCCAACGAGCGCGAGATGGTGTCGCTGGCGACGATCGACGCCGAGCTCAGCGAGCCGGGTACCGAGGTGGTCGTCGTCTGGGGCGAGGACCCGGTCTCGGCCAAGCCCGCGGTCGAGGAACACCGCCAGGTGGAGATCCGGGCCACGGTGGCACCGTGCCCCTACGACGCCCGGGACACCTACCGCTCGCGCTGACGGGAACTCCCCGGCCACCGTCCGGACGGCGGACACGGCTCAGGCGGGCTGCGGAACCCGGTTGTCGAACAGCGCGATGCCGGCCGCGGTGTTGGACGCGGGCACGAAGTAGTCCGAGTGGACCTTCGTGATCCGGTCGTTCATCGCTCCCCGCATGATCAGCCACATGATCAGCTCGATCCCCTCGGAGCCCGCCTGGCGGATCAGCTCCTCGCGGGACAGCGCGGCCAGCTTGGCGGGGTCCTTCTCGATGGCCTCCATCCACATGGCGTCGAAGTCCGGGTTGATGAAGCCCGCCCGGGCCCCGGCCAGCTGGTGGGACATGCCACCGGTGCCGAGGACGCCGACCGTGATGTCCTTCGGGTAGCTCCGGATGGCCCGTCCGAGGGCCTGGCCCAGCGCATAGCACCGGGCCGCGGTGGGCTGCGGGTACTGGATGACGTTCACGAGCAGCGGGATGACCGGGCACGGCCACGCGTCGCCGGGGTCGGGGGTCCAGACCGACAGGGGCACGGTGAACCCGTGGTCGACGTGCAACTCCTGGAAGACGGTCAGGTCGAACGACTCGTCCACGAGGCTCTCCACGAGGTGCAGGGAGAGCTCCGGGTCGCCGATCACGTCGGGTACCGGACGGCGGCCGAAGCCCTCGTCGGCGACCTCGTACCGCTCGGCGGTGCCCAGCCCGAAGGTCGGGACGAAGTCGAGGTCGATGCCGTTGGCGTGGTCGTTGTAGACGACGATCGCGACGTCGGGCCGGTGTTCGGCCAGCCACGCCCGCGCCGGGGCGTAGCCGTCGAAGAGCGCCTTCCAGTTCGGGTCGTCGGTCTTGCCGCGGTCCATCGCCGCGCCGATCGACGGCACGTGCGAGGTCGCCAGACCCCAGATCACCTCAGCCATCCCGGCGCCCTCCCGCCCGCATCGCCGCGAGGAAGTCGTCCTCGCCCATGCCCGTGAACACGCCGCCGAGGTACTGCATCGACCGCCCGTCCATCATCGCCAGCTTGTACACGTAGAAGATGCTGCCGCCCAGGTCGATCATCGCCTGCCAGTCGCGCTCCAGCACCGCCTTCTCCTGCTCGGCCGTCAGCCCGAACTCGCGGCAGTAGGCGGCCTCGTCGGCGAGGAAGCGCTCGCGGCTCCCGGCGTCGCGCAGGCTCATGAACAGCTTGTTCATGCGGAAGCCCCGGCGGCTGGTGTCACCGTCGAAGATGGGGGTGCCCGGCAGGTCCAGGCGGCCGGGCCCGGTGCCACTGGTCATGGCTGTCGTGTGTCCTCTCTCCAGTGCTGCTGCTCCCCCGCGCGGGCGTGTCACGTCCGCTCCTGGGGGTGGGTGGCGAGGGCCTCCACGTGGACGTCGAGCCAGGGGGCCATCGGGAGCGACATCAGGGCGTCGTGCAACGCCGCCGGATCCTCGGCCTCGTAGAGGCCGATGGTGGCATTGCGGCCGGGTACCCGCCACAGCCGCTTCAGGACCCCGGCGGCGCGCAGCTCCATCGCCCTTGCCCGCTCGCCGGCGCGCAACTCCTCCCGCCGCTCGGCGGGGGTGTCCGCGGGCAGCCGGTTCTCCGACCGGACGAGGAACTCCATCTCAGCTCTCCTTCTCGTCCGACGCGGCCGGCAGCCGGCCGGCGATGCCGGCCAGCACGGCGGCGAGCTCCTCCGGTGCCGTGACCATCGCCTCGTGACCCGTCTCCAGCTCGTGCACCGGCCAGCCGCGCGCACGGGCACGATCGGCCTGGCCGGCGAAGACCCGCATCCAGCTGACGCACTCGACGAAGGCAGCGGGCACGTCGTCGACCGCACCGGTCAGCCGCAGGGGGTCGGTGTAGGTCTTCCAGGGGTGCGGGGTGAGCTTCGGGCTCAGCCAGTCGAGGTCGGCCTGCTCGGTGACGCCGAGGACGGAGAGCTTGCGCACCGGTACCAGCCAGCCGAACCCCTGCTCGGCCGCGGACTCCGCCCAGTGGTGCTCCACCGTCTCGGGCAGGAGATCCCGGGCGGCCTCCCCGTCGGAGCCCACGAACGCGTCGAGGTAGACGCGGTGGGCGACGAGCCGGGGACGGCGGTCGGCGACGGCGGTCACGATCTGCCCCGCGTAGCTGTGCCCGACGAGGACGACGTCGCCGAGGCCGAGGACGTCGAGCACGCGGACCACGTCCTCGACGTGCGTCTCGAGTCCGACGAGGGGCGAGAGCAGGTGCGCCCGCTCCGACAGTCCCGTCAAGGTGGGCGCGTGGACCTCGTGTCCCGCCGCGCGCAGCGTGGTGGCGACGCGGTCCCAGCACCAGCCTCCGTGCCAGGCCCCGTGCACGAGGACGAACGTGGCCATGCTCTCGCCTCCTCGGACTCGGGTCGGGCACACGTGTGCCCAGCCACCGCTCACGGTAGGCATGGCGACGACGGACCGGATCGGCCCGATGTCACGAGAGGGCCACCGTTGCGGCAGGAACCGCCTACGTCATCCGTCCCGCGCACTCCCCCGGCGGGTGGACCCGATCAGAGGTCGAGCACCAGCCAGGGCGGCGTCGCCCGGGAGACGCAGAGCATCATCGTCTCCCCGTAGGCGCGCTCCTCTCCCGTCAGGACGCCGTCCCGGTGATCGGGCCGGCCCTCGAGGACCCTCGTCTCGCACGCACCGCAGCGCCCGTCGGCGCACGCCGCGGGCACCGGGAGGCCCGCCCGACGCACCGCCTCCAGGATGGAGGTGTCCGGTGGCACGGCGATCGCCATGTCGGCAACGGCGCACACCACCTCGAGCCGGGCGGCGTCCCCGGCGTGCTCCGGAGCGGCAGTCACGGGGCCTCCCTCCGTCCGGCGGGCGGCCGCGGGACGGGGACGCCGGATGCCCGACCGCCGTCGACGCTACGAGGAACGGCGCCCCGGCGGATCGCGCGGTTGACCGAGGCCGGGAGTCGTCCCTGTCGCGCGGACGATGCGACAAATGACGCCGCCCGCCGTCACCGCGGCCGGACGAGGCCTTCCTTGACCGCCAGGAGAGCCGCCTGCGTCCGCGAGGTGAGCCCCATCTTGGTGAGCAGGTGGCTGACGTGCGTGCGGGCTGTCCGCTCGCTGATCACCAGGTGCCTGGCGATGTCCTTGTTGGACCGGCCCTCCGCGACGAGGATCAGCACCTCCTTCTCGCGTGCGGTGAGCACGCCGAGCCCCGTGCGCGGGGCACGGATCTCCTGGGTGAGCCGGCGGGTCACCGCCGCATCGAGGAAGACCTCGTCGCGGACGGCGGCCCGCAGCGCGGCGTCGACCTCGGCCGGCCCGGCGTCCTTGAGCAGGTATCCGGAGGCCCCGCGCTCCAGCGCCGCGTGCACCCGCTCCGTCTCCCCGAAGCTGGTGAGGATGACCACCTTCAGCTGGGGGAACCGGCGCAGCACCTCCTCGGTCGCGGTGACCCCGTCCATCCCGGGCATCTGCAGGTCCATCAGGACGACGTCGGGCAGCTCGCCGGTGGCAGCGGCCCGGGACAGCTGGTTCAGCGCCTCCTGCCCGTCGCCGGCCTCGGCGGACACCTCGACGTCCTCGAGCGCCTCCAGGTACGCGACCACACCACGGCGCACGACGGCGTGGTCGTCCACGACCAGCACCCGGATGAGCTCCGACGCGGTCACGGCGCCACCTTCAGACCTGCGGTCGTCGCGGGCAGGGAGGCCGGCAGCGGCAGGGTCAGCCGCACACTCGTCCCCCCGCCGGCCGGCTGCCGCACCCGGACCGCGCCGCCCCACCTGGCGGCACGTTCGCGCATCACGGTCATCCCGTAGCCGCTCGACGCCGAGCCACCGGAGGCGCTCGCGGCGCCCACCCCGCGGCCGTCGTCGGTGACCTCGGCGACGAGCCGCCGTCGCCGGCCGTGGAAGGCCACCGCGACCCGGACGGCGATGCTCGCCGCGTCGGAGTGCTTGACGCTGTTGTGCAGGGCCTCGGCGACGATGCGGTAGGCGTCCTCCAGCAGGTCGGCATCGAGCCCGGGCAGCTCGGCGGCGGGGTCGTCGATCTCGAGCGACACGTCCACGCCGGTGCGCGCGGACGTGGTGTCCACCAGCGACCGCAGCGCCGCGGCGAGCCCGCCCGCCGTGCTCGCCGCCGGGCGCAGCTCCACGACCATGCCCCGCAGGTCCGCGAGGACCGCCTCGGCGCTGCTGCTCAGGTCGTCGGCCACCTGGGCCACCTTCTCCGGCGCCGGAGGCAGCCCGCGCTCGACGAGCACACCGAGCGACCGGGCCTGCATCATCATCGAGAAGACCTGCTGCACGACCGAGTCGTGCAGGTCGCGGGCCAGCTTCTGGCGCTCCTCGCGCCGGGCGACGTCCCGTTCCCGTTCCAGGAGCGCAGCATGGTCCACCGCCATCGCCGCCTGCTCGGCCATGGCGAGCAGGAACTCCAGCTCGGTCTCCCCCACCACCTGACCGGGAGCGAAGAACGCGTTCAGGATGCCGACGGGCTCCCCGCGCGCGAGGAGGGGCACGCTGACGAACCAGTCCCACCGGGGATGGCGCATGTTCTCGTGGAGCGGAGCCCAGGCCGGATCCCGCATGATCGCGTCGTACCGGTTCGGCGCGACCAGTGGCTCCCGGCTCTCGAGGGCCTCCAGCATCATGAGTCGGGCACCCAGCGCACGGCACTCCATGAGCTTGTCGAAGAAGTGCACCTCGCGACCGAAGCCGGCCGAACCCATCACGTGCAGGCGGTCCCCCGCCGAGTTCACCGTGAGGATCTGGACCCCGGCGAGGGCGTCCGTGCGCGCCACCTCCTGGGCCAGGGCTTCGAGGGTGCCGAGCAGCGATCGCTTCGACGCGACGCTGGAGGCGACCTTGGCGATCGCGGCCAGTCGCCGCTCGTGCAGGCGGCCGAGGGTCACGTCGCGGAAGGAGACGATCCACTTCGCCTGACCTTCGACCGGCGCGAGGACGTAGGCGAACTCCCGCCGCTGGCCGGGGACCGGCTCCCAGGCCACGGTCAGCTCGCCCGAACGCGGGGCCGTCGCTGCGTCGTCCGGCGCGGGGAACGGGGAGGGCGCCCCCGCGACCGCCTGCGGATCGAGGCCGCACAGCAGGACGGCGGCGGGGTTGGCCTCGACGAAGCGCGCCTCGGCGTCGACCACCGCGAGTCCGTCGGGGGCGTGCCACACCATCTCGTCCGAGGTCACCGGAGCCGTCCGCGTGCCGCCGGCGACCCGTGCTCGCTCCACCCGACCGTCCTTCCCACGCAGCGCCGACCAGGTGAACCCTGGCCCGGGTCTCCCCTGGGCCATGCTGGCACGGCCGGGACGCCCCAGGTGCGGCTGGCCCGGCGGGTACACCGGAGCGGGGCGGGCACCCGGATCCCCACGTCCCGCCCACCGCGACGATTGACGTACTCGCGACGACCGATCCGGCGCAGCAGGTGCCGCCATAGCACCGTCCCGGCCGGGGGTGGCGCACGTCACGATGTTGGGTATGGGATCAGTGACCCGGAGCATGCCCGTCCGGGGTGCCGTCGCCGACGACGTCCGCGGGAGACCCCCGCGCCCGACCCCCGCAGAGGGAGACATCACGTGAAGCGCGCGCTGACCATCCGGGACCGAGCCATCCGCGACCGGGGCCTGAACGTGCGGGACGGGGCCACCCGGAACTCGCTGCGGCGGGCCTTCGACGACCTCGGCTACGAGGTCATCCCGTTCAAGAAGACCGAGCAGGCGGTTCTCGACAACGTGCCGAAGGACGTGCGCCTCACGGTGACCGCGTCGCCGGCCAAGGGCCAGGACGTCACGATCGACCTCTCCGTCAGCCTCGTGGGCCACGGCTACACGGTGGCCCCGCACCTGTCGGCACAGCAGGTGCGCGACCGCGCGCACCTGGCCGACGTCGTGGCCCGCTGCCGCGAGGCCGGCATCACCGACGTCTTCGTGGTCGGCGGCGACCCGACCGACGAGCCCACGGAGTTCCGGCATGCGCACGACCTGCTCGTGGCGCTGCACGAGCTGGACCACGGCTTCACCGACATCGGCATCGGTGGCCATCCGGAGGGTCATCCGACCGCGTCGACGGAGACGCTCTTCCAGGCGCTCAAGGACAAGGCCCCCCTGGCCACCCACATCAAGACCCAGATCGTCTTCGACCCGGCGGTCATCCTGAAGTGGGCGCGGGAGCTGAAGAACCGTGGGATCGACCTCCCGGTGCACGTGGGCGTCCCCGGGGCGGTGCACCGGCAGAAGCTCATGCGGGTCTCCGGCGGACTCGGCATCGGCGAGTCGGCGAAGTTCCTGAAGAAGCAGCAGAGCATGTTCTGGCGGTTCTTCATCCCCGGCGGCTACAGCCCCAACAAGATCATCAAGGGCTTGGCGCCGCACATGGGCAAGCCGGACAACAACCTCGAGGGCTTCCACGTCTTCACGTTCAACGACCTGGGTCCGACCGAGGCGTGGCGACAGCGGATGCTGGCCGACCTTGCCTGAGACCGACCACCTTTCGGAGGAGCGCGAGTGACCGCACGGCTGATCGACGGGACGGCCGTCGCACGGCGGGTCCGCGAGGACGTCGCGCGCGGTGTGGAGAAGCTCCTCGCCGCCGGTGGCATCGCCCCGGGGCTCGCGACGGTGCTCGTCGGCGACGACCCCGCGTCGGAGGTCTACGTCCGCAACAAGCGGCGCCTGTCGGTCGAGGCCGGCATGCAGGACCTGCACCGCCACCTGCCCGGAGACGTGGACCAGGAGACGGCCGCCGCGCTCGTCGACGAACTGGCCGCCGATCCTGCGGTGTCGGGCATCCTGCTGCAGCTGCCCACGCCGAAGCACCTGGACTCCGACGCGCTCATCAAGCAGATCCCGGCCGAGAAGGACGTCGACGGGCTGACCACGGCCAACGCCGGCCTGCTCGCCCAGGGCCGGCCCGGGCTCCGGCCGTGCACGCCGGGCGGCGTCATGCAGCTGCTGGCGGAGTACGACGTCCCGCTGTCGGGCGCGGAGGCGGTGGTGGTCGGCCGGTCGGTCCTCGTCGGCAAGCCGATGGCCCAGCTGCTGCTGGCGGAGAACGCGACGGTGACCATCTGCCACTCGCGCACGCGCGACCTCGCCGAGGTGTGCCGGCGTGCCGACGTGCTGGTCGTCGCCGCCGGGATCCCGGGCATCGTCGGGGCGGACGCGGTCAAGCCGGGGGCGACCGTCATCGACGTCGGCATCCACCGCGGCGAGAACGGCCTGCGCGGGGACGTCGAGTTCGACGAGGTCGCGGAGGTGGCCGGGGCGATCACCCCGGTGCCGGGCGGTGTCGGTCCCATGACGATCGCGATGCTGCTGGCCAACACCCTCACCGCGGCGCGGGTCCAGCAGGGCATCGGGGACTGATGGGCCGTCCGTGGGCTCGGTTCGACGACCTCCGCTCCGGGACGGCGCTGCGCTGCCCGCCGCCGTCGGAGATCCTGACCGCCGTACGGCCCGACGAGGTCGCCGACGTGCTGCGGCAGGTGCACGAGGCGACGGAGGCGGGGAGCTGGGCCTTCGGCTACGTGGCCTACGAGGCGGCCTCCGGCCTGGACGAGCAGCTCCCGGGCGGCCCCTCGCCCGCCGGTGAGCCACCCCTGGTCTGGTTCGGCCTGTGCGACGAGCCCTCGGAGGTCGAGCCGCTGACCCCTCCGGTCGAGGACGGCCCGCCGGGGCCGTGGCGCACGGACTGGACCGACGGCGAGCACGCCCGCGCGGTCACGACCGTCCGCGAGCACATCGCGGCCGGCGAGACCTACCAGTGCAACCTCACCGACCGGCTGCGCTCGACCGTCGCGGGAGATGCCCACGCGCTGTACGCCCGCCTCGCGCTGGCCCAGCGCGGCGCCTACAACGCCTACCTGGACACGGGGCGGCACGTCATCGCCAGCGCCAGCCCGGAGCTGTTCTTCGAGTGGGCCGGCGACGTCGTCCGGACGCGGCCCATGAAGGGCACCGCCCCACGCGGCCGCACGACCGCCGAGGACCGTGAGCAGAGCCGGCTCCTGCGGTCCAGCAGCAAGGAGCAGGCCGAGAACCTCATGATCGTCGACCTGCTCCGCAACGACCTCGGCCGGGTGGCCGAGGTCGGCAGCGTGGTGGTGGACGAGCTCTTCGCCCTCGAGCGGTACCCGACCGTCTGGCAGATGACCTCGGAGGTGAGCGCGCGGGTGCGGCCGGGGACGAGCCTGCTCGACCTCTTCCGCGCGCTCTTTCCGTGCGGATCGGTGACCGGGGCTCCCAAGCGCCGCACCATGCAGCTGATCGCCGATCTCGAGCCGACGCCGCGCGGGATCTACTGCGGCGCCGTGGGACTCGTCGCTCCGCCGACCGGGGCCTTCCGGGCCCGGTTCAACGTCGCCATCCGGACCGCCGTCGTCGACCGCACCACCGGCGAGGCCGTGTACGGGGCGGGCGGGGGCATCACCTGGGGGTCCGAGGCACCGCGGGAGCGGGCGGAGTTGCACGCGAAGGCGGCCGTCCTGGCGCACGACGTGACCGAGCACCGGCTCCTCGAGACGCTGGCGTTCGTCCCCGGCGAGGGGCTGCGCCATCTCGAGCGGCACCTCGCCCGCATGGCCGACTCGGCCGACTGGGCCGGCTTCCGGTTCGATCCCACCGTCGTCGCCGACACCGTGTGGAGTGCTGTCACCCGGCTGACCGAGCCGGCACGGGTGCGGATCCTGCTGTCCCGGCCCGGGGACGTCGAGGTCGAGCTGGAGGCGATGCCGCCGGCGGGGACGCGGCAGGTGCGCCTCGCGGTGGACGACGAGCCGGTCGACGACACCAGCCCGTGGCTCCAGCACAAGAGCACCCGCCGCGACGTCTACCTGACCCGCGCCCTCCGGCACCCGGAGGCCGACGACGTCGTCCTCAGAAACCAGCGCGGCGAGCTGACCGAGACCACCACGGCGAATCTCGCCGTGCGGCTCGGCGGCCGGTGGTGGACACCCCCCACCTCCTCCGGCTGCCTTCCCGGGGTCGAGCGCGCCCGGCTGCTGGAGCTGGGCCGCCTGCACGAGCGCGTCCTGACCGTCGCGGACCTGCACGCGGCGGACCAGCTCGCGGTGCTCAACTCGCTGCGGGGCTGGCGGTCGGCACGTCTCGCCGGCGGGAAGCCCGACGTGGGTGGCCGGCTCGGGCTCGCCGTCGGCCATCTCCCGGTGAGCGGCTCGTGAGCGGGCGGGACGAGCTCGACTCCCAGTCGATCGGCGACTTCCTGGCGCAGCTGGCCGCCCGGATGGCCGCCCCGGGAGCGGGCGCCACGGCCGCGGTCGAGGCGGCCCTGTCGGCCTCGCTCGTCGCGATGGTCGGCCGGTTCACCAAGGCCGAGGAGCATGCGGAGCTGGTTCGCGAGATCGTGGCGGCGGCCGATGCGCAGCGCGACGCATGCCTCGGGGCCGCCGCCGACGACGAGGCGGCGTTCTCGGCCGTGGCCGAGGCGATGAAGATGCCCCGCGGCACCGCGGAGGAGAAGGAGAAGCGGCGTCGCCGCCTGTCCGAGGTCCAGCTGGACGCGACGCGGCCCCCGCTCGCCGTCCTCGCCTCCGCGGGCGAGCTGGTCGAGCTGGCGAGGCGGGTGCTGCCGATCGCCAACCGCAACCTGGTCAGCGACGTCGCCGCGGCGACCGCCGCGGCCCGTGC
Source organism: Blastococcus sp. CT_GayMR20 (assembly GCF_004570345.1). Next base: position 2,603 of record NZ_SPQM01000064.1, on the reverse strand, counting down.
CGCCGCCACGACGGCCCGGCTGGCCGTGGAGGCGAACCTCGCCGGCATCGACGACGAGGCTGCGCGGGCGGGCCTGGTCTCGACCGTCGCAGTGGTCGAGGACCTCGCGCGACGCGCGGACGAGATCGAGGCCGAGGTGCGGACGATGATGCACGGGTGACCGGAGATCGCGGTGCGATCGTGCGGCCCGGCCGGTGCGTCGTCATGGGGATCCTCAACGTCACGCCCGACTCCTTCTCCGACGGGGGCCGCCACGACACCGTCGAGGCCGCGGTCGCGCACGGACTGCACCTGACGGCCGCCGGCGCCGACTACGTCGACGTGGGGGGCGAGTCGACGCGGCCCGGCGCACACCGCGTGGAGCCTGACGAAGAGCTCCGGCGGGTCCTGCCCGTGGTCGCCGCACTGACCGGGCACGGGATCGCCGTGAGCATCGACACGACACGTGCGTCGGTGGCCACGGCAGCTCTCGCGGCCGGAGCCGGGATGGTGAACGACGTGAGCGGCGGCCTGGCGGATCCCGCCATGGCCCGGGTCGTCGCCGATGCCGGCGTCCCCTGGGTGCTCACGCACCGGCGGGGGCAGAGCCGCGACATGTACGCCGACGCCACGTACGACGACGTGGTCGCGGACGTGCGGCGGGAGTTGTGCGCGCGCGTCGACGCGGCGCTGGCGGCAGGGGTGACGGCCGAGCGCATCGTGGTCGACCCGGGCCTGGGCTTCTCGAAGCAGCCGGCACACGACCTGGCCCTCCTGGCCGGCCTGGACCGCATCACCGGACTCGGCTTCCCCGTCCTCGTCGGAGCCTCCCGCAAGCGCTTCCTCGGCGCCCTGCTCGCGGCGCCCGACGGACAGCCCCGGCCACCGGCCCAGCGGGACAGCGCCACCCTCGCCACGTCCGTCCTGGCCGCACGCGCGGGCGCCTGGGGCGTGCGCGTGCACGACGTCGCCGGCAGCGCCGACGCGGTCCGCGTGGTCGCCGCCCTCGGAGGGGTCGTGCGCGGCCCGGCCGGCACTGAGACTCTGGCGCTCCCGCGCCAGCAACGGAAGACAGACAACGGACACACAGAGAGGTGGCGATCCGCATGACGGACACGTTGAACACGACGGCTCCGGTGACGACAGGGCTCTACATCGGCGGGAGGGAGCGCTCCACGGACGACGTCCTGGAGGTCCTCGACCCGGCCCGGCCGGGTGTCGTCGTCGGCCGTGCCGCGGCCGCGACGAAGGAGGACGTCGCGGACGCCGTCGCGGCCGCGAAGGCGGCCTATCCGGCCTGGTCGGCCCTCTCGGCCACCGAGCGGGCGGCCCAGATGGCCGCCGCCATCGACGGGCTCGCCGACGAACGCGACGAGGACGCCAGGATCCTCTCGCTCGAGAACGGCAAGATCGTCCACGAGGCGTGGGTGGACGCGCTGGTCTTCGAGATCCGGTGGCAGCTCGCGCTCTCGATCGCCGACGAGGTGGACCAGAGCAAGGTCCTGCCGCCGGCTCCGGGCATCCCCGTGCAGACCACGATCCAGTACCAGCCGCTCGGCGTGGTGACCGTGATCGTGCCGTTCAACTGGCCGATCGCGATCCTGGGCGCGTCCCTCCCCCACGCGCTCCTGGCCGGCAACACGGCCATCGTCAAGCCGCCGCCGTCGACGCCGCTGGCGACCACGCGCCTCGTGCAGCGCGTCGCCGAGAAGCTGCCCCCGGGCGTACTCAACATCGTGACCGGCAAGGACAGCGAGATGGCCGGCCTGATCGAGAACCCCGACATCGCGAAGGTGTGCTTCACCGGCAGCGTCAACGGCGGCAAGCGGATCATGGAGATGGCCTCGCGCAGCCTCACCCGGGTCACCCTCGAGCTGGGCGGCAACGACCCGGCGATCATCCGCGAGGACGCCGTTCTCGACGATGACCACCTCGACCGGATGTTCGGCGCCATCTTCGACACCACGGGCCAGATCTGCATGAACGCCAAGCGGCTGTACGTGCACCGGTCGCGGATGGACGAGCTCGTGGCCGGGCTGACCGCGCGGCTGGAGAGGACCGTCCTGGGGCACGGTCTGGACGAGGGCACCACCATGGGTCCCCTCCACCAGACCGCCCAGAAGGCGTTCGTCTCCGAGATCATCGAGGAGGCCAAGGACTCCGGTGCGACGGTGCTGGAGTTCGGCGAGCTGCCGGGCGGCGAGTTCGCCGATGGCAACTTCCTCCGTCCCGCCGTCGTGGTGGACCCGGACCCCTCGCTCCGGGTCGTCACCCAGGAGCAGTTCGGGCCGGTCATCCCGGTCATCCCCTTCGACGACGACGCGGACGCCGTCCGGCTGGCCAACGACACGTGGGCCGGCCTGTGCGCCTCCGTCTGGACCGCGGACACCGACTCCGCCAACCGGATCGGCGGGCAGTTGGAGTGCGGGTACGTCTGGGTCAACGACCACGGCGCCGCGCGGCTGGACCTGCGGGCCCCGTTCGGCGGCATGAAGCACTCGGGCATGGGCCGCGAGCAGGGCATCGAGGGCGTCCGCGCCTTCCAGGACACCCGCTCGATCGCGCACGCGGCGGACTCCACCGAGCAGGCGGACGCCGGGCACTGATCCAGGCCGTCGGGCCGG
>NZ_SPQM01000063.1 GCF_004570345.1 Blastococcus sp. CT_GayMR20 | reverse complement strand
TGACCGCGTCGGAGAGCCGCATCCGCGACGCCGACATGGCGCAGGAGATGGTCCAGTTCACCCGGAACCAGATCCTGTCCCAGGCCGGCACCGCGATGCTCGCGCAGGCCAACCAGGCCTCGCAGGGTGTCCTGTCCCTGCTCCGCTGATCCCAGCTGAGCTAGGCACCTAGTACGACCCCGGACGAGGGGGGAGGCCGATGGCCTCCCCCCTCGTTCGCGTTCCCGGTCGGCGGGGGTCGCCGCTGGTCGGGGGCTCCCGCGAAGCCCGGTGCGGAGGTACGGTCCGCTCGTCCGGGCGGAGGGGGCCAGACGTGACCGATGCAACCGGAACCGGCTGAGCTGACGGCCCTCGAGCAGGCGATCGCCGCGCTCGAGGGGCAGCGGCGCATCCTCGGGGACCAGGTCGTCACGACGGCGCTCGCACCGCTGGTCGACAAGCGCGACCGGCTGCTCGCCGCCTCCGTGGGCGAGCAGCGGAAACTGGTCACCGTCCTGTTCGCCGATCTGGTCGATTCCACGCCGCTGGCCCGGCGGCTGGACGCCGAGGACCTCCAGCAGGTGATGAGCCGGTACTTCGCGGCCGTCCGCAGCGCCGTCGAGGCCGAGGGTGGCGTGGTCGAGAAGTTCATCGGCGACGCGGTGATGGCGGTCTTCGGGCTGTACCGCTCCCGGGAGGACGACGCGGCCCGCGCCGTGCGCGCCGGCCTGGCGGTGGTTGCGGCCGTCGAGACGCTGAGCGCCCAGCTGCAGGAGTCGCACGCTGCCCCGATCGTCGTCCGCGTGGGGATCGACACCGGCGAGATGGTGGTGACCGGTCTGGCGGAGCGGGCGTCGGGGGACTTCCTCGTCGTCGGCGACACCGCCAACCGGGCCGCCCGCCTGCAGGCGGCCGCGGAGCCGGGCACGGTGCTGCTGTCGGAGGAGACGTGCCGCCAGGTCCGTGGCGTCTTCGGGCTGCGGCGCATCCCCGGGCTGCACCTCAAGGGCATCGAGGGCCCGGTCGACGCCTACGTCGTCGCGTCCCCCGACCGGGAGGGCTTCTGGCCGGAGACCCGCGGGGTGGAGGGGGTGGTCACCCGCACGGTGGGGCGCGAGGCGGAGTTCCGGGTGCTGCGCGACGCGTTCGCCGGGGTCGTCGCCGAGGGCGGTCGGCGCGTCGTGACGGTGCTCGGCGAGGCCGGTGTCGGCAAGTCCCGGCTCGTGCACGACGTCGAGACGTGGCTGGCGCGCCTGCCGACGGAGGTCTGGGTGCTGCGCGGCCGGGGGTCCCCGTCGACGCAGGGCGTGGCCAACACGCTGCTGCGCAGCGTGTTCGGCGAGCGGCTCGGCATCCGCTCCACGGACGACCCCGAACGCGTGCGTCGCCGTTGGGCGCAGGGCTGGACCCAGCTGCACGGCGGCGTCGAGGACACCGACGGCTCACCGGAGACCGTGGCCACCTGGCTGGGGTTCCCGGTCGGCGACGCCGGACGTGAGGCGGTCGGGACGACCGATCCCGAGGCACTGCGGCGGCGGGGGAGCGGTCTGGTGCTGCGGCTGCTGGACACGCTGGCCGAGCGGGCGCCTGTGGTCGTCCTGCTCGAGGACCTGCACTGGCTCGACGCCGCGAGCCTGGACTCCCTCGAGGCGCTGGCCCGGGCGCCGGACGGCGGTCCGCTGCTGGTCCTCGCGACGGCCCGCCCCACGCTGCTGGAGCAGCGGCCGTCGTGGGGACGCACCGCGTCGGTGCACTCCACCCTCCGGCTCGAGCCGTTGGACCAGGACGACGCCCGCAGCCTCGTCGCCGAGATCCTGCAGCGGGCGGACGACGTGCCGGCGGCCCTCGTCGAGCTGGTCGTCGGCACCGCCGACGGCAACCCCTACTACGTCGAGGAGCTCGTGAAGTGGCTCGTCCAGGAGGGGGTCGTCGACACGTCGCACGACCCCTGGCGGGTGGCGGCGAGACCTCTGGACTCCGTCCGCATCCCCACGACGCTGCGCGGCCTGCTGCAGGCGCGGCTGGACTCCCTGGAGGTCGTCGAGCGCGGCGTCCTCGGCGGCGCCGCCGTCGTGGGCCGGGTGTTCTGGGACCAGGCCGTCGCCCGGCTGGCCACGGCGATCGACGCCGCGACGCGGGACACCGCGCTCGAACGGCTGGCGATCCGCGAGGTGGTGTTCCGTCGGCCGCACTCCAGCTTCTCCGGCAGCGCGGAGTTCTCCTTCCGCCACGCGCTCATGCGCGACGTCGCCTACGAGGGGGTCCTCCGCTCGGTGCGCCGGGCCCACCACGCGCTGGCCGCCCAGTGGCTGGAGGAGGCGGTCGAACGCAGCCAGCGGCCCGACGAGCACGCCGCGGCGGTCGCCCACCACCACCAGGAGGCGGGCAACCCCCCGGCGGCCGCCCGCTGGTACCTGCGGGCCGGCGAGCACGCCGCCCGCACCTTCGCGCTCGACGACGCCCTGCAGCTCTTCGCCCGCGCGCTTCCTCTCGTCCCCGCCGGCGAGCAGGGGCTCTGGGCCGACGTGCTGCTGGCCCGCGAGGTCGTGCTGGACCGGCTCGGCCGCCGCGACGAGCAGCGGACCACGCTGGACGAACTGTCCGCCGCGACCGGTCTCGACCCCGTGCGCCGGGCGAAGGTCCTGCTCGCCCATGGGCGATGGCTGTTCTTCCGCGGCGACTACCCCGCCGTCCCGGAGGTCGCCGACGAGGCGGCGCGGCTGGCCCGGGAGGCGGGCCGGCCCGACCTGGAGTCCGACGGGCTGATGCAGGGTGGCCGGAGCCGGGCGTACCTCAACGAGCACGCGGCCGCCCGCGAGCTGCTCGGTCAGGCTCTGACGACCGCCCGGTCGACCGACGACCACAAGCGGGCGGGGGAGGTCCTGCGGCTGCTGGCCGTCGTGGCGACCAACCTGGCGGAGACCGACGAGGGGCTCGCCCTGCTCGACGAGGCACGGGCCGAGCACCGGCACATCCAGGACAGCGAGGGCGAGGCGATGGTCACCGGGCAGCGCGGTGCCCTCCTGATGCACATGGGCCGGCTCGAGGAGGCGCGCGCCGCGACCGAGGACGCGCTGGCGGTCTTCCAGGTGACCGGGCACCGCTACCGCGAGGGCGTCATGCTCACCAACCTCGCCCGGATCGCGATGGACCAGGGCCGGGTCGACGACGCGCTCGAGCAGGGCCGGCGCGCGTTGCAGCTGACCGAGGACATCGACGACACGGAGGGTGTCGTCGCCTCCCTGCAGAGCCTCGGCGACAGCCACCGGCTCGTCGGCGACCACGCGACGGCGCGGAGGTACCTCGACCGCGGACTGGAGGAGAGCAGCCGGCGCGCCCTGTCGTACTTCACCACACACCTCCTCGCCTCGATCGCGGTCGTCGACCTCGCCGAGGGACGGGTCGACGACGCGCTCGCGCACGCCACCGCGGCCCAGGAGGCCGCGGCCGCGGACGACGTCCCGCCTGCGCAGGCGCGCGCGGACCTGGTCGCCGGCATGGCCCACCGGGCGGCCGGTGATCCGGTCGCGGTCGACCTCCTCCGTGCGGCCGCGCAGCGGCACGCCGAGCTGGGCCTCGAGTACGACCGGCTGGAGTGCCTCGGCGTCCTCGCCCTCGCGCTGCGGGACGCCGGCGACCTCGGTGCGGCGATGGAGGCGGTCGAGGAGGTCCTGCCGCACCTGGACTCGGTCGCCGTCGGCACCGTCGAACCCGGCCGCGTCCTCGCCGACGTCCACCTGGTGCTCTCCGACGCCGGGGATCCGCGTGCCGCGGACGTGGCGGAGCGGGCCGCGGCGCACCTGCGCGAGCGGGCCGCCCGGATCGCCGACGACGACCTGCGGACCCGGTTCCTGACGGCGCCGGTCAACGTGCGGTTGGCGACGATCGCGCGGACGGACTGAGCACGCGGACGGATTCCCTCGTGCCGCCCGCCGCTCGTCGCTACCCTCCGGCCGAGGGCCACGGACGTTCCCGCGGGAACACGGGGACGACGAGGGGGAGCCGACGGATGGACGTGGTCCCGCGGCCGGTGCGGAGCGCGACCGGCCCCCCGACCGTCGCCTCGCTCTGGGCGGACGTGAGCGGCCGGGAGCTCACCGACTCCGACCTCGAGTGGCCGCCGGACGTCTTCGCACTCGCCGGCACCGTCCTGGGCCGCACCCACGCCTACCGGTTCGCCGTGTCACCGCCGCCCGGCCGGCAGTGGCCCCCGCCCCGGCTCGGCGGCTGGAACGACGTGGTCACCGACGCGGCCGAGCAGTGGTGCGCCTGGACCGAGGCACCCGACGGGCCCCCGCCGGCCCTCGTCTCCGAGACCTGGACGACGCTGCTCGCCGCCGCGGGGACCGAACTCGACGACATCGCCGACGGCCGCGCGTGGGAGGTCTGCGAGGCGCTGTTCCTGCTGCTCGCGCTCAGCGACGAGGCCTGCGCGGGCGTGGCCGCCGCGCTCGATCCGGAGCGCACGGCCGGCTTCCGCTTCCGCGGCCGGGCGGGTGAGCTCCTGGCCCGCACCGGCTCGCTGTCCGCCGTCGCCCCGTTCCGGCTGCGGGTGCTGCCCAAGGGCCGGACGCCGCCGGGAGGCATCTCCTTCCGGTCGCTGTCGCGCTACCTCTGCCTGCGCGGCACCTCCGTGGACGTCGCCTGGCACAAGGCCCCGGCCCGGCGGTCGGGCACCGGTCAGCAGCAGGCCAACGTGCTGCTGCTGCCGTGGCCGCTGCGGGTGCGGCAGCGGGACTTCCGGCCGCTCCCGGGCTCGGTGCGGCGTGCGGAGAACGAGCCGTTCGGCATCTTCGAGTTCGTCCCGGCCGAGACCTTCGACCTCGACCTCGTGGAGCGGGTGCTGGTCGGGGCGCTCGACGAGGTGGACGGCATCGACGCGGTCGTCCTCCCCGAGAGCAGCGTGCCCGCCGACGAGCTCGAGCCCCTCGAGGCGCTGCTCGCGCGCTACGGCGTCAACATGCTGCTCGCGGGCGTCCGGGAGCCCACGCCGCCCGACCGGCTGCCCGGCAACTGGGTGCACCTCGGCGTGCACGTCGGCGGCTGCTGGTCGCACTACCGGCAGAACAAGCACCACCGCTGGTTCCTCGACGAGAGCCAGATCAACCAGTACCACCTCGCCGGCGCGCTGCATCCCTCGGTGCGCTGGTGGGAGGCGATGGAGGTGCCGCGCCGCGCGCTGCAGTTCCTCGAGCTCAGCGAGGGCCTCACCGTCGTCGCCGTCGTGTGCGAGGACCTCGCCCGCCTCGACGAGGTCGCCGAGCTCATCCGGGACGTCGGCCCCTCGCTGGTCGTGACGATCCTGCTCGACGGGCCGCAGCTGGCCTCCCGCTGGACGGCCCGCTACGCCAGCGTGCTCGCCGACGACCCGGGGACGGCGGTGCTCACGCTCACCGCGTCCGGGATGGTCGAGCGCAGCCGGCCGATCGGTGCGCCGCCGTCGTCGGTCGTGGCGATGTGGAAGGACCCGACCCGCGGGCTGCGCGAGATCTCCCTCGACCCCGGCGCGCACGGCGTGGTCATGAGCGTCGCCCACACCCGCGCCCGCCGCCGGTGCGCGGACGGGCGGACACCGGTGGACAACGCGACCGGGCTGGTGGTCGCCGGGGTGCACCAGGTGACCGCCGTCGCCGGGGATCCCGGCCGCGTCCCGGGGCCGCGCGGGGTGACCGGCGCCGCGCTCACCCCGCCGGAGCTGACCATCGTGACCGCGTGGGCCGAGGCGGCGGCGGAGGCCCTCGAGCACACGCCGGACCGGGTGGCCGCCGTCCTCGCCGACGCGCGTCCGGGTGCGCCGTGGCGCCGGGACCTCGGGCTGCCGGAGCCCACGGCGGCGCTCGCGACCGCCCTGACCGCCGTCGCCGACACCGTCGACGGCGGACGCCCGGACGGCGGGACGGACGACGCCGTCCTCGCCGTCCTGCAGCACGCGCCGGCCGACGGCGATGCGCCCGTGTCGCTGGCCACCGCGGTGCTGCGCTCGGCGCTGGAGTCGCGACGGGACCAGCGGGCCGTCCGGTCGGCGTCCCGGCTGAACGGGGGAGGAGTGGCCCGATGAGCAGACCGGTCCTGCTGGCCGTGGACGACGACGGCCCGGTGCTCGCCGCGGTCGAGCGCGATCTGCGCGACCGCTACGCCGAGCACTACCAGATCGTCGCGGCGTCCTCGGGTGACCAGGCGCTGGACCTGCTGCGCCGACTGCGGCTGCGCGACGACACCGTGGCGCTGCTGCTCGTGGACCAGCGGATGCCGGGCATGAGCGGCACGGAGTTCCTCGCCGCGTCCCGCGAGCTCTACCCGGACGCCCGGCGGGTGCTGCTCACCGCCTACGCGGACACCGACGCCGCCATCCGCGCCATCAACGACGCCGACGTCCACCACTACCTGCTCAAGCCGTGGGACCCGCCGGAGGAACGGCTCTACCCGGTGCTCGACGACCTGCTCGAGACCTGGCGGCGACCTGCCCCGGCGGCGAACCTGCGCGTGGTCGGCGACCGGTGGTCGGCCGCCAGCCACGCGCTCCGCGAGTTCCTCGCCCGCAACCTCGTGCCCTACCGGTGGCTCGACGTCGAGACCGATCCCCAGGCCCGCGTGCTGCTGGATGCCGCGCGCGCCGACGCAGGGTCGCTGCCGATCCTTGTGACCGACGACGGCGAGGTGCTCGTCGACCCGGACCTGCACGCCGTGGCGGAGCGGATCGGGCTGCAGGTGCGCGCCGAGCGGTCGGCCTACGACCTCGTCGTCGTCGGTGCCGGTCCCGCCGGGCTGGCGGCGGGGGTCTACGGGGCGTCGGAGGGCCTGTCCACCCTCGTCCTGGAGTGCAACGCCCCCGGCGGGCAGGCGGGCACGACCAGCCGGATCGAGAACTACCTCGGGTTCCCCGTCGGGCTCTCGGGTGCGGACCTCACGCTGCGCGCCCGCGAGCAGGCGATCCGCTTCGGCGCGGAGATCCTCGTGCCCGCCGAGGTGGCCGGGCTGCGCCGCGAGGATCCGTACACCCTGATCCGGCTGGCCGACGGCACCGAGGTCAGCGCCTCGACGCTGCTGATCGCCTCGGGCGTCAACTACCGCACCCTCGACGTGCCCGGAGCCGCGCCGCTCACCGGCACCGGCGTCTACTACGGCGCCGGTCGTGCGGAGGGCGTGGACCACGCCGGCGGGCGGGTCTTCGTCGTCGGAGGCGGCAACTCGGCCGGGCAGGCGGCGCTCTTCCTGGCCCAGTTCGCCGCCTCGGTGACGCTGCTCGTCCGCGCTGCCGACCTCACGAGCACCATGTCGAGCTACCTCATCGACCGGATCGAGGCCTCGGACACGATCTCCCTCGAGCCCCGGACGGAGGTCGCCGGGGTGCTCGGTGAGCGGCGGCTGGAGGGGCTCCGGCTGCGTTCGAACGGCACGGAGGAGCGCGAGGTCCCCGCGAACGCGCTGTTCGTCTTCGTCGGGCAGGCGCCCCGCACGAGCTGGCTCGAGGGCGTCGTCCGCCGGGACGACAAGGGCTTCGTGCTCACCGGTGGCGACCTCGGCCTCCCACCGCCCGACTGGCCGCTCGAGGTGCCGCCCCTTCCGCTGGAGACGTCCGTGCCGGGGGTGTTCGCCGCCGGCGACGTCCGGCACGGGTCGGTGAAGCGCATCGCCTCCGCCGTGGGGGAGGGCGCGATGGCGGTGCGCTTCGCCCACGAGCGGCTGGCCGGTCGGTGACGACGGCGGACGTCGCCGCCGCGCTGCGCAGGTCCCGGCTGTTCGCCGAGCTCCCGCAGGACGACGTCAGCGCGCTGGCGGCGACCAGCCGCGCCGTGGAGCTGACTCCGGGGGAGGTGCTGATGAGCGAGGGCTCGCCGCCGGATGCCATGTACGTGGTCGCCGACGGGGAGCTGGAGATCAGCCGGCTGGCCAACGGCGCCGACCTCCTGCTCAACGTGTGCGGGCCCGGCGACCTGATCGGGGAGCTCGGCGTCGCCCACGGGCGTCCGCGGTCGGCCACGGTCCGGGCGCGGGGCCCGGCACGGGTGCAGCGCATCGGCGCGGAGGCGCTCGACCGGCTGCTCGCCCACCCTCCGTCTGCCCGGGCTCTGCTCACGGCCACGTCCCGGCGGCTGGACCGCGAGGAGGGGCTGCTGCGCCAGCACGAGCGGATGGCGGCACTGGGCGCCCTGGCGGCCGGCCTGCTGCACGAGGTGAACAACCCGGCCGCCGCCGTGCAGCGGGGAGCCGCCCGGCTCCGCGCCCTGCACGCTGCCGACGACCGTCCGCCGAGTCCCCTCGCGCCGCTCGTGGGGGAGCGTCCGGTGCCCGACGACCCGCTGGCCCGGGCCGACGCGGGGACCGCGCTCGCCGGGGTCCTGACCGCGGCGGGCGTCGAGGGCGGCTGGAGCGCGGCGTCCGACCTGGTCCGCCTCGGCGTCGAGCCCACCGCCCTCGCCGGCGCGCTGGCCGCTCTCCCGGCCGAGGACCGCGGCGGCGCGGTGCGCGACCTGGTGCGGGCCGAGGAGATCCGCGCGGTGCTCGAGGAGGTGTCGGCCGGCGCGGAGTACCTGTCGAAGATCGTGTCGGGGGTGCGCCCGCTGGCCTACGCGGCCGACCAGGCACTGAGCACGGTCGACGTCCATGCCGGGCTCGAGCAGTCCCTCGTCCTCGTCCGGCACAAGGTGCCGCCGGGCGTGCGCATCGTGCGCGACCTCGATCCGGGGCCCCTCGTCGTGGAGGGCTGGCCCGCGGACCTGGCCATGGTGTGGACCAATCTCCTGGACAACGCGCTCGCCGCCGTCGGGTCCCAGGGCGAGGTCACCGTCCGCACGCGGGGCGAGCCCGACTCCGTCGTCGTCGACGTGGAGAACACCGGTCCGACCGTGCCGCCCGAGGTCCTCGAGCGTGCCTTCGACGCCTTCTACACGACCAAACCGGTCGGCCAGGGCACCGGACTCGGGCTGGCCACGTCGCTCGCGGTCGTCGCGCAACGGCACAAGGGCCGGCTCACGCTCACCTCCGAGGACGGCGTCACCCGCGCCCGCGTCGTCCTGCCGCGGCACCGCTGAGGCCGCGCCCGGGGGTCACGCGACCGGCTGGCGCCTCAGCAGGGCGCGGCACACCGCGGTGAGGTCGACGAGGCCGACGAGCCCGTCGTCGTCCACGACGGGAAGGTTGTTCAGCGCCTTCTCGAGCATCAGCTCGGCCGCCTCGGTGAGCGACGTGTCCGGGTGGACGGCCGTGGGCCGTGGCAGCCGCAGGTCGTTGATCCGGATCTCGCCGAGGTCTCGTCCGTCGGCCACCGCCTGGCTCACGTCGGCGTCGGTGAGGACGGCGATCGGCATGCGCCCCTCGTCGTCGGACGTCACGACCAGGGCGCAGTCGTGCGCCCGCTTCATCAGGTAGGCGGCCGAGGCGACGTGGGCGTCGGCCTCCACCGTCCTGGTCGCCGGGCGCATCAGCTGCCCCACCGTGGGTTCCTGCACGGTCGGACCGGCCGTGGGGGTGGGCGGGCTGCTTCCGGACATGGCGGCTCCTGGGGATGCGCCTCCTGGGGTGCGCTCATTGTGCGGGCTGCACGCACGGGGGCATAGCGTCCGGCCCATGGACGAGGACACACCCGGCGACACCACGACGGTCGTCGTCATGGGCGTCTCCGGCTCGGGGAAGTCGACCGTGGCCGCGGGCCTCGTCGAACGGCTGGGGTGCGAGTTCGCCGAGGGCGACGACTTCCATCCCCCGGCCAACGTGGCCAAGATGCGCGCGGGCACGCCGCTGGACGACGAGGACCGGTGGCCGTGGCTGCGCAGCCTTGCGGCGTGGATCGGAGAGCGCGAGCAGGCCGGCCGGGACGTCGTCGTCACCTGCTCGGCGCTCAAGCGCAGCTACCGCGACCTGCTCCGCGACGGGCATCCGTCCGTCTGGTTCGCCCACGTGACGGTCGACCCCGAGCTGCTCCGTGAACGCGTCGAGAGGCGCACCGGCCACTACATGCCCTCGGCCCTGCTGGAGAGCCAGTTGGCGACGCTCCAGCCGCTCCAGGACGACGAACCGGGCGCGAGCATCTCGGGAGCCGGCACGCCCGACACCGTCGTCGAGCAGCTCCTGGCCACGCTCAGCGCCGAGCGTGGTGTCCGCATCGACCGGGGGACCTCGTCCTGAGCCGCGGCAGACCCTGACGATCCGGGTGTGACCGGTCTCCGAGCGGGGCAACCACGGAGCCACAGCTCGGGGGCGGCACGGGGGTCGGACGGTCATGGACGCAGTAGGTGTCGCACGGGGTTCCACGTCGGCCGGGCTGTACGGCAGCACGGTCAGCAGACGCCCCGTCCGGGCGGCGGTCGCCGAGTTCCTCGGTACCGCCGTGCTGGTCTACGTGGGCACCAGCGTCGCGGTGGCGTCGGCGGCCCGTGGCGAGGCGGTGTACGACACCCTGGCCGTCGTCCTCGCCTTCGGCCTCGTGCTGGTGGCCCTGGTCGCCGCCTTCGGCCACGTCTCCGGGTGCCACCTGAACCCCGCCATCACCGTGGGCCTGGCGGTGACGCGCCGGTTCCCGTGGTCCGCGGCCGGCGTCTACGTGCTGGCGCAGCTCGGCGGCGGGCTCCTGGGCGCCCTCTGCACGTGGGTCAGCTATGGCGGGCGGGCGCGCAGCGAGGCCGGGCTGGCGGCCACCCGCCCCGCCGACGGGGTCTCGGTGGGCCAGGCGTTCCTCGTCGAGCTGCTGGTCACGTTCGTGCTGGTCCTGGTCGTCATCTCGGTCGCGACCGACGACCGCGCGGAGAGCTCGGTCGCCCCGGTGGCGGTCGGCTTCGCCCTCGCGGCGGCCATCTTCGTCGCGGGCCCCCTGACCGGTGGGGCGGTCAACCCCGCCCGCGCCTTCGGTCCGAACCTGCTGGCCGGTGATCTCGCGCCGTTGTGGCTGTACCTGGTGGCGCCGACGCTCGGCGGCATCCTGGCCGCCGTCCTGTACGACCGCGTCCTGGCCGCGGGCGAGCCGCCCGAGGCGCCCTGAGCGGTTCCCCGTCCTCCTCTGGCAACCTTCCAGGGGTCGGGCCGTCGCCGGGGGCGGCCCCCGAGCGGTCGGGAGGTGCCGTGGAACCGTCGACGCGTCTGCTCGGCGACCGCTACCGGCTGCTCGTGCCGCTGGCCAGCGGCGGCATGGGCCGGGTCTGGCGGGCCCGCGACACGCTGCTCGAGCGACCCGTCGCGGTGAAGGTGCTGCGCAGCGAGTTCACCGGCGACGCGACGTTCCGTGCCCGGTTCCGGGCCGAGGCCCAGCACACCGCGGCGCTGCACCACCCCCACATCGCGTCCGTCTTCGACTACGGCGAGGCCACCGACGACGGCGAACGGATCGCCTACCTCGTCATGGAGCTGGTGGAGGGCGAGACCCTGTCGGCGCTGCTGGAGCGCGAGGGACGGCTCAGCCCTGCCCGCACCCTCGACGTCCTCCGGCAGACCTCCGCCGCGCTGGCGGCCGCGCACGCCGCCGGCGTCGTCCACCGGGACGTCAAGCCGGGGAACGTGCTCGTCGCGACCGACGGGGTCGTCAAGATCACCGACTTCGGCATCGCCTGGTCGGCCGCCAGCGTGCCCCTCACCGGGACCGGACAGGTCGTGGGGACGGCGCACTACCTGTCACCCGAGCAGGCCGCGGGGGGCAAGGCCACCCCGGCCAGTGACGTGTACGCGCTGGGCACCGTGGCCTACGAGTGCCTCACCGGGCGGCCGCCCTTCGAGGGCGAGAACTCCGTGCAGGTGGCGCTGAAGCAGATGCGGGAGGAGCCGGAGCCCCTGCCGCCGGACGTGCCGGCCGGCCTGCGCGGGCTCGTGGAGCGCGCGATGGCCAAGGACCCGGCGCAGCGGTTCCCGGACGGCGCGGCGCTCCGGACGGCCGTCGAGACGGTGTCCGCCGCCAGCGCGACCGCACCGATCGGACCGGCCGGCCCGCACGGGACCGCCGTCCTGCAGCTCCCGTCCGTCCCCGGCGCTGTGCCCGCCCCGTCCGCCCCGCCGGCCCGGCACCTGCCGATCCCGCTGTTCGCCGGCGCGGTCGCCGCGGTGGTCGTGGTGGCGGTCCTGATCGCCCTGCTGCGGCCCGACCCGGGCACGGACACGGGGGATGGCCAGGCGGCCGGCGGGCCCACGACCTCGCAGGCGACGTCGTCCCCGGTGCCGGTGCCGGCGCCGACGGTTGCGGTCGTCGCCGCGGACCTCCTGGACCGGCCGGTCGGGGAGGTCTTCGCCGAGCTGGTCGGCCGCGGGCTGCAGGTGGAGCTCGCCGAGGTGACGACGGACGAGGTCGCCTCGGGCCGGGTGGCGGCGGTCGCCCCGGAGGGGGAACTGCCGCCGGGCACCGTGGTCACGGTCTCCTACGCGATCCCACCGGCCCCGGCCCCGGCGCCGGGGAACGACAACGGGAACGGCAACGGGAACGGGAACGGCAACGGCAACGGCAACGGCAACGGGAACGGGAACGGCAACGACGGGGACGACGGGGACGACTGACCGTCAGGCCGCGGTGAGCCGGACCTCGCTCGGCGGCACCATGGCGGTGAGCTTCGCCCGGATGGCGCGCGGGTTCGTGCCGGCCAGGATCTCCGTCACCCCCTCGAGCAGCAGGGTCATCTGCGCGCCCCGCAGCTCGCTGATGCGGTGGATCTTCACGCTCATCGGCAGCCAGAGGAAATTGGCCGACAGCACGCCCCAGAGGGTCGCCACGAAGGCAGTGGCCACGAGGGGGCCGAGCACCGCGGGGTCCTCGAGACTGCGGAGGACCTGCACCAGCCCGACGACGGTCCCGATGATGCCGATGGTGGGCGCGTAGCCGCCCATCCGGGCGAAGAAGCGGACGGCGACCCGGTCGTCGGCCGCGGTGGGCCTCGATCTCGCCCTCCAGCACGCGCCGGAGCTGCTCGACCGGCACCCCGTCCACCGCCATCTGCAGGCCGTGGCGCAGGAACGGGTCGGAGACGGCCCGTGCCCGCTTCTCCAGGGGCAGCATGCCCTCCTTGCGCGCCACCGTGGCCAGCTCGACGAGCTGGGCGATCAGCGCAGGCGTCTGCGGCAGGCGCTCACCGGCGAAGGCCATGGCGAACCAGCGACGGAGCTGACGCACGTCGCGCAGGG
Source organism: Blastococcus sp. CT_GayMR20 (assembly GCF_004570345.1). The sequence continues at coordinate 15,282 of NZ_SPQM01000063.1, read as the reverse complement.
TGGAGCCGGCGATGGCCGCGCCGAAGGTCGCGCCGAAGACGAGGACCAGCGGAGGCAGCAGGACGACGGCCAGCGGGCTCGAGCCCTCGAGCAGCATCATGACGACCAGCGAGCCGACCGCCAGCCCCATCCCGAGGAACGTCGCCGGAATCACCCGTCAGTCCTCGGTGCGGCCCGGGGTGGTGTCGGACGGGGGGGTGCCGGGCTCGTCGCGGCGGTACTGCCGCCGCTCGAGCCTGATCGTGGTCCGCTTCACGTGCGAGGCGTGGTCGGCGATCTCGGCGACGCCGCCGGCCAGCCGCTTCTGCGCGACCGTCACCGCCGCCCGGTGATCACGGATGTCGAGGAGCAGGTCGTCGAACGTCTGGACCACGACGTACTTCGTCCCGTCGACGAGGTGGATGACGGTGTCGGGGTCGGTCTCGACGCGCTCGATCGACATCGGGTCGACCGAGAAGTGCTCGCCGTTGCGGCAGGTCACAGCGATCACGGGAGCGGTCCTTCCGCTCAGTCGGGGCAGCGGACCCCGGTGGCGCCTGTCAAGGCACTCTCCCCATCGGAAGAACGCGTTCCCGCCTGTAGCCGAATCCCCGCGGGGTCACCCGTCCGGGGGTGCGTCCGCGCAGCTCAGAAGCCGAAGAGCAGGCCGAGGCCCCCGACGGTGAACAGGACCATCACGAGGACGAGCGGCAGCTGGTCAGAGGCACGCGCCCGACGAGCGGACAGCAGGGCCCGCTCGTGGGCGAGCGTCACCCCGAGGACGTGGCCGACGACGACCGCGCCGACCTGCACCAGCGCGATCGCGTCGGAGCTGACGGCGGTGAGGTCGACCCGGTTGCCGAAGGTGCCGAACAGGTCGACCCCGGCCAGCCCGAACGGGTTGCTGACCAGGATCCACGTGGTCTGGCCGTCGAGCACCAGCAGGCTGAAGTAGTGGGCGACGGTGTAACCGAGTGCGATCGGCACGACCGTCCCGGCGTACCGGCGGGGCTGGACCCGCGTCTCCTGCCCGGCGAGCCGGCCGGACAGCCGGGCGCCGAGCACGTAGAGGCCGGCGACGAGCGCGATCATCACGACCAGGCCGAGGGTGCCGGAGGCGATGTCGTTCGCCGCGCCCGGGCCGGTCTGCCAGAACACTGTGCGCGACAGTCCGTCGAAGGCGGTCGACCCCAGGAGCACGACGACCACGGCCGTGAGCCCGGGGAGGAGACGCGGGTCCAGCCCCGCCGGTACGCCGGGACGGTCGTGCCGATCGCACTCGGTTACACCGTCGCCCACTACTTCAGCCTGCTGGTGCTCGACGGCCAGACCACGTGGATCCTGGTCAGCAACCCGTTCGGGCTGGCCGGGGTCGACCTGTTCGGCACCTTCGGCAACCGGGTCGACCTCACCGCCGTCAGCTCCGACGCGATCGCGCTGGTGCAGGTCGGCGCGGTCGTCGTCGGCCACGTCCTCGGGGTGACGCTCGCCCACGAGCGGGCCCTGCTGTCCGCTCGTCGGGCGCGTGCCTCTGACCAGCTGCCGCTCGTCCTCGTGATGGTCCTGTTCACCGTCGGGGGCCTCGGCCTGCTCTTCGGCTTCTGAGCTGCGCGGACGCACCCCCGGACGGGTGACCCCGCGGGGATTCGGCTACAGGCGGGAACGCGTTCTTCCGATGGGGAGAGTGCCTTGACAGGCGCCACCGGGGTCCGCTGCCCCGACTGAGCGGAAGGACCGCTCCCGTGATCGCTGTGACCTGCCGCAACGGCGAGCACTTCTCGGTCGACCCGATGTCGATCGAGCGCGTCGAGACCGACCCCGACACCGTCATCCACCTCGTCGACGGGACGAAGTACGTCGTGGTCCAGACGTTCGACGACCTGCTCCTCGACATCCGTGATCACCGGGCGGCGGTGACGGTCGCGCAGAAGCGGCTGGCCGGCGGCGTCGCCGAGATCGCCGACCACGCCTCGCACGTGAAGCGGACCACGATCAGGCTCGAGCGGCGGCAGTACCGCCGCGACGAGCCCGGCACCCCCCCGTCCGACACCACCCCGGGCCGCACCGAGGACTGACGGGTGATTCCGGCGACGTTCCTCGGGATGGGGCTGGCGGTCGGCTCGCTGGTCGTCATGATGCTGCTCGAGGGCTCGAGCCCGCTGGCCGTCGTCCTGCTGCCTCCGCTGGTCCTCGTCTTCGGCGCGACCTTCGGCGCGGCCATCGCCGGCTCCACCCTGCGCGACGTGCGTCAGCTCCGTCGCTGGTTCGCCATGGCCTTCGCCGGTGAGCGCCTGCCGCAGACGCCTGCGCTGATCGCCCAGCTCGTCGAGCTGGCCACGGTGGCGCGCAAGGAGGGCATGCTGCCCCTGGAGAAGCGGGCACGGGCCGTCTCCGACCCGTTCCTGCGCCACGGCCTGCAGATGGCGGTGGACGGGGTGCCGGTCGAGCAGCTCCGGCGCGTGCTGGAGGGCGAGATCGAGGCCCACCGCGGCCGACGACCGGGTCGCCGTCCGCTTCTTCGCCCGGATGGGCGGCTACGCGCCCACCATCGGCATCATCGGGACCGTCGTCGGGCTGGTGCAGGTCCTCCGCAGTCTCGAGGACCCCGCGGTGCTCGGCCCCCTCGTGGCCACTGCCTTCGTGGCGACCCTCTGGGGCGTGCTGTCGGCCAATTTCCTCTGGCTGCCGATGAGCGTGAAGATCCACCGCATCAGCGAGCTGCGGGGCGCGCAGATGACCCTGCTGCTCGAGGGGGTGACGGAGATCCTGGCCGGCACGAACCCGCGCGCCATCCGGGCGAAGCTCACCGCCATGGTGCCGCCGAGCGAGGTCCGGCTCACCGCGGCCTGACGGTCAGTCGTCCCCGTCGTCCCCGTCGTTGCCGTTCCCGTTCCCGTTGCCGTTGCCGTTGCCGTTGCCGTTCCCGTTCCCGTTGCCGTTCCCGTTGTCGTTCCCCGGCGCCGGGGCCGGGGCCGGTGGGATCGCGTAGGAGACCGTGACCACGGTGCCCGGCGGCAGTTCCCCCTCCGGGGCGACCGCCGCCACCCGGCCCGAGGCGACCTCGTCCGTCGTCACCTCGGCGAGCTCCACCTGCAGCCCGCGGCCGACCAGCTCGGCGAAGACCTCCCCGACCGGCCGGTCCAGGAGGTCCGCGGCGACGACCGCAACCGTCGGCGCCGGCACCGGCACCGGGGACGACGTCGCCTGCGAGGTCGTGGGCCCGCCGGCCGCCTGGCCATCCCCCGTGTCCGTGCCCGGGTCGGGCCGCAGCAGGGCGATCAGGACCGCCACCACGACCACCGCGGCGACCGCGCCGGCGAACAGCGGGATCGGCAGGTGCCGGGCCGGCGGGGCGGACGGGGCGGGCACAGCGCCGGGGACGGACGGGAGCTGCAGGACGGCGGTCCCGTGCGGGCCGGCCGGTCCGATCGGTGCGGTCGCGCTGGCGGCGGACACCGTCTCGACGGCCGTCCGGAGCGCCGCGCCGTCCGGGAACCGCTGCGCCGGGTCCTTGGCCATCGCGCGCTCCACGAGCCCGCGCAGGCCGGCCGGCACGTCCGGCGGCAGGGGCTCCGGCTCCTCCCGCATCTGCTTCAGCGCCACCTGCACGGAGTTCTCGCCCTCGAAGGGCGGCCGCCCGGTGAGGCACTCGTAGGCCACGGTGCCCAGCGCGTACACGTCACTGGCCGGGGTGGCCTTGCCCCCCGCGGCCTGCTCGGGTGACAGGTAGTGCGCCGTCCCCACGACCTGTCCGGTCCCGGTGAGGGGCACGCTGGCGGCCGACCAGGCGATGCCGAAGTCGGTGATCTTGACGACCCCGTCGGTCGCGACGAGCACGTTCCCCGGCTTGACGTCCCGGTGGACGACGCCGGCGGCGTGCGCGGCCGCCAGCGCGGCGGAGGTCTGCCGGAGGACGTCGAGGGTGCGGGCAGGGCTGAGCCGTCCCTCGCGCTCCAGCAGCGCCGACAGGGTCTCGCCCTCCACCAGCTCCATGACGAGGTAGGCGATCCGTTCGCCGTCGTCGGTGGCCTCGCCGTAGTCGAAGACGGACGCGATGTGGGGGTGGTGCAGCGCCGCGGTGTGCTGGGCCTCGGCCCGGAACCGGGCACGGAACGTCGCGTCGCCGGTGAACTCGCTGCGCAGCACCTTCACCGCGACGGGTCGCTCGAGCAGCGTGTCGCGGGCCCGCCAGACCCGGCCCATGCCGCCGCTGGCCAGCGGCACGAGCAGCCGGTAGCGGTCGCCGAGCAGACGCGTCGACGGTTCCACGGCACCTCCCGACCGCTCGGGGGCCGCCCCCGGCGACGGCCCGACCCCTGGAAGGTTGCCAGAGGAGGACGGGGAACCGCTCAGGGCGCCTCGGGCGGCTCGCCCGCGGCCAGGACGCGGTCGTACAGGACGGCGGCCAGGATGCCGCCGAGCGTCGGCGCCACCAGGTACAGCCACAACGGCGCGAGATCACCGGCCAGCAGGTTCGGACCGAAGGCGCGGGCGGGGTTGACCGCCCCACCGGTCAGGGGGCCCGCGACGAAGATGGCCGCCGCGAGGGCGAAGCCGACCGCCACCGGGGCGACCGAGCTCTCCGCGCGGTCGTCGGTCGCGACCGAGATGACGACCAGGACCAGCACGAACGTGACCAGCAGCTCGACGAGGAACGCCTGGCCCACCGAGACCCCGTCGGCGGGGCGGGTGGCCGCCAGCCCGGCCTCGCTGCGCGCCCGCCCGCCATAGCTGACCCACGTGCAGAGGGCGCCCAGGAGCCCGCCGCCGAGCTGCGCCAGCACGTAGACGCCGGCCGCGGACCACGGGAACCGGCGCGTCACCGCCAGGCCCACGGTGATGGCGGGGTTCAGGTGGCACCCGGAGACGTGGCCGAAGGCGGCGACCAGGGCCACCAGCACGAGGCCGAAGGCGAGGACGACGGCCAGGGTGTCGTACACCGCCTCGCCACGGGCCGCCGACGCCACCGCGACGCTGGTGCCCACGTAGACCAGCACGGCGGTACCGAGGAACTCGGCGACCGCCGCCCGGACGGGGCGTCTGCTGACCGTGCTGCCGTACAGCCCGGCCGACGTGGAACCCCGTGCGACACCTACTGCGTCCATGACCGTCCGACCCCCGTGCCGCCCCCGAGCTGTGGCTCCGTGGTTGCCCCGCTCGGAGACCGGTCACACCCGGATCGTCAGGGTCTGCCGCGGCTCAGGACGAGGTCCCCCGGTCGATGCGGACACCACGCTCGGCGCTGAGCGTGGCCAGGAGCTGCTCGACGACGGTGTCGGGCGTGCCGGCTCCCGAGATGCTCGCGCCCGGTTCGTCGTCCTGGAGCGGCTGGAGCGTCGCCAACTGGCTCTCCAGCAGGGCCGAGGGCATGTAGTGGCCGGTGCGCCTCTCGACGCGTTCACGGAGCAGCTCGGGGTCGACCGTCACGTGGGCGAACCAGACGGACGGATGCCCGTCGCGGAGCAGGTCGCGGTAGCTGCGCTTGAGCGCCGAGCAGGTGACGACGACGTCCCGGCCGGCCTGCTCGCGCTCTCCGATCCACGCCGCAAGGCTGCGCAGCCACGGCCACCGGTCCTCGTCGTCCAGCGGCGTGCCCGCGCGCATCTTGGCCACGTTGGCCGGGGGATGGAAGTCGTCGCCCTCGGCGAACTCGCACCCCAGCCGTTCGACGAGGCCCGCGGCCACGGTCGACTTCCCCGAGCCGGAGACGCCCATGACGACGACCGTCGTGGTGTCGCCGGGTGTGTCCTCGTCCATGGGCCGGACGCTATGCCCCCGTGCGTGCAGCCCGCACAATGAGCGCACCCCAGGAGGCGCATCCCCAGGAGCCGCCATGTCCGGAAGCAGCCCGCCCACCCCCACGGCCGGTCCGACCGTGCAGGAACCCACGGTGGGGCAGCTGATGCGCCCGGCGACCAGGACGGTGGAGGCCGACGCCCACGTCGCCTCGGCCGCCTACCTGATGAAGCGGGCGCACGACTGCGCCCTGGTCGTGACGTCCGACGACGAGGGGCGCATGCCGATCGCCGTCCTCACCGACGCCGACGTGAGCCAGGCGGTGGCCGACGGACGAGACCTCGGCGAGATCCGGATCAACGACCTGCGGCTGCCACGGCCCACGGCCGTCCACCCGGACACGTCGCTCACCGAGGCGGCCGAGCTGATGCTCGAGAAGGCGCTGAACAACCTTCCCGTCGTGGACGACGACGGGCTCGTCGGCCTCGTCGACCTCACCGCGGTGTGCCGCGCCCTGCTGAGGCGCCAGCCGGTCGCGTGACCCCCGGGCGCGGCCTCAGCGGTGCCGCGGCAGGACGACGCGGGCGCGGGTGACGCCGTCCTCGGAGGTGAGCGTGAGCCGGCCCTTGTGCCGTTGCGCGACGACCGCGAGCGACGTGGCCAGCCCGAGTCCGGTGCCCTGGCCGACCGGTTTGGTCGTGTAGAAGGCGTCGAAGGCACGCTCGAGGACCTCGGGCGGCACGGTCGGACCGGTGTTCTCCACGTCGACGACGACGGAGTCGGGCTCGCCCCGCGTGCGGACGGTGACCTCGCCCTGGGACCCGACGGCGGCGAGCGCGTTGTCCAGGAGATTGGTCCACACCATGGCCAGGTCCGCGGGCCAGCCCTCCACGACGAGGGGCCCCGGATCGAGGTCGCGCACGATGCGCACGCCCGGCGGCACCTTGTGCCGGACGAGGACGAGGGACTGCTCGAGCCCGGCATGGACGTCGACCGTGCTCAGTGCCTGGTCGGCCGCGTAGGCCAGCGGGCGCACCCCCGACACGATCTTCGACAGGTACTCCGCGCCGGCCGACACCTCCTCGAGCACCGCGCGGATCTCCTCGGCCCGCACCAGGTCGCGCACCGCGCCGCCGCGGTCCTCGGCCGGGAGAGCGGCCAGCGCGCCGGCGAGGGCGGTGGGCTCGACGCCGAGGCGGACCAGGTCGGACGCCGCGCTCCAGCCGCCCTCGACGCCCGCCGCGGTCAGGACCCCGGCGAGCGCGGTCCCCGCGTCGGCCCGGGCCAGCGGGTCGTCGGGCACCGGACGCTCCCCCACGAGCGGCGCGAGGGGACTCGGCGGACGGTCGTCGGCAGCGTGCAGGGCGCGGAGCCGGGCGGCTCCCCGCTGCACGGCGGCGGCCGGGTTGTTCACCTCGTGCAGCAGGCCGGCCGCCAGGGCGCCCAGTGCCGCCATCCGCTCGTGCTGGCGCAGCAGCCCCTCCTCGCGGTCCAGCCGCCGGGACGTGGCCGTGAGCAGAGCCCGGGCAGACGGAGGGTGGGCGAGCAGCCGGTCGAGCGCCTCCGCGCCGATGCGCTGCACCCGTGCCGGGCCCCGCGCCCGGACCGTGGCCGACCGCGGACGCCCGTGGGCGACGCCGAGCTCCCCGATCAGGTCGCCGGGCCCGCACACGTTGAGCAGGAGGTCGGCGCCGTTGGCCAGCCGGCTGATCTCCAGCTCCCCGTCGGCGACCACGTACATGGCATCCGGCGGCGAGCCCTCGCTCATCAGCACCTCCCCCGGAGTCAGCTCCACGGCGCGGCTGGTCGCCGCCAGCGCGCTGACGTCGTCCTGCGGGAGCTCGGCGAACAGCCGGGACCTGCGCAGCGCGGCGGCGACGTCCGCCGTCGTCACCGACCGGCCAGCCGCTCGTGGGCGAAGCGCACCGCCATCGCGCCCTCCCCCACGGCGGAGGCGATGCGCTTCACCGACCCGTGCCGGACGTCGCCGGCGGCGAACACCCCCGGCACGGACGTCTCCAGCGGAAGGGGCGGCACCTCGAGCGGCCAGTCGGGCGGTGGGAGGCCGAGGTCGCCACCGGTGAGCACGAAGCCCTTGTCGTCCCGGCGGACGACGCCCTCGAGCCAGCTCGTGCGGGGCGCCTGCCCGACGAAGACGAACAGCGCGTTCGCGGGGACCTCGCGCTCCTCCGTGCCGTTCGAACGCAGCCGGAGCCCCTCCAGCCGCCGCTCACCGAGCACCCCGGCGACCTCCGTCCGGGGCTCGAGGGAGATCGTGTCCGAGGCCTCGATCCGGTCGATGAGGTAGCTCGACATGGTGCTCGTGAGGTCGGCAGCGCGGACGAGCAGCGTCACCGAGGCGGCGAACTGGGCCAGGAAGAGCGCCGCCTGCCCGGCCGAGTTGCCGCCTCCGACGACGAAGACCCGCCCGCCGGCGTGGTCCACGCCCTCCGCACGACCGGCGCCGTAGTAGACGCCGGTGCCGGTGAGCGGCGCGGCTCCGGGCACGTCGAGGGTGCGGTAGTTGACGCCCGAGGCGATCAGCAGCGTCGAGGCGCTGACCTCGGTGCCGTCGGCCAGCCGGATCAGGGTGTACGGATCCTCGCGGCGCAGCCCGGCCACCTCGGCGGGCACGAGGATCTCCGCGCCGAAGCGGATCGCCTGCTCGCGGGCGCGCAGCGTGAGGTCCGCACCCGAGAGCCCGACGGGGAACCCGAGGTAGTTCTCGATCCGGCTGGTCGTGCCCGCCTGCCCGCCGGGGGCGTTGCACTCCAGGACGAGGGTGGACAGGCCCTCCGACGCCCCGTAGACCCCCGCCGCCAGCCCGGCGGGACCGGCACCGACGACGACGAGGTCGTAGGCCGACCGCTCGGCGCGCACCTGCAGCCCGATCCGCTCCGCCACGGCGTGCAGGTCCGGGTCGACGAGCACCTCGCCGTCGTCGGTCACAAGGATCGGCAGCGACCCTGCGTCGGCGCGCGCGGCATCCAGCAGCACGCGGGCCTGGGGATCGGTCTCGACGTCGAGCCACCGGTAGGGCACGAGGTTGCGGGCGAGGAACTCGCGGAGCGCGTGGCTGGCGGCCGACCACCGGTCGCCGACCACGCGCAGGTTCGCCGCCGGGGCAGGTCGCCGCCAGGTCTCGAGCAGGTCGTCGAGCACCGGGTAGAGCCGTTCCTCCGGCGGGTCCCACGGCTTGAGCAGGTAGTGGTGGACGTCGGCGTCGTTGATGGCGCGGATGGCGGCGTCGGTGTCCGCGTAGGCGGTGAGCAGCACCCGCCGGGCGTCCGGGTAGAGCTCGCGGGACGCGGCGAGGAACTCCGTGCCGCTCATGCCCGGCATCCGCTGGTCCACGAGCAGCAGCGCCACGGTGTCGTCGCGCAGCCGCAGTCGGCGCAGCAGGTCCAGCGCCTGGTCACCCGAGGACGCCGCGACGATCTGGTAGTGCTCGGCGTAGCGGTCGCGCAGATCGCGCTCGACCGCGGCGAGCACCGGGCCGTCGTCGTCCACGGCCAGCAGGACCGGTCTGCTCATCGGGCCACTCCTCCCCCGTTCAGCCGGGACGCCGACCGGACGGCCCGCTGGTCCCGTCGCGACTCCAGCGCCGAGCGCAGCACCGCGGTGGCCAGCGACACGGGCGCATCGCCGTCGGCCGGCGCGTGCTGCAGGACGGCGAGGACGGCGTCGTCCGTCCCGCCGTCCGGGCGTCCGCCGTCGACGGTGTCGGCGACGGCGGTCAGGGCGGTCGCGAGCGCCGCCGTGGGCTCCGGCAGCCCGAGGTCCCGGCGCCACGGCGCACCCGGACGCGCGTCGGCGAGGACGGCGGCCACCCGGTCCGGCGTGTGCTCGAGGGCCTCCGCCGCCGCCTCGGCCCACGCGGTCACGATGGTCAGCTCCGGCGGGGTGAGCGCGGCGCCGGTCACCCCGCGCGGCCCCGGGACGCGGCCGGGATCCCCGGCGACGGCGGTCACCTGGTGCACCCCGGCGACCACCAGCCCGGTCGCGTTGTCCACCGGTGTCCGCCCGTCCGCGCACCGGCGGCGGGCGCGGGTGTGGGCGACGCTCATGACCACGCCGTGCGCGCCGGGGTCGAGGGAGATCTCGCGCAGCCCGCGGGTCGGGTCCTTCCACATCGCCACGACCGACGACGGCGGCGCACCGATCGGCCGGCTGCGCTCGACCATCCCGGACGCGGTGAGCGTGAGCACCGCCGTCCCCGGGTCGTCGGCGAGCACGCTGGCGTAGCGGGCCGTCCAGCGGGAGGCCAGCTGCGGCCCGTCGAGCAGGATCGTCACGACCAGCGAGGGGCCGACGTCCCGGATGAGCTCGGCGACCTCGTCGAGGCGGGCGAGGTCCTCGCACACGACGGCGACGACGGTGAGGCCCTCGCTGAGCTCGAGGAACTGCAGCGCGCGGCGCGGCACCTCCATCGCCTCCCACCAGCGCACCGAGGGATGCAGCGCGCCGGCGAGGTGGTACTGGTTGATCTGGCTCTCGTCGAGGAACCAGCGGTGGTGCTTGTTCTGCCGGTAGTGCGACCAGCAGCCGCCGACGTGCACGCCGAGGTGCACCCAGTTGCCGGGCAGCCGGTCGGGCGGCGTGGGCTCCCGGACGCCCGCGAGCAGCATGTTGACGCCGTAGCGCGCGAGCAGCGCCTCGAGGGGCTCGAGCTCGTCGGCGGGCACGCTGCTCTCGGGGAGGACGACCGCGTCGATGCCGTCCACCTCGTCGAGCGCCCCGACCAGCACCCGCTCCACGAGGTCGAGGTCGAAGGTCTCGGCCGGGACGAACTCGAAGATGCCGAACGGCTCGTTCTCCGCACGCCGCACCGAGCCCGGGAGCGGCCGGAAGTCCCGCTGCCGCACCCGCAGCGGCCACGGCAGCAGCAGCACGTTGGCCTGCTGCTGACCGGTGCCCGACCGCCGGGCCGGGGCCTTGTGCCAGGCGACGTCCACGGAGGTGCCGCGCAGGCAGAGGTAGCGCGACAGCGACCGGAAGGAGATGCCTCCCGGCGGCGTCCGGCCCTTGGGCAGCACCCGCAGCCGGAACGGGGCGACGGCGGACAGCGAGCCGGTGCGGGCCAGGAGCTCACCCGCCCGGCCGCGGAAGCGGAAGCCGGCCGTGCGCTCCGGATCGAGCGCGGCGGCCACGCCCGCGCAGGCCTCGTCGCTGAGCGCGAGCAGCAGGAACAGCGCCTCGCAGACCTCCCACGCGCGGCCGTCGGCGATGTCGTCGAGTTCGGTCCCCGCGGCGGCGAGCAGCGTCGTCCAGGTCTCGGAGACGAGGGCCGGCGGGGGCCCGTCGGGTGCCTCGGTCCAGGCGCACCACTGCTCGGCCGCGTCGGTGACCACGTCGTTCCAGCCGCCGAGCCGGGGCGGGGGCCACTGCCGGCCGGGCGGCGGTGACACGGCGAACCGGTAGGCGTGGGTGCGGCCCAGGACGGTGCCGGCGAGTGCGAAGACGTCCGGCGGCCACTCGAGGTCGGAGTCGGTGAGCTCCCGGCCGCTCACGTCCGCCCAGAGCGAGGCGACGGTCGGGGGGCCGGTCGCGCTCCGCACCGGCCGCGGGACCACGTCCATCCGTCGGCTCCCCCTCGTCGTCCCCGTGTTCCCGCGGGAACGTCCGTGGCCCTCGGCCGGAGGGTAGCGACGAGCGGCGGGCGGCACGAGGGAATCCGTCCGCGTGCTCAGTCCGTCCGCGCGATCGTCGCCAACCGCACGTTGACCGGCGCCGTCAGGAACCGGGTCCGCAGGTCGTCGTCGGCGATCCGGGCGGCCCGCTCGCGCAGGTGCGCCGCGGCCCGCTCCGCCACGTCCGCGGCACGCGGATCCCCGGCGTCGGAGAGCACCAGGTGGACGTCGGCGAGGACGCGGCCGGGTTCGACGGTGCCGACGGCGACCGAGTCCAGGTGCGGCAGGACCTCCTCGACCGCCTCCATCGCCGCACCGAGGTCGCCGGCGTCCCGCAGCGCGAGGGCGAGGACGCCGAGGCACTCCAGCCGGTCGTACTCGAGGCCCAGCTCGGCGTGCCGCTGCGCGGCCGCACGGAGGAGGTCGACCGCGACCGGATCACCGGCCGCCCGGTGGGCCATGCCGGCGACCAGGTCCGCGCGCGCCTGCGCAGGCGGGACGTCGTCCGCGGCCGCGGCCTCCTGGGCCGCGGTGGCGTGCGCGAGCGCGTCGTCGACCCGTCCCTCGGCGAGGTCGACGACCGCGATCGAGGCGAGGAGGTGTGTGGTGAAGTACGACAGGGCGCGCCGGCTGCTCTCCTCCAGTCCGCGGTCGAGGTACCTCCGCGCCGTCGCGTGGTCGCCGACGAGCCGGTGGCTGTCGCCGAGGCTCTGCAGGGAGGCGACGACACCCTCCGTGTCGTCGATGTCCTCGGTCAGCTGCAACGCGCGCCGGCCCTGCTCGAGCGCGTCGTCGACCCGGCCCTGGTCCATCGCGATCCGGGCGAGGTTGGTGAGCATGACGCCCTCGCGGTAGCGGTGCCCGGTCACCTGGAAGACCGCCAGCGCGTCCTCGGTCGCGGCGCGCGCCTCCTCGAGCCGGCCCATGTGCATCAGGAGGGCACCGCGCTGCCCGGTGACCATCGCCTCGCCCTCGCTGTCCTGGATGTGCCGGTGCTCGGCCCGTGCCTCGTCGAGCAGGGCGAGCCCCTCGTCGGTCTCCGCCAGGTTGGTCGCCACGACGGCCAGCAGCCGCAGGACCTCCCCCGCCCGCTTGTGGTCGTCGGTCGACCGGGCGGTCGTCAGAGCCTGACCGAGCAGCTCGCGGGCGGCCGCGTGCTCGTTGAGGTACGCCCGGCTCCGGCCACCCTGCATCAGCCCGTCGGACTCCAGGTCGGGCCGGCCCGCCTCCCGGGCCAGCCGCGCCGCCTCGTCGGCGACCTCCGGGACGGCGGGGTAGTCGCCGCGGAAGAACAGCCATCGCCCATGGGCGAGCAGGACCTTCGCCCGGCGCACGGGGTCGAGACCGGTCGCGGCGGACAGTTCGTCCAGCGTGGTCCGCTGCTCGTCGCGGCGGCCGAGCCGGTCCAGCACGACCTCGCGGGCCAGCAGCACGTCGGCCCAGAGCCCCTGCTCGCCGGCGGGGACGAGAGGAAGCGCGCGGGCGAAGAGCTGCAGGGCGTCGTCGAGCGCGAAGGTGCGGGCGGCGTGCTCGCCGGCCCGCAGGTACCAGCGGGCGGCCGCCGGGGGGTTGCCCGCCTCCTGGTGGTGGTGGGCGACCGCCGCGGCGTGCTCGTCGGGCCGCTGGCTGCGTTCGACCGCCTCCTCCAGCCACTGGGCGGCCAGCGCGTGGTGGGCCCGGCGCACCGAGCGGAGGACCCCCTCGTAGGCGACGTCGCGCATGAGCGCGTGGCGGAAGGAGAACTCCGCGCTGCCGGAGAAGCTGGAGTGCGGCCGACGGAACACCACCTCGCGGATCGCCAGCCGTTCGAGCGCGGTGTCCCGCGTCGCGGCGTCGATCGCCGTGGCCAGCCGGGCGACGGCCTGGTCCCAGAACACCCGGCCCACGACGGCGGCGCCGCCGAGGACGCCGCGCTCGACGACCTCCAGGGAGTCCAGCCGCGCCTGCAGCAGGCCGCGCAGCGTCGTGGGGATGCGGACGGAGTCCAGAGGTCTCGCCGCCACCCGCCAGGGGTCGTGCGACGTGTCGACGACCCCCTCCTGGACGAGCCACTTCACGAGCTCCTCGACGTAGTAGGGGTTGCCGTCGGCGGTGCCGACGACCAGCTCGACGAGGGCCGCCGGCACGTCGTCCGCCCGCTGCAGGATCTCGGCGACGAGGCTGCGGGCGTCGTCCTGGTCCAACGGCTCGAGCCGGAGGGTGGAGTGCACCGACGCGGTGCGTCCCCACGACGGCCGCTGCTCCAGCAGCGTGGGGCGGGCCGTCGCGAGGACCAGCAGCGGACCGCCGTCCGGCGCCCGGGCCAGCGCCTCGAGGGAGTCCAGGCTCGCGGCGTCGAGCCAGTGCAGGTCCTCGAGCAGGACGACCACAGGCGCCCGCTCGGCCAGCGTGTCCAGCAGCCGCAGCACCAGACCGCTCCCCCGCCGCCGCAGTGCCTCGGGATCGGTCGTCCCGACCGCCTCACGTCCGGCGTCGCCGACCGGGAACCCCAGCCAGGTGGCCACGGTCTCCGGTGAGCCGTCGGTGTCCTCGACGCCGCCGTGCAGCTGGGTCCAGCCCTGCGCCCAACGGCGACGCACGCGTTCGGGGTCGTCCGTGGAGCGGATGCCGAGCCGCTCGCCGAACACGCTGCGCAGCAGCGTGTTGGCCACGCCCTGCGTCGACGGGGACCCCCGGCCGCGCAGCACCCAGACCTCCGTCGGCAGGCGCGCCAGCCACGTCTCGACGTCGTGCACGAGCCGGGACTTGCCGACACCGGCCTCGCCGAGCACCGTCACGACGCGCCGACCGCCCTCGGCGACGACCCCGGCGAACGCGTCGCGCAGCACCCGGAACTCCGCCTCGCGCCCCACCGTGCGGGTGACCACCCCCTCCACCCCGCGGGTCTCCGGCCAGAAGCCCTCCCGGTCGGGGGACGCGACGACGTAGGCGTCGACCGGGCCCTCGATGCCCTTGAGGTGCAGCCCGGGGATGCGCCGCAGCCCGAAGACGCCACGGACCTGGCGGCACGTCTCCTCCGACAGCAGCACCGTGCCCGGCTCCGCGGCCGCCTGCAGGCGGGCGGCCCGGTTGGCGGTGTCGCCGACGACGAGGAAGTCCCCCGACGCCCGCTCCGCCAGACCGGTCACCACCATCTCGCCGGTGTCGATCCCCACGCGGACGACGATCGGGGCAGCGTGCGACTCCTGCAGCTGGGCGCTCAGCGTCTCGACGGCCGCAACCACCGCCAGGCCGGCGCGCACGGCGCGGGCCGCGTCGTCCTCCCGGGAGCGGTACAGCCCGAAGACCGCCATCACCGCGTCGCCGATGAACTTCTCGACCACGCCACCCTCGGCCTCGACGGCGCTGCGGACGGCCGCGAAGTACCGGCTCATCACCTGCTGGAGGTCCTCGGCGTCCAGCCGCCGGGCCAGCGGCGTGGAATCGACCAGATCGGCGAACAGGACGGTGACCAGTTTCCGCTGCTCGCCCACGGAGGCGGCGAGCAGCCGGTCGCGCTTGTCGACCAGCGGTGCGAGCGCCGTCGTGACGACCTGGTCCCCGAGGATGCGCCGCTGCCCCTCGAGCGCGGCGATCGCCTGCTCGAGGGCCGTCAGCTCAGCCGGTTCCGGTTGCATCGGTCACGTCTGGCCCCCTCCGCCCGGACGAGCGGACCGTACCTCCGCACCGGGCTTCGCGGGAGCCCCCGACCAGCGGCGACCCCCGCCGACCGGGAACGCGAACGAGGGGGGAGGCCATCGGCCTCCCCCCTCGTCCGGGGTCGTACTAGGTGCCTAGCTCAGCTGGGATCAGCGGAGCAGGGACAGGACACCCTGCGAGGCCTGGTTGGCCTGCGCGAGCATCGCGGTGCCGGCCTGGGACAGGATCTGGTTCCGGGTGAACTGGACCATCTCCTGCGCCATGTCGGCGTCGCGGATGCGGCTCTCCGACGCGGTCA
>NZ_SPQM01000062.1 GCF_004570345.1 Blastococcus sp. CT_GayMR20 | reverse complement strand
GGGGTGTACCCGGGCCGGATCAGCGCGAGCAGCTCCCACAGCCCCATCGCCGCCAGCGGAGCGAGGACCAGCGGGACGACGGCCAGCGCCGCACCGCCCGCCGTCGTCGGCAGGGAGCTGAGGCCCCGGCGCCGGACCACGACCACGAGCAGACCGACCGCCACGACGCCGGCCGCCGCGAGGGGCCGGACGAGGCCGTCCGAGTACCGCACCAGCTCGCCGAGCACCGGGAAGTACGTCGCGTCCGCGGCGCCCGGCTGCGCGAGCGGGCCGAGGTCACGGTTCCCGAGTTCACGGGCCATGCCCAGGGTGTTGTCGCCGAGCGCCTGCAGCGTGCCGCGGTCCAGGCGCCCCGGGACGTCCTGCGGGGTGTGGTAGCCGGCGGCGCCGTCGATGAACGCCGTGTTCAGCCCGGTGAACCCGCCGTCGTCGACCAGGACGGTGAAGTCGGTGCTGTTCGGCAGCACCCGGTAGACCTCGACGGCGAAGCTGCTGGCGACCGGATGCGGAGCGGCGGTGGCGAAGGCCTCGGTGAGGCCGGCGTTGCCGCGCGACGTCTCGAACATGATCGGCGGGCCACGGGTGCCGCGGGACTCGAGGTTGAGCACCACTCCCCCCGCGACCGCCAGCGGATGGAGTTCCACGAAGGCGTCGGCGCCGCACAGACAGTCCTCCTCGGCGTCCGTGAGAACCACGACGACGTCGTTGCGCAGCGGCTCCGCGGTCGTCAGGGCCCGCACAGTCTCGAGCAGCGCCGCCACGCCGGCGGCGTCGTCGGCAGCTCCGGGTCCGGTCTCCACGGAGTCGTGGTGTGCGGTCAGGAACAGGCGGCCGGTCGGGTCGGTGCCGGGAAGGACCGCGACGACGTTGCGGACGCGGGCCATCCGGGCCTCGCCCGAGCCGTAGGCGCGGGCACCGACGGAGTTCTGGACCCGCGGCTCGAGCCCGAGGTCGGTCAGCTCGCCGACCAGTCGTTCGATCACACGGTCGTTCGCGGCGCTGCCGGCGACGTGCGTCTCCGACGCGATCTGCTCGACGTGCGCGAAGGCGCGGGTGGCGCTGAAGTCGGCGGCCGGGGCGTCAGCGGGAGCCGGGTCGGGCGGCTGGAGCGAGGCGACGCTCCAGACCGACAGGCCGAGGAGCAGGAGGACGACGACGAGGCCCGCTGCGCGCCCGGGGAGGCGGCCGGCCGACGGCGTGCCGCGGGATGACCGCTGCGGTGGCACGGCGTCACCCTAGGTGAGCAGGCGGCTCGATCCCGGCGGCCCGCCGCAGGTCAGTCGAGCGTGTTCAGCCAGTTCGTCAGCAACTGGGCCCCGGCGTCGCCGCTCTTCTCCGGGTGGAACTGGGTCGCCGACAGGGGCCCGTTCTCCACGCCGGCGACGAACCGGTCGCCGTGCTCGGCCCAGGTGACCAGCGGCTTGGCGAGCGGGCTCGGCGGGCCGTCCGCGGCCAGCGGGAAGTCGCGGACACCGTAGGAGTGCACGAAGTAGAAGCGCTCGTCGGCCAGACCGTCGAAGAGCACGCTGCCCGCGGGCGCGTCGACCGTGTTCCAGCCCATGTGCGGCAGGACCGGCGCCTTCAGCTGCTCGACGACCCCGGGCCACTCTCCGCAGCCCTCGGCGTCGTGACCGTGCTCCACGCCGCGGTCGAACAGGATCTGCATGCCCACGCAGATGCCGAGCACCGGGCGGCCGCCGGCCAGCCGTCGGCCGATGATCCGGGGCCCGTCGACGGCGCGCAGACCGTCCATGCAGGCGGCGAAGGCGCCCACGCCGGGGACGACGAGGCCGTCCGCGTCGAACGCGACCCGGGCGTCCGAGGTCACGGTGACGTCGGCGCCCACGCGCTCCAGCGCCCGCTCGGCCGAGCGCAGATTGCCCGACCCGTAGTCGAGGACCGCCACCTTCTTCACGCCTGCCACGGTACCCATCAGCGGTCGGCGCCCCTTCGGGATTCCCGATACTTCGTCAAGGGGGACGCCAATGTGGGACAAGCCTCTGACTGCGGATCAGCGCCCGGCAGCACCACGAGGTCGCGCACGGGTCCACCACTACCTGTCCCGGCTCGACCCCGACGGTCCGAGCCCGCCCCACCGACGGCCGGTCGCTCAGCCTGTTCAGGCGCGCCGACGGCTCGGTCACACCGAGGTTCACGACGGCTTCCGGGCCGAACGACCACCCGACGGCCGATGGCGCACCTACCGCCCCGACGGCACCGAGATCCTGCTCTACCCGGCGCTGACCTCAACGAGGATCGAGCCGGTCACACCATGCGTAGGATGCCGGCCGCGGTGGCGATCAGGGCGGCGACCAGCAGGACGACGGCGAGTGCGACCTGCGGGCCGCCGCGGTCCGGTGAGTCCTCGTCGGTGCGCCAGACGCTCCAGGCACCACCGAGCAGGAAGCCGCCCGCCAGGAGCAGCACGAGCCCGAGGGTCACGGCGTCACAGCGCGCCCTTGGTCGAGGGCACGTCGGTGACCCGCGGGTCGATGGCCACCGCCTCGCGCAGCGCGCGGGCGAGCGCCTTGAACTGGCCCTCGACGATGTGGTGGGCGTCCCGGCCGGCGTACAGGACCCGCACGTGCAGGCTGATCCGCGCGTTGAACGCGAAGGACTCCAGCACGTGCTTGGTCAGGCTGGTCGGGTAGTCCGGCCCGATCATCGGCGTCATGTTCTCGGGCTCGGCGTGCACGAAGTACGGCCGGCCCGAGAGGTCGACGGCCGCCTGGGCGAGCACCTCGTCCATCGGGATGGTGGCGTCGCCGTAGCGGGTGATCCCCCGCTTGTCGCCCAGCGCCTCGGCGAAGGCCTGGCCCAGCGCGATGGCGACGTCCTCGACGGTGTGGTGTGCGTCGATGTGCAGGTCGCCGTCGGCCTGGACGGAGATGTCGATGCCGCTGTGCTTGGACAGCGCCGTCAGCATGTGGTCGTAGAAGCCCACGCCCGTGCTGATGGAGCTGGACCCGGTGCCGTCGAGGTTCAGTTCCACGACCAGCTTCGTCTCGCTGGTCGCGCGTTCGACGCGTGCAGTACGGCTCATGCCGGTCATCCTCCCAGAGAGCCGCGGTGCTCCGGCGCCACCTCACCCAGGGCGGTGAGGAAGGCATCGGTCTCCTCGGCGGTGCCGGCGGTGACGCGAAGCCAGCCGGGCAGGCCGACGTCGCGGACGAGCACCCCCCGGTCGAGCAGCGCCTGCCAGGTCGCGTGGGCATCGGCGAAGTGACCGAACAGGACGAAGTTCGCGTCGCTGGGCACGCTGGTCAGGCCCATCCCCGGCAACGCGGCGACGATGCGGTCGCGCTGCGCCTTGACCGCCTCGACCGTGGCCAGCAGCGCGTCGGTGTGCGCCAGCGCGGTCCGTGCGGCGGCCTGGGTCAGCGAGCTCAGGTGGTACGGCAGCCGCACCAGTTGCAGGGCGTCCACGACGGCGGGGTCGGCGGCCAGGTAGCCCAGCCGCAGGCCGGCCATGCCGAACGCCTTGCTCATCGTCCGGCTCACGATCAGCCGCGGCCGGTCCGCCAG
Organism: Blastococcus sp. CT_GayMR20; assembly: GCF_004570345.1. Next base: position 25,071 of record NZ_SPQM01000062.1, on the reverse strand, counting down.
CAGCGTCAGCGCCGACGGCGTGCCGACGCGGGCGAACTCCCCGTATGCCTCGTCCACGACCACGATCCCCGAGGTCGCGTCGTGGATCTCGACGATCGTGTCGAGCGCGACTGCGGTGCCGGTCGGGTTGTTCGGGCTCGTCACGAAGACGACGTCGGGCTGCACCTCGCGGACCTGTGCGGCGGCCGCGGCGGCGTCGATGGTGAAGTCGTCGCGGCGGTGCCCGTCGACCCAGGCGGTGCCCGTGCCGGCGGAGATGATCGGGTGCATCGAGTAGGACGGCGTGAAGCCCAGCGCCGTCCGCCCGGCTCCGCCGAACGCCTGCAGGATCTGCTGCAGCACCTCGTTGGACCCGTTGGCCGCCCACACCTGCCCGGGCGCCACCGGCACCCCGCTGCTGCGGGACAGGTAGGTGGCGAGGTCGGCGCGCAGCTCGACCGCGTCCCGGTCCGGATAGCGGTTCAGCTCCAGCGCCGCGTGCCCGAGGGCCGCGCCCAGGTCGGCGAGCAGCTCGGCCGGCAGCGGGAACGGGTTCTCGTTGGTGTTGAGCCGGTGGGTCGCCGGCACCTGCGGGGCGCCGTAGGGCGAGCGGCCACGCAGCTCCGGCCGCAGCGGGAGCTCGTCCATCGTCGTCACGGGCGCTGCCGGATCCTCACCGCGGCGGCGTGGGCCGGCAGGTCCTCGGCACCGGCCAGGGCGTCGATGTGGCCCGCGACGGCGGCCAGCGCCTGCTGGTCGTACTCGACGACGTGGATGCCCCGCAGGAACGACTGCACGGACAGCCCACTGGAGAACCGCGCGCAGCCCCCGGTCGGCAGCACGTGGTTGGACCCGGCGCAATAGTCGCCCAGCGACACCGGCGACCAGGCGCCGACGAAGATCGCCCCCGCGTTGCGCACCCGCGCGGCGACCTCCCGCGGGTTCCGGGTCTGGATCTCCAGGTGCTCCGCGGCGTAGGCGTCGACGACCCGCAGCCCGGCGTCCAGGTCGTCGACCAGCACGATCCCCGACTGGGTGCCGTCGAGGGCGACGGTGATGCGGTCGGAGTGCTTGGTCGCGGCCACCTGACCGGGCACGAGATCCAGGACGGCCTCGGCCAGCGCCTCGCTCGGGGTCACCAGCACCGCGCCGGCCAGCGGGTCGTGCTCGGCCTGGCTGATCAGGTCGGCCGCCACGTGCGCAGGGTCCGCGGTGTCGTCGGCCAGGATCGCGACCTCGGTCGGGCCGGCCTCGGAGTCGATCCCGATCAGCCCGCGCAGCAGCCGCTTGGCCGCCGTCACGTAGACGTTGCCCGGCCCGGTGACCATGTCCACCGGTTCGCAGGTGCCGGCGCCGTAGCCGAACACTGCGACGGCCTGCGCCCCGCCGACGGCGTAGACCTCGGTGATGCCGAGCAGCGCGCACGCGGCCAGCACACCGGGGTCGGGGAGCCCGCCGTGGTCGCGCTGCGGCGGCGAGGCGACAGCGATCGACTCGACGCCGGCGATCTGGGCCGGGACGACGTTCATGACGACGCTGGACAGCAGCGGCGCCAGGCCGCCGGGCACATAGAGGCCGACCCGCCGGACGGGCACCCAACGCTCGGTCACGGTCCCGCCGGGGACGACGTCCGTCGTGACGTCCGTGCGGCGCTGGTCGGCGTGCACCTTCCGGACCCGCGTGATGGTCTCCTCGAGCGCGGCCCGCAGCGCGGGGTCGCACTCGGTCAGCGAACGGTCGAGCGCCGCCTGCGGAACGGCGAAGTCCTCGGCGTCCACGCCGTCGAGCCGGGCGGTGATCTCGCGGACCGCCTGGGCGCCGCGGATCCGGACGTCCTCGCACAGCGGGCGGACGGTCGCCATCACCGAGTCGATGTCGGTTCCGGCCCGCGGCAGCAGGCCGGCGAGCTCACGGGCCCCCGGCAGCGCGGACCCACGCAGGTCGATGCGGGCGAGCACGGAAGCCTCCGGGGTGGGGGTGGACGAGCAGGGCGGGGTGCGACGGACTCCTCAGGCTATCGAGCCTGCCCGGCGAGCCACGGCGGAGGCCGGTTCCGCGGTGCCGGCCCCGTACGCTGCGGCCATGGGCGAGCTGATCCCGCTGTTCCCGCTCGGGACGCCCCTGTTCCCCGGCGTGGTGCTACCGCTGCAGATCTTCGAGCCGCGCTACCGGCGCCTGATGCATGACCTGCTGAGCCACCCCGAGACCGGTGACCGCCGGTGCTTCGGGGTCGTCGCCATCCGGCAGGGCTGGGAGGTCGAGGAGGTCTCCCCCGCCGAGGCCCTCTACGACGTCGGCTGCGTCGCCCGTGTGCAGGCCGTGCGCCCGCAGAGCGACGGCGGCTTCCGGATCGTCACGGTCGGCGGCGCCCGCTTCCGGCTGCTCGATGTCGTCGTCGGCGAGGACCCGCCGTACCTGCAGGGCGAGGTGGAGTGGCTCGCCGAGGAGGAGGCCGCGGAGGAGGCGGCTGCCAACAGCGACGGCCTGGCCCTGCCCGGGACGCCCGGCGCGGATGCGGAGATCTGCGACGAGCAGCTGGACGAGGTGGTCGCCTCGGTGGCCCGCGGCTCGATGGACGTGCTGACCCGTGGCGTCCGGACGCTGTTCACCCGGTACGTCGCCGAGGTGGCCGGACTCGGCTCCGGCGGCGAGGACGACGACGAGCCGGTGGTCGACGCGGAGACCGCGGTCCTCCTGCACGCCGTCGCGGGTGACCCGACGGCACTGTCCTACCTCGTCGCGTCGACGGCCCTGCTCACGACCGAGGACCGCCAGGCGCTGCTGGCTGAGTCCGCGACGCGTCGGCGACTGGCGATGGAGACCCGGCTGCTGCGCCGCGAGCTCACCCTGCTGCAGACCATCGGGGCGGTGCCGGTGCCACTGCACCAGTTCGCGACCCCGATGACCGTCAACTGAGCCGGGCCGGCTCGCTCCACGGCTGCTCGACGCTCTCGGGGACGGGCACGTCCCCGGTCCGCCCGAGGTCGTCGCCGGGGGCGTAGAGGGCGGCAGCCACGTAGGCCACGAGCGCCATGAACGGTGCGGCGGCCAGCGCGGGGGGCGAGCCCAGCGTCAGCGACGTGGTCACCAGCCGGCCCACGTCGGTCAGCTGGGCCTCCGTCGGGCCGGCGCCGAGGAGCTCGCCGAGCTGCCAGGCCACCACCCCGGTCAGGCAGGCTCCGAGGGCCAGCGCGACGACGGTGGCCACCCCGCGGCGCCGGCGCAGGAACCACGCGGCCGCGCCCAGCGCCAGGCCGGTGCCCGCGAGCACGAGGGCGAACACCACGTCGTCGGCCACCAGGAGTTCCGACGACGGCTTCCCGACCGCGACCGGACCGGAGTCGGTGACCCGGAAATCGGCCCTCGGCGCCAGCCACCACCAGACCAGCCCGGCCGGCACGCCGGCCAGGGCCATCGCGAGCACCAGCGTGACCGAGCTGCGCAGGTCGGTCCGGACCTCCGGCCAGCCGCGCCAGTAGGCCGACGCGGCGGGCATGGCCCCCGTCCGGCGGGTCAGTCGCGCCCGGAGCCTGCCGCCGGACGGACCGGTCGGATCCGGTTGCGCCGGCGGCGGAGTGCTGCTCACCGGACCAGTGAACCTCACCCGGCTCAGAGCAGGGCCACGCTGGTCGGGCCGAGCAGGGCCTTGATGTCTCCCATCAGCGCGGTGCTGGGTCGCACCCGCAGGCCCTGGTCCAGGCGCAGGACGGTCTCGCGGCTGCCGTTGACGAGCTTCAGCTGCACCTCGGTCGTGCCGGGGTGGCTGCCCAGCACCTCGCGGAGGCGCTCCACGACCGGCGGGGTGCAGCGTGCGGCCGGCATGGACACCAGCACCGGGCCGCGCGGCCCCTCGGTGAGCTCGGGGATGCTCACCTCGGAGGCGAACAGCGACGGCTGGTCGTCGCGGCGGCTGATCCGCCCCTTGACCACGACGATCTGGTCCCGGACGACCTTGTCCGACACCTGCGCCCATGTCTTGGGGAAGAACAGCACCTCGAGACCGGACTCGAGGTCCTCCAGCGTCGCGATCGCCCAGGGCGCGCCCTGCTTGTTGGTGCGCGGGCCGACCGCGGTCAGGATGCCGGCGACCGTCACGTTCGCGCCGTCCTCGACGCCACCGGCCATGATCTCGGCGAGCGGGGTGTCGGCGTTGGCCGCGAGGACGTGCTCGACTCCGTGCAGCGGGTGGTCGGACACGTAGAGGCCGAGCATGTCCCGCTCGAACACCAGCCGCTCGGACTTCGACCAGTCCGCGGTCGGGATGGCGATGTCCATCGCCCCGCCGAACGGGTCGTCGGCCTCGCCGTCCCCGCCGAAGCCGCCGAACAGGTCGAACTGCCCCTCGGCCTCCTTGCGCTTGAGGCTCATCGCCATGTCCACGGCGTTGGCGTGGACGGCGACCAGTCCCTGACGCGAGTGCCCGAGGGAGTCGAAGGCGCCGGCCTTGCAGAGCGACTCGATGACCTTCTTGTTGCAGGCCACGGCGTCGATCTTGCGCAGGAAGTCGGCGAAGTCCTTGAACGCGCCCTGCTCCTCGCGGGCGCGGGCGATCGCCTCGACCACGTTGTGCCCGACGTTGCGCACCGACGCGAGTCCGAAGCGGATGTCGGTGCCGACGGCGGTGAAGTCGGCCGAGGACTCGTTGACGTCCGGCGGGAGCACCTTGATGCCCATCCGTCGGCACTCGGCCAGGTAGACCGGCCGCTTGTCCTTGTCGTCGCCGACGCTGGTGAGGAGGGCGGCCATGTACTCGGCCGGATAGTTGGCCTTGAGGTAGGCGGTCCAGTACGAGATCAGCCCGTAGGCCGCGGAGTGCGCCTTGTTGAACGCGTAGTCGGCGAACGGGACGAGGATGTCCCACAGCGTCTTGACCGCGGCCGGCGAGAAGCCGTTGGCCTTCATGCCGGCCTCGAAGCCGACGTACTCGGCGTCCAGGACCGACTTCTTCTTCTTGCCCATCGCGCGGCGCAGCAGGTCGGCCTTGCCGAGGGAGTACCCGGCGACCTTCTGCGCGATCGCCATGACCTGCTCCTGGTAGACGATCAGGCCGTAGGTCTGGCCGAGGATCTCCTCGAGCGGCTCGGCGAGCTCGGGGTGGATCGGCGTGATCTCCTGCTGGCCGTTCTTGCGCAGCGCATAGTTGGTGTGCGAGTTCGCGCCCATGGGGCCGGGCCGGTAGAGCGCGCCGACGGCCGAGATGTCCTCGAAGTTGTCCGGCCGCATCAACCGCAGCAGCGACCGCATCGGCCCGCCGTCGAACTGGAAGACGCCCAGGGTCTCGCCGCGGGCCAGCAGATCGTAGGTGGCCGGGTCGGTGAGGTCCTTGCTGATCTCGTCGAGGTCGATGGCCTCCTTGCCGTTGATCACGATGTTGCGCAGCGCGTCGTCGATGACCGTCAGGTTGCGCAGGCCCAGGAAGTCCATCTTGAGCAGGCCGAGCGTCTCGCAGGTCGGGTAGTCGAACTGCGTGATCACCGCGCCGTCGGACTCGCGCCGCATGATCGGGACGCTGTCGATGAGCGGGTAGCGGCCGATGATGACGCCGGCGGCGTGCACGCCCCACTGCCGCTTGAGGCCTTCGAGCTTGCGCGCCTGGTCGATGACCTCGGCCGCACCCGGGTCGGACTCGTACCGGGCCCGGAACTCCGAGGCCTCCTTGTAGCGGTCGTGCTTGGGGTCGAAGATGCCCGACAGCGGGATGTCCTTGCCCATCACGCCCGGCGGCATGAGCTTGGTCAACTCGTCGCCGACGGAGTAGGGCCGGTCGAGCACTCGGGCGGCGTCCTTGATCGCGGCCTTGGCCTTGATCGTCCCGTAGGTGACGATCTGGCTGACCCGCTCCTCGCCGTACTTCTCCGACACGTAGCGGATGACCTCGCCCCGGCGGCGGTCGTCGAAGTCGATGTCGACGTCGGGCATGGAGACGCGCTCGGGGTTCAGGAACCGCTCGAAGATCAGGCCGTGGGCCAGCGGGTCGAGGTCGGTGATGCCCATCGCGTAGGCGGCGAGCGAGCCGGCGGCCGAGCCGCGGCCCGGGCCGACGCGGATGCCCTGGTCCTTGGCCCAGTTGATGAAGTCGGCGACCACGAGGAAGTACCCCGGGAAGCCCATCTGGCAGATGATCCCGACCTCGTAGTCGGCCTGCTTGCGGACGTGGTCGGGGATGCCGTTCGGCCACCGCTTGTGCAGCCCCCGCTCGACCTCCTTCACGAACCACGAGGTCTCGTCCTCACCCGCGGGCAGCGGGAACCGCGGCATCAGGTCCGCGCCCTCGGTGAACTCCACCCCGCACTGCTCGGCGACCAGCAGCGTGTTGTCGCAGGCCTCGGGCAGGTCGGTGAACAGGGCCCGCATCTCGGCGGCGCTCTTGAGGTAGTAGCCGTCGCCGTTGAAGCGGAAGCGGTTGGTCTCGTTCAGGCGCGACCCGGTCTGGATGCACAGCAGCGCGTCATGCGCCTGCGCGTCCTCCTTGTGCGTGTAGTGCAGGTCGTTGGTCGCCAGCAGCGGGATGCCGAGGTCCTTGGCGATGGCCAGCAGCGCCGGCCGGGTCTTCTTCTCGATGGACAGGCCGTGGTCCATCAGCTCGGCGTAGAAGTTCTCCCTGCCGAAGATGTCCTGGAAGTCGGCCGCCGCCTGCCGGGCGCGGTCCTCCTTGCCGGCGCGCAGCCACATGTTGACCTCGCCCGACGGGCAGCCGGTGGTGGCGATGAGGCCCGAGCCGTAGCGCTCGAGCAGGTCGCGGTCGAACCGTGGCTTGCGGTACTGGCCCTCGAGGCTCGCCAGCGAGGAGATCCGGAAGAGGTTGTGCATGCCCTCGGTGGTGCGCGCCAGGAGCGTCATGTGGGTGTACGCGGCCTTGCCGCGGTTGGACCCGCCGTCGCCCTCCTCGTCGATGAGGTTGTCGCCGAAGTCGAACGGCGCCCGGTCGAACCGGGACCCCGGCGTGTAGTAGCCCTCCATGCCGATGATCGGCTTGACGCCGGCGTTCGTGGCCTGCTTGTAGAAGTCGTAGGCGCCGAAGACGTTGCCGTGGTCGGTCATCGCCAGCGCCGGCATGCCCTGCTCGGCGGCGGCCTTCGTGACCTCCGGGAGCTTCGCCGCGCCGTCCAGCATCGAGTACTCGGTGTGGACGTGCAGGTGCGCGAAGGAGGACTCCGCGGATCGGGAACTGGCAGCGCTGCTCACGGGCGGTCGGTGCTCCTCAATGGTCGTGCGTGCCCGGCCGTCGGGATCAGGGCGGGGCGACCGGCGGGGAAGACCGGTGGGTGCGGTGCGGGGCTGCGGTACCGGCGGGCCGGTGCCCCAATCCTCGCACTGGGAGGTGTCTATCCCGAAGGTCTGACAGAACGTGTCGCGCCCCGGCGGACCGATCCGTCACACCCGTCCCCCGCGTCGCCTAGGGCAGGGACCGGCGCATGGTGATGTGCGCGATACCGGCCTCCTCGTACTCCGCGCCGACGGCGGCGTAGCCGGCCCGCTCGTAGAAGCGCCGGGCGCTCACCTGCGCGTGCAGCTCGATCTCGCCGACCCCGCGCGACCCCGCCTGCCGGTGCAGCTCCCCGAGGACGGCGGCACCGTGCCCCCGGCCGCGCACGGCCGGGTCCGCCGCCATCCGGCCGATCGACGCCGTCCCGTCGCCGCGGAGCAGGAGCCTGCCGGTGGCCACGACCGCACCGGCGTCGTCGCGGCTGAGCACGTGGACGGCGGTCGCGTCCGCGTCGTCCTGCTCGATCTCGGGCGGGACGCCCTGCTCCTCGACGAAGACGCGGGTCCGGAGCGTGGCGATCTCCGGCCAGTCCGATGGCGTCGCCACGGACGCCGCCGGCGCGGTCACGCGGCGGCCCGGCCGGCCGGGAGCACCCGCGCGGGCACCAGGAGGAAGCGCAGGTCGATGACCGCGTGCAGCAGGACGGGCAGCAGCAGGGAGCCGGTCTGCAGGTAGACCGCGGCCATCACACCGCCCAGGACACCGGTGGTCACGATCCCGGCCATCCCCTGGTAGGCGTGCGCCAACCCGAAGGCCACCGCCGCCACCAGCACGAGGGCCCCGGTCGGCAGGCCGCCCGCCAGCGCGGCGACCACCGCCAGGAAGAACCCGCGGTAGAGCCACTCCTCGCACACGCCGGCGGTCACGCCGACCACGGTGAACAGCCGCCGCTCCCCCGCCGTCCGCGGCAGGAGGGCGACGGTCGCGTGCCCGGGAGGCTCGGCGTGCCGGCCCTCTCCCTGCCTTCGGACCACCGCTCCGGGGTCCTCGAGCAGCGCACCGGAGCGCAGCGCGCGGGTGGACACGACGACGAAGAGCAGCACCAGGACGACGACGAGCGCCGCCACGGGCCCGGGCCACTCCTGCGGCCAGCGCAGCCCGACCTGGCCGGCGTCCACCCCCGGGGCCGACAGCCAGACGACCAGCGCGAGCAGCGCGAGCCCCCACTCCAGGACCAGCAGCCGCCGGTAGAACGACCGGCGCGCGCCCGGGTCCGAGCGCAACCGTCCCTCGAACCGGCGGTGCAGCACGTGCCCGACGACCGGCTCGCCCAGCACCAGGTAGAAGGCGACGATGACGGCCGCGAGCGCCGCGGGACCGAAGTCGGCGAGGGAGTCCGGCAGGCCGTTCACGGCCGGCCGGCGATCAGGCCTCGGCGCGCAGGACGGCCAGCGCGCCGGCGAGGTCGGGCGGGTAGTCGCTGGTGAACTCGGCCCAGCTGCCGTCGGCGGGATGCGGGAAGCCCAGCCGGACGGCGTGCAGCCACTGGCGCTCCACGCCGAGGCGGGCGGCCAGCGTCGGGTCGGCGCCGTAGGTCGTGTCGCCGACGCAGGGGTGGCGCAGCGCGGAGAAGTGGACGCGGATCTGGTGCGTGCGGCCCGTCTCCAGCTGGATGTCGACCAGGCTGGCGGCCGGGAACGCCTCGATGACCTCGTAGTGGGTCACCGACGGGCGGCCGCCGCTGACGACGGCGAACTTCCAGTCGTGGCGGGGGTGGCGGTCGATCGGGGCGTCGATGGTGCCCCGGGACGGGTCGGGGTGCCCCTGGACGAGGGCGTGGTAGCCCTTGGAGACGGTCCGCTCCTTGAACGCCGCCTTGAGCGCGGTGTACGCGCGCTCGCTCTTGGCGACCACCATGACGCCGGTGGTGGCGGCGTCCAGCCGGTGGACGACGCCCTGTCGCTCGGCGGCACCGGAGGTGGAGATCCGGTACCCGGCCGCGGCCAGACCCCCGATCACGGTGGGACCGTCCCAGCCCGGGCTCGGGTGCGCGGCCACGCCGACGGGCTTGTCGACCACCACGACGTCGTCGTCGTCGTGCAGGATCGTCATGCCCACGACCGGGCGCGGCGCCGCCGGTTCCCCGGGCGGAGGGGGCAGCTCGACCTCGAGCCAGCTGCCGCCGCTGAGCCGGTCGCCCTTGCCGCGGACCCGGCCGTCGACCAGCACGTTCCCGGCATCGGCCACTTCCGCCGCCGCTGTCCGCGTGAGCCCGAACAGCCGGGCGAGGGCCTGGTCGACCCGCTGTCCCTCGAGCCCGTCGGGCACCGGCAGGGCACGGTGCAGTCCCGGAGAGCTCGTCACGGCACCCATTGTGACGGTCCGGCGCGGCCGACCGGTTCAGGCGGCGTCGGCCGGCGACTGATCCTTGGTCCTCGTCCCGTCGAACTCGATGCCGCGCAGCGCGAGCAGGGCCCCGAGGATGCCGCCGCAGACGATGGCCGAGTCGGCCACGTTGAACACCGGCCACACGCTGCCGTCGGGGCCGAAGACGGACAGGAAGTCGACCACTCCCCCGCGCAGGAAGCCGGGCGCCCGGAAGATCCGGTCGACCAGGTTGCCCAGCGCCCCGCCGAGGACCAGGCCGAGGGTCACCGCCCAGCCGGTCGAGTACATCCGTCTGGCCGTGCGCACGATGACGACGGCGACCACCACCGCGACCAGGCTGAACAGCACCGTGGCGCCCTCGGCGAAGGAGAACGCGGCACCGACGTTGCGCAGCTGGGTCAGGTAGAGCGCACCGCCCAGCAGGCGGATGTCCTCACCGGGCTCGACGGTCGCGACCACGATCACCTTGGTCACGAGGTCGGTCACGAGGATCCCGGTGGCCAGGAGGAGGAGGAGCCGGGTCCGCGGGCGCCGCGGGGGGACGGCGGCGGACGCGCCCACCGGTTCGGGCTGGTCGGACAGGACGTGCTCCTCGATAGGCGGGGCTGGGCGGCGACCGCTCCGGCGACCGTCCTGTCGAACGATAACCGTGCCGGTGCCCCGCGCCGGTCCGCCGCGTCCGGGCCTCAGCCGCCGTCGACGCGGAACCAGGCGGCGGTGTCGGGCGGCAGCCGGCCGGGGACGGGGCCGCTGGCCAGCAGGACGCTGCCGTGACCCGTGACGTCCACGGGCTCCGCCGAGAGGTTCACGACGCAGCGCAGGGCCGTGCCCCGGTCGAAGGCGAGGACGTCGGGCCCGCCGTCGAGCCAGGTCAGCGGCGCGTCCGCGAGCCGCGGGAGGCTGCGGCGCAGCGACAGGGCGGTCCGGTAGAGCGCCAGCGTCGACCCCGGGTCCCCCAGCTGCGCGGCGACGGTGGACGCCGCCCACCCCGCCGGCTGCGGCAGCCACGGCGCGACGCCGGCGTCGGTGAAGCCGAACGGCGGGCGGTCGCCGTCCCACGGCAGCGGCACCCGGCACCCGTCGCGGCCCCGGACCGTGTGGCCGGAGCGCTCCCACGTCGGGTCCTGGAGCGCGTCCTCCGGCAGGTCCTCGACCTCCGGCAGGCCCAGCTCCTCGCCCTGGTACACGTAGGCGCCCCCCGGCAGGGCGAGCGTGAGGAGCGCCGCTGCCCGGGCGCGGCGCAGCCCCAGGACGGGGTCGGTCGTCGACGCGGGCAGCGCGGCTCCCCCGAACGCCGCCCCCGTCGAGGCCCGGCCGAACCGGGTCACGTGCCGGGTCTCGTCGTGGCTGGAGAGGACCCAGGTCGCCGGCGCGCCGACAGGCGCCAGGGCCGCGAGCGTGCCGTCGATGACGCGCCGCAGGGCCCCGGCGTCCCAGGGCGCGGTGAGGTAGTCGAAGTTGAAGGTGGTGTGCATCTCGTCGGGGCGCACGTACCGGCTCAGCCGCTCGGGGCCGTTGACGACGGCCTCGGTGACGAACACCCGGTCCCCGGGATAGGAGTCCCCGATCCGGCGCCAGCGCCGGAGGATGTCGTGCACCCCGTCGACGTCCCAGTGGGGGTTGCCGACCCAGGTGCGGGACTCGAACGCCGCCCCCGGCCCGTGGCCGGCGTCGGGCAGCCCCGGGGCCTTGGCCATGGCCGGCGCGGCGTCCACCCGGATCCCGTCGATCCCGCGGTCGAACCAGAACCGCAGGATGGCGTCGAAGTCCTCCCGGACGCCGGGGTGGTCCCAGTCGAGGTCCGGCTGCTGCGGCGCGAACTGGTGCAGGTACCACTGCCCCGGCGAGCCGTCGGGCTCCCGCACGCGGGTCCACGCGCGGCCGCCGAAGGCGCTGATCCAGTCGTTGGGCGGCTCGTCACCACCGGCCCGGCCGTCGCGGAAGAAGTACCGGGCACGCTCGGGCGACCCCGGCCCCGCGGCCAGCGCGGCGACGAACCAGGGGTGCTGCTCCGAGGTGTGATTGGCGACCAGGTCGGTGATCACGCGGATGCCGAGCGCGTGCGCCTCGGCGAGCAGCACGTCGGCGTCCGCGAGCGTGCCGAAGCGCGGATCGATCTCGCAGTAGTCGGCCACGTCGTAGCCGCCGTCGGCCATCGGCGAGGGGTACCACGGCGTAATCCACACGGCGTCCACGCCGAGATCGGCGAGGTAGGGCAGGCGGCTGCGCAGGCCGCCGATGTCGCCGACCCCGTCACCGTCGGAGTCGGCGAAGCTGCGCAGGTAGACCTCGTAGACGACCGCGCTCCGCCACCACGTCCCCGTGGCCCCGTCCCGGGTCCCGCCCTGAGCTTGCGAAGGGTGGGGAGGACGGGGTCCTTTTTCAGACAGCGCCGACCGCGGTCGCGCCGCCCTGCCGGGTCCTGGACTCCTCCACCTGCTCCACCCGGTCCTGCGTCGCCATCCGCGTGAGTTCCGCGCCGGCCTCGGCGTCACGGGTGAGGTTCTCCCCCGACTGCGGGTCGAAGACGTGGATCTTCCGGCTGTCGAGCCAGAACTCCGCCTCCTGGCCCTCCCGGATACGGCTGGTCGAGTCGATCGACACGATCGCCTGGGTGCGCAGCTCCTCGGAGTCCAGCTCACGCGCGAGCTCGCGCAGCTGGGCGGTGACCGCCTCCGGCGCCTCGTACGGGATGTAGGCGAACTGCGAGTCGCCCAGCCACTCGGTGACGTCGACCCGGGCCCGGAAGGTGGACCCCAGCGGGCGCTTGGCCTCGTCGACGAGGGAGGCGTCGTCGAAGTACTCGGGGCGGATGCCGACCAGGACCAGGTCCCGGCCCTTCACCTGGGCCATCCGCTTCTCGCCCAGCTCGATCGTTCCGAACGGCGTCTCCAGCCCGTTGCCCTTCGGAGTGGCGGGCAGGAAGTTCATCGGCGGCGACCCGATGAACCCGGCGACGAACAGGTTGACCGGCTGCTCGTAGAGCTCGCGCGGCGACGCCACCTGCTGGATCTTGCCCTTCCGGAGCACGCAGACCCGGTCGCCCAGCGTCATGGCCTCGGTCTGGTCGTGGGTGACGTACACGGTGGTGATGCCCAGCCGGCGCTGCAGCCGGGAGATCTCCGTGCGCATCTGCCCGCGCAGCTTGGCGTCGAGGTTCGACAGCGGCTCGTCGAAGAGGAATGCCTCGGCCTGGCGGACGATGGCGCGGCCCATGGCCACCCGCTGGCGCTGGCCACCGGAGAGGTTCGCCGGCTTGCGCTCGAGGTGGTCCTTGAGCTCCAGCACGTCGGAGGCCTCGGTGACGCGGCGGCGCACCTCGTCGTCCGGCGTCTTGGACAGGCGCAGCGGGAAGGCGATGTTCTCGTACACCGTCATGTGCGGGTAGAGCGCGTAGTTCTGGAAGACCATCGACAGGTTGCGGTCCCGCGGCGCCAGGTCGTTGACCCGCTTGCCGCCGATGATCATGTCGCCGCTGGTGATGTCCTCCAGCCCGACGATCATCCGGAGCAGCGTCGACTTCCCGCAGCCGGACGGGCCGACCAGGATCATGAACTCGCCGTCGGCGATGTCCAGGCTGACGTCGTTCACGGCCGGGAACCCGTCGCCGTACTGCTTGACGATGTTGCGCATCTCGATCGAAGCCATCAGATCTCGTCCCCTCGGTGGGTCGGTGATGTGGAGAGCACGGCGGGAGTCATCCCTTGACCGCGCCGTTGGTCAGGCCGGCGACGATGCGCCGCTGGAAGAGCAGGACCAGCACGACGACGGGAATGGTGACGATCACGGCGGCCGCGGCGATCACACCCGTCGGGTCCTCGAACTGGGAGGCGCCGCTGAAGAGACCGAGCGCCGCAGGAACCGGCCGGGCGGCCTCGGTCGAGGTCAGCACGATGCCGTAGACGAAGTCGTTCCAGGCGATGAAGAACGCGATGATCGCCGTGGTGAACACGCCGGGTGCGGCCAGCGGGACGATCACCTTGCGGAACGCCTGCCACGTCGTCGCACCGTCGACCTGCGCGGCCTGCTCCATCTCCCACGGGATCTCGCGGAAGAAGGCGGACATCGTCCAGATCGAGATCGGCAGGGTGAGCGACAGGTAGGGGATGATCAGCCCGGGCCAGGTGTCGTAGAGCCCGATCTGGCGCCACACGTTGAACAGCGGCGTGACGATCGAGATCACCGGGAAGATCGCGACGACCAGCGCGGTGGACAGGATGAGCCGCTTGCCCGGGAAGTCGAGGCGGGCGATCGCATAGGCCGCGAACATCGCCAGGATGCACGAGATCGCCGTGGCGATCAGGCAGATGCCGAACGAGTTCCGCAGCGCCGGCAGGAAGAGGTCGCTGGCGCTGCCGGTGAGGATCGACGAGTAGTTCTCCCCGGTGGCGTTCGTCGGTAGGAACTGGCCGTTGGCGATGTCGGACGGGGCCTTCAGGGAGATCGACACGATCCAGGCGATCGGGAACAACGCGTAGATCACGATCAGGACGCCGCCGACGATCCACCAGACCTTCTTCTTCGTGGACATCTGCTACTCCCCCCGCGCCTGGGACAGGTCGACCTTGAAACCCTTGATGAAGACCAGGGCGATGAGCATCACCGAGATGAACAGCAGGACGGAGACCGCGGAGCCCAGCCCGATCTCCAGTCGGGCGATTGTTTGTCGGTACGCGAGGAACGAGACCGACTCGGTGCCGTTCGCACCTCCGGTCATGATGAAGATGCTGTCGAAGACCCGGAAGGCGTCGAGGCTGCGGAAGAGAAGGGCGACCATGATCGCCGCCTTCATGTTGGGGATGGTGACCCGCCACAACCGCTGCCACCAGGTGGCCCCGTCGACCTGCGCGGCCTCCTGCAGCACCTCGGGAACCTGGGCGAGTCCGGCGAGCAGCAGCAGCGAGATGAACGGCGTCGTCTTCCAGATCTCGGCCAGGCAGATCACCAGCAGCGACAGCCATTTGTCACCGAACCAGTCGGTGTCGGCGGATACACCGGGTATCCACGCGAACCACGAGTTCACGAAGCCGGTGTTGATGTCGAAGGCGAACTGCCAGGCGAACGCCGACACGACGGTGATCACCGCGTACGGGATCAGGATGGCCGCACGCACGACCGGCCGGATGGAACTGAGCGCCTTGGCCATCACCATGGCGAGGCCGAAGCCGAGCACGAGCTCGACCGCGACGGTCACGACCGTGATGAAGAGCGTGACGGCGATCGACTGCCACCACAGCGAGTCGCTGAGAATCACCCCGTAGTTCGTCAGGCCGTTGAACGCCCGGTTGTCCGGGTCGGTCAGCCGGTACGAGAAGAGCGACTCGTAGAGCGCCTGGAGGATGGGATACGCGGTCACCGCCAGCATCACGAAGAAGGCGGGGCCGGCCAGCATCCAGCCCAGCTTCCGTTCGCCGCGCGCGCGGTCGGTGATTCCCCCCTTCGGTGCGGAGACCGGCTCGGTCTTCTTGGTCGGGGGAAGGGTCGTCGTGCTCACAGCAGTTTCTCCCCTCGCAGCACAGCGCTGATGAGGTCGCTCGCTTCCTCACCGGTGTTCTCGTCGACCGCGGTCGCCGGGTGGTACTCGCGCTGCAGCGCCCCGGAAACCTCGCTGTAGTAGACGGTCAGCGGCCGGGGGGCCGCGTTCTCCAGGGACTGGAGGATGACGGGCGCCTGCGGGAAGATCTCGAGCACCTCCTCGTCCTCGTAGACCGACGCCTTGGCGGCGGGGCTGCCGTTGTCGATGAAGTAGAAGATCTGGTTCTCCTCGGAGACGATGCACTCAGCCGCCTCGTACGCGGCGTCGACGTTCTCGCTGTAGGCACCGACGACGAGGTTGATCCCGCCGTAGGGCGGCCGGCTCTCCTCGTCCTCGAGGACCCGCGGGTACTGCGCCCACCCGTAGTCCTCCGGCACGCTGGCGTCCAGCGTGCCCGCCTCGACGGCGCCGAGGGCCCGGCCCCAGACGAACGGCCAGTTGACCATGAAGGCGGCGTCGCCCTCTTCGAAGTCCGTGACGTTGGCGTCCTCGCCGGCGGTCGTGAACGCCGGGCCTCCGACGGTGCTGACGCTGTTCATGACCTCGGCGGCGGCCTGCGCGGCCTCGGACGTGAGGCCGAGCTGGATGTCGGCCGGGTCGTCGGCGGTCTCCTCGATGATGTGCCCGCCGGCGGACTCGATGAGGGCGTTGACCCACACGGTCAGCGCCTCGGCCCGGATGCCCTGGGCGGCGATCGTGGTGTCCTGGTCCTGCGCGGCCTCGACCAGCTGCTCCCAGGTGACCGGCTCGTTCTCGAGGTCGAGACCGGCCGCCTCGGCGACCGACTTCTTGTACCAGAGGAGCTGGGTGTTGGCCCAGAACGGGACGGCGACCAACTCGTCGTTCCACGTCGAGCCGTCGATGGCACTCTGGACGACGTCCTCGGTGACCCGCTCGGCGACGTCCTCCGGCACCGGGGCGAGGAAGCCCGCCTCGGCGAACTCGGGGATGTAGGGCGGGTCGAGGCTCACGATGTCGATCGAGGAGTCCTCCGCGGCGAGGCGGCGGACCAACTGCTCGCGCTGGGCCGCAGACTCACGGGGCAGCTGCGCCGTCTCGATCGTGTAGGCGCCACCGGCCTCCTCGGTGCACCGGGCGGCCATCTCGGCCTGTCCCCCGGCGTCGGGGTTGATGTACCAGGTCAGCGTCGACGCCCCGCCGTCGTCACCACCGCACGCGGCCAGCGTGCCGGCGGTGACCAGCAGCGCCGCGGCGCTCGCGACACCCCGCTTGGGTGACCTCCGCCTGCTCCGTGCCGTTGGGGGTGAACCCCTCCCGGATCGTTCGAGGCCGGCACCGTCGCGCATAGGTCATCGCCTCCGTTGGCGTGCCCGGGGACTGGGGGTCACCGCTGGGACGCAGCGTGGTGCAGGTCACAGGGGGTGTCAATTCGGACCAGCGCCGTCCGGGGAAAGGACACCGGACCGAGATCAACGGCGCCACGACGACGGCCGATCAGCCGTCCGAGACGAGCCCCGCGATGACCGACGGGGTGGTGACCTCCTTGGGGGTGTTGGGGAGGACGGTGGCGAAGTAGGACTCCGCCGCCTCGACCGTCCCGACGTCCTTGCCGGCATGCTCGGACAGGAACCACCGGTGCTCGAGGACCTCGTGGAAGACCTCGGCCGGCGCGAGCCGGCCCACGAGCTCCGCCGGGATGGCATCCACCACGGCCTGGTAGATCTCGGCCAGCCAGCGGTGCGCTGCGTAGGACTCCGGCACGGGACCGCCGGACTTCTGCTCGAGGTGGGCCTTGAAGGCGCGGATGTCGTTGAGCAGGCGGCGCGCCTGGCGCTCCTGGACCTCCAGCCCCGTCAGCCGGAACAGCTCCCGCCGGTGCTGCCCCGGCTCGGCGACCCGCGTCTCCACCCGCAGCTTGGCGCCCTCGTCGGACGTGATCAGCTCGACCTCGCCCACGTCGAAGCCGAGGTCGTTGAGCCGCTGGAGACGCTCGGCGATCCGCCACTGCTGCTCGTCGACGCTGAACACCTGCTCGTGGGTGACCTCGTTCCACAGCGACTCGTAGCGGGGGGCCAGGCCCTCCGCCACCTCGATGGGGTCGATGTCGGACGGCAGCAGCTCGCCGAACTGGAGGTCGAGCAGCTCGGCGCCGATCCGCTCCCGCGCGAGGTCGACGTCGTACGCCCGCTGGCCCGGCGACAGGGTCGGATACCGCTCGACGGTCTCGGCGTCGACGAGGTAGGCGGCCAGCGCGCCCGCATCCGGGCGGAACAGGGTGTTCGACAGCGAGCAGTCGCCCCAGAAGACACCGGCGAGGTGCAGCCGGACCAGCAGCTCCACCAGGGTGTCGAGCAGCCGCTCCGCCGAGTGGTCGCCCCGCGGGCTGGAGAACAGCCACCGGTAGGACATCGAGTACTCGAGGTAGCGGGTGACCAGGATCGCCTCCTGGTCGTGCGGGCGGTCCACGCAGATGCCCAGCACGGAGACCGTCGGCAGGCCCTCCTCCTCGAACTCCCCGAGGAGGCGGTACTCATGCCTGGCCAGCCGCTCGTTGATCTCCTTGAGCGCGAAGACGTGCCCGCCGGAGGCCACGAAACGGACGACGTGCCGCGAGATGCCGCGGGACGGGACCTCGAGCAGCAGGTGGGGGTCCCACTCGGCCAGCGGCTGGTCCCAGGGCAGGCTGAGCAGCCCCGTCGCCTCGGCGGCGGGTGGGCGGAAGAGAAAGCGCATCGCGTCCTCCGGTGGTCGCGACAGCGGGCCGTCGGACGCCGCTCGGCCGTGGGCGGCATGCCGATCGGGGACACGATCCCACGCCCCCGTCGCGTCCGCTGCGCCTCGGCCGACCAGGCGGTCCGGCGTCAGTCGCGCTGGGTCGCCCTGCCCGACTCGCCCCGCCAGCTGGCCAGCCGGCCGGCCCGGCTGACCGCCCGCAGCCGTCGCTCGGCCTCGGCCCGGGACCGGCGGGCCGACACCAGGAGCGCCTGGTCCCCGCGCATCAGGCGGGTGGTGTCGTCGGGTACGAACGACCGTCCCTCACGCACGATGAGCACCACGGCGGCGTCCTCGGGCAGCCGCAGCTCCGGGAGGTAGACGCCGTGCAGCCGGGACCCCGGTGACACGGTCAGCTGCATGAGGTCCGCGTCCAGCTCGCCGAGCGGTGCGGACTCCACCTCCACGTCGCGCGGGGTGACCGGTGCCGCGATCCGCAGCCGCCTGGCCAGCCACGGCAGCGACCAGCCCTGGACCACGGTGAAGACGACGACCAGCACGAACACCGTGTCGAAGACGGTCGTCGCACCCGGGACCTGCGCCGTCAGCGGGATGATGGCCGCGACGATCGGCACCGCCCCCCGGAGGCCTGCCCAGGAGATGAACGCCTGCTGGGCCCACGGGAACCGGAACCACACGAGGCTCGCGACCACCGACAGCGGCCGGGCGAGCAGCAGCAGTGCGCCGCCCACGACGAGTGCCGGCCCCACGGCCTCGGGCAGGCGGGCCGGCGACACGAGCAGTCCCAGCAGCACGAACAGGCCGATCTGCGCCAGGGAGGCCATTCCTTCGGCGAACCCGACGCTGGCCGTGCGGTGCGGCACCGCCGCGTTGCCGAGCACCACACCGCAGAGGTAGACCGCTACGAAGCCCGACGTGTGCGCGAGCGAAGCGGACGCGTAGGCGAGGACGCAGAGCGCCAGCGTCGCCAGGGGGTAGAAGCCGGCCACGGGGAGCGCCACCCGACGCAGGAGCTCGGCGCCCAGGAAGCCGATGCCGATCCCGAGGACCGCGCCCCCCGCGAGCTCACCGGCCACCACGGCTCCGACCACCCACCACGGCTCGGTCGTCTCGCCGGTGAGCGACTCGGCGAGCACGGTCACGAGCAGGATGACCGGCGCGTCGTTGAGGCCGCTCTCGGCCTCCAGCGAGGCGGCCATCCGGCGCGGGAGGGGCAGTCGACGCAGGGTGGCGAAGACGGCGGCGGCGTCGGTGGAGCTGATCACCGCCGCGAGCAGCAGGGCGAAGCCCCAGTCGTAGCCGAGCAGCAGGACCGCGATCCCGGCGGTGACGCCCACGCTCACCGCGACGCCGACGGTGGCCAGGGACACGCCGGGCCCGATGGCCCGGCGGACGTCGGCCCACCGCGTCGTGAGACCACCCTCGGCGAGGATGACCACGAGCGCGGCGTACCCCAGCGTCTGGGTGAGCTGGTAGTCCTCGAACTGCACGCCCAGCCCGCTCTCGCCCAGGGCGACGCCCAGAGCCAGGTAGAGCAGCAGGCTGGGCAGGCCGACGCGGTCGGCGAGCCGGAGGGCGACGGCTGCCACGAGGACGACGAGGGCGCCGACAGCGAGGGCCACGGTGACCGTCGTGTTCACCGGGCGCCCACCATGGGGGCAGTCTCCCGTACGCCCGTGTCGGCGCCGTGTCCGCACGCGGGTGCGGGGCGCGAACCGGTTTGCCGGTTCGGGGAGAATGGGTGCCGTGAGTAGCCCCTCCCCCACCGGCCCCTTCGCCGCGCTGCCCCCTCAGGTCGACCTGCCCGCCCTGGAGCAGGCGATCCTGCAGCGCTGGGAGGCCGACAAGGTCTTCGCGCGCACCCTCGAGGGGTCGGCCGGCCGACCGCAGTGGGTGTTCTACGAGGGGCCACCGACGGCCAACGGCCGACCGGGCACGCACCACATCGAGGCGCGCGCCTTCAAGGACGTCTTCCCGCGCTTCAAGACGATGCAGGGCTGGCACGTGCCCCGCCGCGCGGGCTGGGACTGCCACGGCCTGCCCGTCGAGATCGCCGTCGAGCAGGAGCTCGGCTTCGGTGGCAAGCCGGACATCGAGCGCTACGGGATCGCGGAGTTCAACGCCCGCTGCCGGGAGTCCGTCGAGCGGCACGTCGACTCGTTCTCCGAGCTCACCCGCCGGATGGGCTACTGGGTCGACATGTCCACCGCCTACTGGACGATGGACCCCGCCTACATCGAGAGCGTCTGGTGGTCGCTCAAGCAGATCTTCGAGAAGGGCCTGCTGGTCGAGGACCACCGCGTCGCGCCCTACTGCCCGCGCTGCGGCACCGGCCTGTCCGACCACGAGGTCGCGCAGGGGTACGAGACGATCACCGACCCGTCGGTGTACGTCCGGCTGCCTGTCACCAGCGGCGAGTGGGCCGGCAGGGCCGACCTCCTCATCTGGACGACGACGCCGTGGACGCTGCCGTCGAACACGGCCGTCGCCGTGCACCCCGACGTGACCTACGTCGTCGCACGCACCGGCGAGGGGACGTTCGTCGTCGCCGAGCCGCTGCTGGGCGCCGTCCTCGGCGAGGACGCCGAGGTGCTGGCCCGCACCACCGGCCGGGACTGGGAGCGGGTCACGTATCAGCGCCCGTTCGAGCTGGTCGAGTTCCCCGAGCCGGCTCACTTCGTCGTCCTCGCCGAGTACGTGACCACCGAGGACGGCACCGGTCTGGTGCACCAGTCCCCCGCCTTCGGCGCCGAGGACCTCGCGGTCTGCCGCGGCTACGGCCTGCCCGTCGTCGTGCCGATCGACCCGACCGGCCACTTCCTGCCCGAGATCCCCCTCGTCGGCGGCCACTTCTTCCAGGCCGCGAACCCGGCGCTGGTGCAGGACCTGCAGGAGCGGGGCGTCCTCTTCCGCGAGCAGCGCTACGAGCACAGCTATCCGCACTGCTGGCGCTGCCACACGCCGCTCATGTACTACGCGCAGCCGTCCTGGTACATCCGCACCAGCGCGATCAAGGACGAACTCCTCGCCGAGAACGAGAAGACGAACTGGTACCCCGAGAACATCAAGCACGGCCGGTACGGGGACTGGCTGAACAACAACGTCGACTGGGCGCTGTCGCGCGACCGGTACTGGGGTACCCCGCTGCCGATCTGGCGCAACGACGCCGACCCGACCCGGCTGGTCGCGGTCGGCTCGCTCGCCGAGCTCTCGGAGCTGACCGGGCGCGACCTCACCGACCTCGACCCGCACCGCCCCTTCATCGACGACGTGACGTTCACGCTGCCCGGCGAGGAGGGCACCTTCCGGCGGGTCCGGCAGGTGATCGACGCCTGGTACGACTCCGGGTCGATGCCGTTCGCCCAGTGGGGGGCGCCGCACCGCAACAACGAGGAGTTCGAGGACGCCTACCCGGCCCAGTTCATCTGCGAGGCGATCGACCAGACCCGCGGCTGGTTCTACACGCTGATGGCGATCGGCACGCTGGTGTTCGGGCAGAGCTCCTACGAGAACGTGCTGGTCCTGGGCCACATCCTCGCCGAGGACGGCCGCAAGATGAGCAAGCACCTCGGCAACATCCTGGAGCCCATCCCGCTCATGGACCGGCACGGCGCCGACGCCGTCCGCTGGTTCATGCTGGCCGGCGGGTCACCGTGGTCGGCCCGTCGGGTCGGCCACGAGACGCTGTCGGAGGTCGTCCGCAAGGTCCTGCTGACCTACTGGAACACCGCGAGCTTCTTCACGCTCTACGCCGAGGCAGCGGGCTGGGATCCGGCAGAGGTGCCCGCCCCCGCGCGCGCCGACCGGCCGCTGCTGGACCGCTGGGCGCTGGCGGAACTGGCGTCGGTCACCTCCGGGGTGACCGACGCGCTGGAGGACTTCGACACCCAGGGCGCCGGCCGGCTCCTCGCGGGCTTCGTCGACGACCTGTCCAACTGGTACGTCCGCCGGTCCCGGCGCCGCTTCTGGGACGGCGACCCGGCCGCGCTGGCCACCCTGCACGAGGTGCTCGACGGGCTGACGCGGCTGATGGCCCCGTTCACGCCGTTCGTCACCGAGGAGGTGTGGGCCCGGGCGGTCGCGCCGGGGCACGCGGACGCGGTCGACTCCGTGCACCTGGCCTCGTGGCCCGCCGTGGAAGAGGCCGCGCGGGACGACGAGCTCGTCGCGCAGGTCGCGCTGGTCCGGCGCCTGGTCGAGCTCGGCCGCTCGGCGCGGACGTCGGCCAAGGTGCGCACCCGTCAGCCCCTGGCGCGCGCGGCCGTTGCGGCACCTGGCTGGGCCGCGCTCCCCCGCGACCTCGTCGCCGAGGTGAGCGACGAGCTGAACGTGGCCGAACTGGTCGAGCTGTCGGCCGTCGGCGAGCTCGTCGACGTCACCGTCAAGGTCGACTTCCGGGCCGTCGGCCGGCGGCTGGGCAAGCAGGTGCAGGCCGTCGCGAAGGCGGTGGCCGCCGCCGACCCCGCGGCCCTCACCGCCGACTACCGCGCCGGGACGGCGACCGTGGAGGTCGACGGAGCCGCCGTGCCGCTGGCCGACGGCGACCTGGTCGTCACCGAGACGCCGCGGGAGGGCTGGACGGTCGCCAGCGGCGGCGGGCTGACGGTGGCGCTGGACCTCACCATCACGCCGGAGCTCGAGCGCGCCGGCCTGGTGCGCGAGGTGATCCGGCTGGTGCAGGACGCCCGCAAGACCGGCGGCCTGGAGGTCAGCGACCGGATCGAGCTGTGGTGGACCGGGGACGGCATCCTGGCCCAGGCGCTGGAGGAGCACGCCGCGCAGGTCGCCGGCGAGGTGCTCGCCGTGCGCGTGCACGCCGCGACGGCCGGCGAGGGACCGGGCGTCGAGGGTCCGGCGGGCTCCCGCTTCTGGGTGGCCCGCGCCAGGTGAGCTGAGAAAGGACCCCTTCCTCCCGTCCCTCGCACGCTCGGGCCGGTGCCCTGGAAGGGGCCTAACTACCGGCCGCCTTGCGGGCGCGCACCCGCTCGGCGAGGTTCCGGTCCGGCGCGCAGACGGCGCACGGGGTGAATCCGTCCGTCCGCGCCTCGTCGATCGGCAGCGGGACGGGCGTGTGGCCGCGGAGGTGGACGCAGCCGGCCAGGTGGTAGCGCGGGTGCTCGTCGAGGACGTAGACCTCGTCGGTGAGGTCGACGACGAGCAGCAGGTCGGTGACCTCGACCTCCTCGACGGGCGGATCGGGCAGGTCGCCGGCTGCGTCGGGGACCGCCGACGGCTCCCAGGTCGCGGGCATCTCCGTCGCGGCCGCCCCCGGCGTCGTCCGCTCGGCGGACGCCGGCGTCGCGTCCTTCCCCCGCCCGGCCGCCGGAGTCCGTCCCGGGCCCATCGTCCGTCGCGCGAGGAAGAGGAGCACGGCGGCCACCACGCAGGCGGCCACGCAGCCCCAGTAGAAGGCGGTCACGCCGGTCAGGACGCCCGCGACGAACAGTCCGAGGCCCAGGAGCACCATCAGGCCGGCAGCCAAGATCACGCTGCGACTGTAGGGCTGCGCCCACGCCGGCCGCCCGTTCAACACGGCCGGTTCACCCGCACGACGAACGGGGCCCCCGGACGAGTGTCCGGGGGCCCCGTTCTCGGGCGGTACCGCCTCAGGCGCTGGCGTGCTGGTTCTGCCGATTCGCCGCTGCGGGCTCGGCCGACCCGCGGCTGTCCAGGTCGCGGAGGTGCGACTCGAGGTAGGACCGCAGGCGGGTGCGGTACTCGCGCTCGAAGGTCCGCAGCTCCTCGATCTTGCGCTCGAGGCTGCTGCGCTTCTCCTCCAGGCCGCTCATCGCCTCGACGTGCCGGCGCTCGGCGTCCTGCTCGAGGGCGGCGGCCTTGGCACGGGACTCGCGCTCCATCGTCTCGGCGCGCGTGCGCGCGTCGCCGACCATTGATTCGGCCCGGTGCTTGGCCTCGGCGACCATCTGCTCGCTCTTCTGGCGGGCGTCGGTCATCAGCCGGTCGCTGTTGGTCTTAGCGCCGGTGAGCATCTGCTCGGCCTGCGTCTTGGCCTCGTTGACGTAGCGGTCCGCGGTCTCCGTGGCCAGGGCCAGCATCCGGGAGGCCCGGGCGCTGTCGTCCTCGCGCGGCTGCTGGACCGGCGGCGGGGGCGCCGCGGCGACCGGGACGGGTGCGGGCGCGGGAGCCGGGGCCTCCTCCACGCGCGCGTTGCTGCGGCCGTTGGCACGCAGCTCGTTGTTCTCCTCGATGAGGCGGGCCAGTTCGGCCTCCACGACGTCGAGGAAGGCGTCGACCTCGTCCTCGTCGTAGCCCCGCTTGCCGATGGGTGGCTTCTTGAAGACGACGTTGTGCACGTCGGCAGGCGTGAGTGGCATCTCAGGTCACCTCGGGTCGGACGGCGGGCACAGGGACGGTTCGCGGACGTGCGGCAGCGCACATCCGTTCCACGTCTCTACCCCCGGAGGGAAAGGCAGTCACGCTGCGGCGATGGCGAGTCGGGTCGCGAAGCTCCGCAGGAGCAACACGGCGATCAGCAGCACCATAAACCCGAGGTCCAGTCTGATGGAGCCCAGGTTCAGCGGCGGGATGACCTTGCGGATCGCCTTGAGCGGCGGGTCGGTCGTGCTGTACACGACCTCGAGCCCGGCAGCGACGAGCCCGGAGGGACGCCAGCTGCGGGCCAGCACCATCACCCAGTCCACGACGAACCGCGCGAAGAGCAGGACGAGGAAGACGAGCAGCACCGACGAGACGATCGACCAGAAGAGAGCCACAGTCCTCGTTCGTTCGGGGCACCGCGCGTGCCGTGTCCGCCGGCAGCCCGGGTTGCCCCGGGCAGCCGGTCATGGGCAGGCCTCAGGACTGGTTGAAGAACCCGCCTTCGCGGATCCGCGCCTTGTCCTCGGCCGTCACGTCGACGTTCTGCGGGCTGAGCAGGAACACCTTTGCCGTGACGCGCTCGATACTACCGCGCAGCCCGAAGGACAGACCGGCAGCGAAGTCCACGAGGCGCTTCGCGTCGGCGTCGTCCATCTCGGTGAGGTTCATGATCACCGGCATCCCGTCGCGGAAGCGCTCCCCGATCGTGCGCGCCTCGTTGTAGGTGCGCGGGTGCAGGGTGGTGATCCGGTAGGGCTGAGCGGGAGCCGGAGCCGGCTCGGCGACGGCCACCACGGGCTCGCGGACGGCCAGGCTCGCGGCGGTGGCGCCGACGGGCCCACTGCCACTGCCGCTGCTCATCGCGCCGATCCGCGACGGACCGGCGCCGGCGCCGGCCGGGGCCAGGCCGAGCGGCCGCGGCGAGATC